>JBKPIV010000026.1:0-15118 GCA_046730395.1 Actinomycetota bacterium | reverse complement strand
CGCGGGCGCTCACGGAAGCAAAGCGTAGACAGGCGCCGTCGCCCGCCGCCTAGAATTACGGGCTCAGCGCGGACGTAGCTCAGCTGGTAGAGCGCGAGCTTCCCAAGCTCGAGGTCGCGGGTTCGAGACCCGTCGTCCGCTTTTCTTCGTCGTCATGGCTGCTACCTTGCGCTCGCTGGCGGCGCTCGCCGCGCTGGTCGTCGCCCTCGCCGCCGCCGGGTGCGGAGGCGGCGGGACGGGCGGCCCCTCCGGACCGGCCCTCGGCTTCAACGAGGACTGGCAAAAGCTCAGCCCGAACCCCGACGCGAGCGGGGATCCGTTCGCGCTCGCCCGCGCGCTCGGAACGTCGGTGGCCCGCTATCCGCTCGCCTGGGAGAAGGTGGGGCTCGCCGGCAGCAGGCTGGGCGGCCCCTGCCGCGAGCGACCCGGACACTGGAGGATCTACGACGCCGTCTACCACCGGCTCACCGGGAGCACCGCGTGCACGCACGAGTCGCCGTCGGCAAACGCGATCGCCCCGCTGCCGGTCGTCGCGGGCGCCCCGCCACCGTATGCCCGCGTCTGCGGGTCACAGGCCAAGACCCCGATCGTGGCCGACGGCGCCGCCGCCGACCGCGCCTGGGGGCGGCTCGTGGAGAACGTCGCCGACCGCTATCCGCTGGCGAAGGGAATCGAGATCTGGAACGAGCCCAACCTGGATCCGTTCTGGGGCGAGTGCCCGCTCGATCCGGCCCGGTACGCGAAGCTCCTCGAGTTCGCGCACGACGGCATCGAACGCTCCAGCCACCCCGGCATCCCGATCGTCCTCGCGAGCCTCTCCCCGATCGAGGACGGCAGCTCGGCGAACTGGCTCACCTATCTGGGCGCCGTGTTCGCCGCACCCGGCCTCGCTCCCCCGGTGCCGAGCCTCTTCGACGTGATGGGCCTGCATCCGTACCGAAGCGACCAGGATGCCGCCGACAACAGGGGCTTCGCAGCGGCAGTCGAGCGGGACATCGACCTGGCCCGCGGGTTCCTCGCCTCCCACGGCGCCGGCGACAAGCCCGTCTGGGTGACCGAGGTGGGCGTCTCGACCGGCGCGCGGCGCCGCAACCCGAAGCGCGTCGCGAGCGCGGAACTGCAGGCGGCCGAGCTACGCGACATCTACGAGGCCGTTCGCGACCACGGGGTACCCGTGATGATCGTCTACCGGCTCATCGACTCATCGCACCCAGGGGAGGCGCCGGGATACGGCGTTCTCACCTCCAGCTTCCAGGAGAAGCCGGCCTACTCGTGTCTCGCGCAGCTCCGCGGGCTTGCGGGCTCGTGTCCGTAGCCGCGGCGCCCAGTCGGGAGACTCCTCGATCGCCCGGTCGTGCGTGATCCGGCGCTCCCCGGAGCCGTCGGGGTGGATCGCGTAGAGCTCCGGGTCTCCGGCGCGCAGGCTGTGGAAGACGATCCAGCGCCCGTTTGGGGAGAAGGCCGGCTCCATGTCCCGGGCGGGGTCGGTCGTGAGCCGGCGCCGGTGGCTGCCGTCGGAGCGCATCACGTAGACGTCCCAGTTGCCGTCGTGGCGGCCCTCGAAGGCGATCCTCCTGCCGCTCGGCGAGAAGGCCGGGGTGAAGTCCGGGCCGCGGCGGTGCGTAAGGCGGCGCACGTGGCTGCCGTCGGCGCGCATCAAGTAGATCTCGAAGTTGCCGGCGCGGTTCGATTGGAAGGCGATCGCGCCGCCTCCCGGCGAGAACACCGGGTCGCCGTCGCCCGCGCCGTTGCGGGTCAGATTGCGCTCGCCGCCCCCGTCGGCACCCATCACGTAGATCTCCTTGTTTCCGTCGCGCCGGCTCTCGAAGGCGACCCGGTGGCCGCCCGGGGAGAAGCCGGGGGTGAAGTCCTGCGCCGGGTCGTGCGTGAGCCGCCGCTGGTCGCGACCGTCGGCGCGCATCGTGTAGATCTCGGAGTTCCCGTCGCGGGTGCTGAAGAAGGCGATCCGGCGTCCGGTGGCCGAGTAGGCGGGATCGCCGTCGTCGGCGCCATCGGTGGTGAGGCGCCTGACGCCGGTCCCGTCCGGCCTCATCGAGGCGACGTCGAAGTTCCCTGGCCCGCCCGTCTGGAACGCGATCCGCCCGTCGCGGCCGGGAAAGGCCGCTAGGCACGGTCGCGGCGACCAGATCCCGATCGCCAGGGCGAGCAGCCCGAGCGGCACCAGTGCGACATACCTCACCCGGGCCGAAGGCTAGCCGTGGTGGTGCGCACACGGGTCTCTCGCGCCGCCGTCGCCGCGAGGTTGTCGCGACCAGAGCCGCGGATAAGCTCGCGCGCCATGGAGCCGACGCGCTCGCGGGGGATCGCTGCGGCGATCTACGGACAGATCCTCGTCACCGCGGTGGTGGCGGCGCTGTCGGAGGACCCGGCCGTGGGGCTCGGCTACCTGCTGCTCTCGACGGTGACGACGGTCGTGGTCCTGTGGATCGCGCACGTCTACTCGGGGATGATCGCGCGCGGGATCGAGCTCCAAAAGAGGATGGGGCGAGCGGAGATCGGCGCGGTGGTGGCCGCCGAGTGGCCGATGCTCGAGACGGCGATCCCGACGATCGTGATCCTGCTGCTCGGGATCATCGGCGTCTTCTCGCGGAATACGACCGTGACCCTCGCTGTCGGCGCCGGGGTCATAACGCTGTGCTTATGGGGTTTGGTGTTCGGGCGCTCCGCGGGGGAATCGTGGCCGTCCGCCGCGCTCAGCGCCGTGATCAACGGCGCCCTCGGGCTCGTGATCGTCGCCCTGAAGGCGATCGTCCACTAGGACCGCCGGCGAAGGTGAAGCCCTAGCCCGCCTGTGCGGCGGAAGTGCTTCGCCGCTCCGCTTCGCCGCTAAGTAGGTGCCGGCTCGGCTGGCGGGCTCACCTCGCCTTCAGCGGTCCTAGTCCGCGCTCGCGAGAGGTCCTCGGAGATGCGGACCACGGCGGCGGTCAACGGCGCGGCGAGGATCAGGCCAACCGCGCCGAACAGGGCGCCGCCCGCGATCGTGACCACGAGCACCGCCAGCGGGTGGATGCCGAGGGCCGCGCCGTAGGCGAACGGCTGGACGAGTTGCTGGAGCGCCCCGTTTGCGAGCAGCTGGACGATGATCATCCCGCCGGCAACGTCCACACCCGACCCGAGGGCGATGAGGACGCTGAACGCGCCCGCGCTCCAGGCACCGAGGTAGGGGACGTAGGCGGCGAGGAAGGTGACCACGGCGATCGTCCCGGCGAGTGGCACCCCGAGCAGCAGCGCCCCGAGCCCCACGACGACGCCGTTGAAGGCGGCGACGATCGTGACGCCGAGGAAATAGCCGCGCAGCGATTCGAGGATCCGCTGTGTCACCAGGTGAGCGACGGGCCCGGGCAGGTCGAGTCTCCGCTCCGCCCACGCGCGGATCTGCGGCCCGTCCTTGAGCAGGAAGAACAGGCTCAGGGCCGTGAGGGCGCAGAAGAACACCAGCGACGAGAGCGCCGAGAGCCCGGCTTTGAAGCCCTGGAGCAGATCGCTCACCGCCGCGGTCGTCGTGGAGCTCGCATGGGCCTTGGCCTGGTGTGCCGTTCCCGGATCGACTCCCAGGTCCTTCAGCCACCCCTCGACCCTGGTGGTGGCGTCGGAGAGGTGGGCGCCGGCATCGGACAACTGGCTCGTGATCCCGGTGATCACAACCACGATCACCGCGACGCCCAGGGCGACGATCCCCAAGAGCAGCAGCGCGGCGCCCACCCCTCGTGGCACGCCACGGCCCCGCAGCCAACCCACGAGCGGAGAGGCGACGGCGGCGACGACGGCCGCTGTGATTACGGGGGTCACGATGACCCCCGTCAGCGACAGCACCCATACGGCCCCGACGAGGAAGGCCATGACCCCTACCAGCAGCCACGACGTGAGTCCGATGTCGCGAAGCCAGGAGGGTGCCGCGAAGACGCCGGTCAGTTCGGCTGCGTCGATCTCGACGAATTCGTCCTCCGCTGCGCCCCGATCGCCGCCGTCTTTGCGGCGGCGCATGCGGCCGCGGAGCGACCAGCGTCCTCGTCTCATCGCCACCGCCGCAGGATTATGGCCCCGCCGTCAGTCGCGCTTTCTTGGTTCGAGTGGAAGGCGCTCACCGGGGGCGAGGATCCGCACGTCAACCTCGGGAGCGATCCCCGCGGCGGCCCGCGCGAATGCGCGTGCGGGGGCATATGGATCTGCCGTCCGCCGTGCCCAGATGACGGACAGCGTCCCCCAGTGGATCGGGACCGCCACCCGCGGGCGGATCAGCGCGACCGCGCGCGCGGCGCGCTCGGGATCGAGGTGCCCAGCGCCTACGCGCGGACCCCATCCCGCCACCGGGAGGACGGCGACGTCGACCCTGCCGGCCAGGGCCCCCATCTCGGGGAACAGGTCGGTGTCGCCGGCGAAATACACGCTCGGCGAGCCCTCGAGCACGTAGCTCAGTGCAGGGCAATGGCGGCCCAGCGGGTAGCGGCGGCCGTCATGGAGCGCAGGGAAGGCCTCGACCACGATGTCGCCGACGCGGACCCGGTCGGCCGCCCTGACCTCGACCACGTTCCCGATCGCGCGGCGACGCAGAATCCCGCCACAGCCGCGAGGGACGAAGACCGGACAGCTGGGGGACAGCCTTCGGAGCGAGGGCGGGTCGAGGTGGTCGTGGTGGGCGTGCGAGATCAGCAAGGCGTCCAGCCGGCCGAGCGCGTCGTCGCGAGGGGGTGGTGAACGGCGTCGGATGTGGGCGACGCGCTGGCGCAGCAGGGGGTCGGTGAGGATCCGCGTCTTCCCCAGCTCGATCAGGGTCGTCGCGTGGCCGATGTAGGAGAGCGAGCCGATACGGTGATCGTGCCATCTCGGCGGAAGCAGTCCGAAAAACGGGTTCTCCGAGTAGCGACGCCCCGGCGGCGTACGGCGCGGACATCCACTGGCGTCCGGCGAAGCCGCGGCTCGATCCGCTACGGACACTCGTCTCGTGGCTCGTCGCCGCCGCCTCCGTCTACGCGGCGAGCGCGATCGCGCCCGGCGTCCATCTGAAGGCACCCGGTGGGGCGATCCTGGTCGCCGCCCTGATCGCCGTGCTGAACGCGGTCCTTCCGCCGCTCGTGGCGTCGCTTCGAGTTCCGTGGACCTTGCCGATCGGGTTCGTATTGGTGCTCTTCATCGATGCGGGGGCACTGCTGGTCGCCGACCGAGCTCTGCCGGACTTCATCGCCGTCGACTCGTTCGGCGACGCCCTCGTCGCCGCGATTGCGGTGGCGGCCATATCGGTCGCCCTCGAGACGGCCCTCGGGACGAACGACGACGACCGTTACACGCTGCGCGTCATCGAACGCGTCGCCCGCCGGGGTGGGAACCAGGCACGAACCGACGTTCCGGGAATCGTCTTCCTGGAGATCGACGGGCTCGCATTGCCGGTCCTTCAGCACGCGATGGCGGGCGGCAGCGCGCCGACCATGGCGAGGTGGCTTGCGGACGACGGCTATCGCCTGCTCGAGTGGGAGACCGACCTCTCGTCGCAGACGGGGGCGAGCCAGGCGGGAATCCTGCTCGGATCCAACGAGGACATTCCCGCCTTCCGCTGGGTGGACAAGGAGACGGCGACGCTCAGAACGTGCTCATCGCCCGCGGATTGCGCCGCGATCGAGCGACGGCTCGCGAACGGCGGGCTCCTCGCGAACGGCGGCGCCAGCCGGGGCAATCTCCTCTCGGGCGAGGCTGAGGAGGCGATCCTCACGGTGAGCCGGATGGAGGCCGAGAAGAGGGCGAACCCGGGGTACAGGGCGTTTCTCGCCAACGGTTTCAACGTCACCCGGGCGCTTGCGCTGTTCGCCTGGGAGGTCGGGCTGGAGTGGATCGCCGCCGCGCGTCAGACGCGCCGCGACGTTTGTCCTCGCGGTCACCGCGGCGGCAGGTATCCCTTCCTGCGCGCGGCGATGTGCGTGGTGATCCGGGACCTGGTGGTGTTCGGGGTCCTCGGGGACATGATGCGCGGGCGGCCGGCGGTGTACGCGACCTTCGCCAGCTACGACGAGGTCGCGCACCACTCCGGTCTCGAACGCGCCGACACGATGGAGGCGCTGCGCAAGCTCGATCAGCAGTTCGGCCGCATCGCGCGAGCGCGGCGCTACGCCCCGCGGCCGTACGAGATCGTCGTCCTCTCGGACCACGGGCAGACGCAGGGAGCAACCTTCAAGCAGCGCAACGGCTACGGGCTCGACGAGCTCGTGGAGAGGTCGCTCCACGCCGGAGATGTCGAGGAGGTGGCCGGAGGAGACGAACAGGAGGCGATGGTGGCGCACTCGATCAACGAGGCCACCGGGCGCAAGGCGACGAGGCGCCCCAAGACCGACGTCTCCAGGCGGCGCACAGTCGTTCTGGGGTCGGGGAACCTCGGGCTCATCTACTTGATGGAGGAGAGGCGTCGCCTGACCCTCGAGGAGTTGGACGAGCGACATCCAGAGCTCATCCCGGCGCTGCGCGCGCATCCGCACATCGGCTGGCTGCTCGTCCGGTCCTCCGAGCGCGGGCCGGTCGTACTGGGCGCCGATGGGACGCGGTACCTCCGGGAGGATCGCGTTGAGGGCGACGACCCCCTCGCGGTCCTCTCACCCACCGCCGGGAGCCACCTGCGGAGGACCGATCGCTTCGCGAACGTCGCCGACATCATGGTGGGCAGCTTCTATGACCCGCTGCTCGAGGAGGGCTGCGCGTTCGAGGAGCTGATCTCCTTCCACGGCGGCCTCGGCGGGCCGCAGACGCGGCCGTTCATCCTTTATCCAGCCGCACTGCCCGCGCCGAGCCAACCGCTGAGCGGCGCTGCGTCGATCCACGAACTGCTCGCGGGGTGGCGGCGCGGCCTTCAGTACATGGGTTAGTCGGCAGCGAGGATGCGCCGCTTCTCCTGCTCGAACTCCTGCGCGTCGAGGACCCCCGATTCGCGCAGCCTGGCGAGCTCCTCCAGCTGCTCGACGTGCGTCTTCGGCGGCGTCGTGCCCTCGCGGGGGAGTCGTTCCCGTCGTTGCCACAGACCCCCGAGCGCCTCACGGGTCCTCCCGGGGTGGAAAGTCTCGTCGGGGAAGTCACGCAGGGCCTGGACGCGGAGCGCCTCGAGCCCGGCAATCCCGAGGGCGATCAGGATCAACGAGGGAATCAGGCGCTGCGTGCCCTGCGTCGGCGCCCACCAGAGGACCAGCAGCACGATCACGGCGAGGACCGCGTAGGCGATGCGGCGCTCACGTAGCCCCGGAGTCATCCACCGGCGCAGTGCCATGGCCGCGCGGCTGGGCCCTGCGAGCCAGGCGCCGAGGACGACTACGACCCCGTAGGCGATCATCGCCACGCCGATCCCGGCGAGCACCGAGGTCAGGATGTCCCAGGCGGAGCTCGCTGCGGGTTCGGCCGCCGCGGTATTCGTGAGCGCCCCCACCACGTAGCCACCGGCGAGGGAGCGCCCGACGAGCACCGCGAGACCCACGCCTATGAAGCAGAAGCCGACCGTCCTCAGAACCTTTCGACGCCTGTCCTCGGCGAGATAGATCGCGAGCGCATATAGGGCCAGGGCGACGAGGGGCAGGATCAGCGCGAGCTTCCGGAGCAGGTTGACGAGGTCCTGCACGACGGTGATCTGGTCGGAGCGGACGATCTCGAGCTGCCCGACGTCCGGCGGGAGCTTTCCCGCCACGTCCACTCCCGCCTGTGTCCCGATCTGCTGGACGAGGGCGGCGAGATCGAGGGTGACCGCGCCGCTCTGAACGCCCACGACGGTTCCACCTCCCTCGATCAGGTTGAGCAGGGCGGCGTGGGCGTTCTCGTTCGCCTTCTCCCAGACCTGCTGGGTGGCTGGACGCTCCAGGGCAGCGATGGCGGCCCGGTCGGCCAGCTGTCGCAGGCCACCAGCCACGGGACCTGCCAGGGGTTTCGCCTGCGGCGGAAGCCGCTTAGCCAACTTGGCCTGCACGTCGACGTTCGCGTAGAGCTGGTCAACCAGGAACGCCGCCACCGCATTGCGGATGTCCTCGTCCTCGAGCAGCTTGGTCGACGTCTCGGTGTAAGTGCTGGTCTCGAGCAGCTGTCGCTTCGCCCAGACGGCGAACACCGATATGAAGGCGATCAGCGTCGCTAGCACAAGGATCGCGGCAACCGTGCCCCGGCGCCTCACTGCATGTCTCCGATCAGGCCGTACTCATCGATGAGCATCCGTGCTGATCCTTTCCGTGGGGGTCGTTCCGTATGGGCCTCAGTTTGCCTGGGCGGCGGGGCGGATCAGGATCTCGTTCACGTCCACGTGGTCGGGCTGGGACAGCGCGTAGACGACGGCGCGGGCGATGTCGGCGTCGGCGAGCGCGTTCTCGGGACGCTGCGAGAAGAACTCGGTGTCGGTCATCCCGGGCTCGATCAGGGTGACGCGGATCCCGGAGTTGTCGTGCATCTGGCGAAGCTCCTGGCGCAGGCCCTCGCCGATCGCGCCCACCGCCCATTTGGTCGCCGAGTAGAGCGAGCCGGGAAGCACCCGCCGGCCGGCAACCGAGCTCGTGATCACGTAGTGGCCGGTGCCGCGCTCGAGCATGTGGGGGAGGGTGGCCCGGATGGTGAGCGCCACGCCGAGCACGTTGGTGAGCACCATCGAGCGCCAGTGCTCCGGGGACTCCTCGAGGAAGCCCCGCTTGGCGCCGAAGCCGGCGTTGGCGAACACCGCGTCGATGCGCCCGAACGAGTCGAGCGCCGCCTCGGCCAGCGCCTCGACGTCCGCCCATTCGGCGACATCGCAACGCGCCGCGAGCGCGCGGTCGGCCCCGCCGAGCTCCTCCGCCAGCCCCCGCAGCCGGTCCTCCCGCCGCGCGCCGAGCACGAGGCGATAGCCGACCTCCGCGGCGCGCCTGGCGGTCGCGGCCCCGATGCCGCTCGAGGCGCCCGTGATCAGGAGAACCGGATCAGCCGCCACGGCGCGTGATTCTAGGCAGCGGCCGGAGCCGCTCACCGACCCCGGTCGATACCGTGAGCGCTTGCCATAATCGTCCGGCCCTCCCCCGATGGATCCCCAGCTCAAGAGGAAGATCCGACTGGTGGTCGCCCTGAGCGCGGCCGTGCTGCTCGCGGTGGCGCTCATCTACACGTCGTTCAGCAGCTCGAGCGAGGCCAGGCAGCCGTCGGACATCCTGCACGCCTCCCCGGGCCAGTCCTATGAGATGACCGGGGTGGTCGTGCCGGGCTCGATCCACCGCCACGGCTCGGTGCTCGACTTCCGGGTCGCCGACCGCACCGACTCCTCCGCGTCGATCCCGGTTCGCTACATGGGCGAGGTGCCGGACCCGTTCGCCGACGGGCGCGAGGTGATCGTCTCCGGCAGCGTGTCCAACGGCACCTTCGAGGCCCAGCGCGACAGCCTGATCACCAAGTGCCCCTCCAAGTTCCAGACCCAGGCCCAGCAGGATCCGCAGCACGTGATCATCAGCCAGTGAGGCCGCTGTGATCACGCTCGGCGCCGCCTGCCTCATCCTCGCCCTCCTCACGGCGCTCGCCGCCGCCTGCCTCGCGCTCATCGGCACGCGGGGCGACCGCCGCTACGTCGATGCCTCGCGCCGCGCCGTCTACGCGTTCGCCGCCCTGCTGACGATCTGCGTGGTCGTGATCGAGGCGGCCTTTGCCCGCACCGACCTGTCCCTGAAGGTCGTCGCCGACCACTCCTCGACCACCACGCCGGCCGGCTACCGGCTGACCGCGATGTGGTCGAGCCAGGAGGGCTCGCTGCTCCTTTGGGCGTGGGTGCTCTCGCTCACCTCCTCGGCGGTCCTGTTTACGTTACGTCCGCGCCTTGGCGCGGACGGAACGTTGCGCCACCGGCACCGCGAGCTGGCGCCGTGGGCGACCGCGGTGCTGATGGGGCTCGGCGCCTTCTTCACCGGGCTGATGCTGATCGACGCCAACCCCTTCGCCCGCCTCAGCCCCGCGCCCCCCGAGGGCGTGGGGCTCGAGCCGCTCCTCCGCCACCCGGCGATGGCGATCCACCCGCCGATGCTCTACTCCGGCTACGTGTTCTTCGCGATCCCGTTCGCGTTCGCGATCGGGGCCCTGGTCACGCGGCGGCTCGACGCGAGCTGGATCCGGGCCACGCGCCGGTTCGCGCTGATCGCCTGGCTGCTCCTTGGAATCGGGATCCTCCTGGGCGCCCGATGGTCGTACTCGGAGCTCGGCTGGGGCGGCTACTGGGGGTGGGACCCGGTGGAGAACGCCTCGCTCATGCCGTGGCTCGCGGGCACCGCCTTCCTGCACTCGATCATGGTCCAGGAGAAGCGCGGGATGCTCCGCGTCTGGAACGTGAGCCTCGTCTGCGGGACCTTCGCGCTCGCCCTCCTCGGCACCTTCCTCGTGCGCTCGGGGATCCTCCAGTCGATCCACGCGTTCGGGGCCTCGACCGTCGGCGGGCCGCTGCTCGGGTTGATCGCGACCGTCGTGATCGGCTCCGCGCTCCTGATCGCCTCGCGGCTCGACGACCTGCGCTCGGAGAAGCGCATCGAGTCGCTGCTCTCGAGGGAGGCCATCTTCCTCGTCAACAACCTGCTTCTTTTGGGGCTCCTGGCGGTGATCTTCTGGGGGACGTTCTTCCCCCTGATCTCCGAGCTCTTCACCGGGACCAAGGCGTCGCTGGCGGCGCCCTGGTTCGATCGGTACACCACCCCGCTCGCGATCCTGCTCGTGCTCTTCACCGGAATCGGGCCGCTGTTCGCCTGGCGGCGGGTCAGCCCCGGTGCGGCCCGGAGGCTCCTCGCCCGACCCACGCTCGTCGCGATCGCCGCCGCCGCCGCCCTGTTCGCGTTCACGGACGCGCGGGGGCGGCCGTTCGCGCTCGCGATGTTCTCGCTCGCCGCCTTCGCGCTCGCGGCGCTGGTCCAGGAGTTCGCGCGGGGCGCCGCCGCCTACCGCTCGCTCGCCGGCGGCTCGTACGCGAGGGCGCTCGGCGCGCTCTTTGCCCGCAACCGCCGCCGCTACGGCGGCTACGTCGTGCACGCGGGGCTCGCGGTGCTCTTGATCGCCGTGGCGGCGTCCTCGAGCTTCCAGACCAGCCGCGATCTGCGGCTGCGCCCCGGGCAGTCCGCGAGCGTCGGCGACTACCGCATGACCTACGAGAAGCCGACCGCGCAGATCAGCCCGGCCGAGCAGCGGCTGACCCTCGGGTCGGTGCTCGCCGTGACCAAGAACGGAAGGCCCTACGCGACGCTCTATCCCTCGCGGAACTACTACGCGGGAGCCGGCGATGCGACGGGCGCCGGGCCGGTGCGGAGCTTCTTCGAGGGCCAGGCGACGAGCGAGGTGGGGAGGAGGACCACGGTCGGCGGCGACGTGTGGACCGCCATGCAGCCCGACCTCACCTCGCTCAACCCGATCATCAACGGCGCCGACCGCCGCCTCGAGCGGATCGCCAAGGGCGTCTCGCCGGCCAACACGCGCGCGGCGCAGACGCTCGGGTTCCTGCAGGGCCTGGCGGTGCGCACCGTCGAGAAGCGCTACCTCGCGCACACCCCGCCCGCGGACTTCCGCGTCAACGTCAACCCGCTCGTCAGCTGGATCTGGATCGGCGGGGCGATCGCGGTCGTGGGAGGGCTGGTCGCGATCTGGCCGGCCCCCGAGGCCCGGCGGCGCCGGGTCGCCGACGTCTATGCGGCGCGCCTGGCCCGCGAGCTGGGCCGCGCCTAGTCGCCCCTCGCCCTCGGCGGCGGTCCTAGCCTTTAGGCGTGGAGATCGTGCTGGCGCTCGTGATCGTCGCCGTGGTGGTGTGGTTCGTGACCGTGCCCCTTCGCCGCCCGGGCGATGAGCGGGAGAAGGCGACCTCGACCGCCGAGGATCCCGAGCTCGCCGACCTCGAGGCGCGCAAGGAGGCCAAGTACCGCGAGATCCGCGACGCCGAGCTCGATCGCGAGCAGGGCAAGCTCTCAGAGGCCGATTGGCGCCGCCAGGACGCGGAGCTTCGCCGCGAGGCGATCCAGATCCTGAAGGAGTTCGACCGGGTACGCGGCGAGGGCCGGTGATGGCCGTTCACGGTTCTTTCATCCGCCATCCGTAAGAACCGGGGGAATGAAGGCTTTGATCCGCGGATGGAGGTAGAGATGACCGGAGGACGCAAGCGGGTCTCACCGAGGACGATCGGCGCCACGCTCGCGCTCGCGCTCCTCGCCGGCGTGGGGGCCGGTTGCGGGTCGTCGGGCGGCGGGAGCTCCACGACGACCGCGGCCTCGACGTCGTCCACCACCGCCGCGTCGGGACCCTCGGCATCGCAGCTAGCGCCGATCCACGGCCCCTACGCGCCGAAGATCGACCCGGCGAACTTCGTCTCGACGATCGACAACCGCTACTTCCCGTTGAAGTCCGGCACCGGCTTTCACTACAGGGGCGTGGCGGAGAACGGGAAGACCCCGCAGCGGGACGACATGGTCGTCACCCACCAGACGAAGCAGATCCTCGGGGTCAAGTGCACGGTGGTCCGCGACGTCGTGTCCTCGCACGGGCACCCGATCGAGAAGACCTTCGACTGGTACGCGCAGGACAAGTACGGCAACGTCTGGTATATGGGCGAGGACTCGCGCGAGATCCGAAACGGCAAGTTCGTGAGGGTGAGCGATTCCTGGACCGGGGGCGTCAAGGGCGCGAAGCCCGGGATCATCATGCCCGGCAACCCGCAGCCGGGGGACCAGTACCGCCAGGAGTACTACCCGCACTACGCCCTCGATCAGGCCAAGGTGCTCGGGAGCGGCGGGCCGGTCAAGGTCCCGCAGGGCTCCTACCCGAACAGCCTGAAGACGTCGGAGACGGCCCCCACGCTCGACCCCGGGGTGAACGAGGAGAAGTACTACGTCGCCGGGGTCGGTGACGTCTGGGAGCACACCGTGGCCGGCAACCACGAGCAGATCAAGCTCTTCAGCATCACCCACCACTGAGTCGACCGACCGGCGGGCGGGCACGTACAGGGGCCCGCCCGCCCGGCGTTCCCTACACTCCGCGGGCGATGTCGACCATCCTCGGCGTGATCCAGGTGATCATCTCGGTGGTCCTGATCTTCCTCGTGCTCCTGCACTCGGGGAAGGACACGGGCCTGTCCGGCGCCTTCGGGATCGGGCAGTCGGGCAGCGCGTTCGGCGGCGGCTCGCTGGTCGAGCGCAACCTCGACCGCTGGACGATCTTCTTCTCGATCCTCTTCGTGCTAAACACGATCGTCCTGCTCAAGATCTGAGCTCAACCCGGCAGCCCCTGAGCCGCGCGGCGCGGGCCCTACTCGATCTTGAATCGCTCCTGCCCGATCAAACCGCCTGATCGGCGGTCTCGGATATAAGTGGGAGCGTGACGATCAGCAGGACGGTGCCGAACATAAGATCGAGTCGGCCCGCCGAGACGCGCGATTTCTTTGTGGACCTGCTCGGCTTCGAGATAGCGATGGACATGGGCTGGGTCACGACCGTCGCCTCGCCGACCAACCCCTCGGCTCAGGTGACCATCGTCGGCAACGACGACATGGCGGCGCCCGGCATCTCGGTAGAAGTGGCTGACGTCGATGCCGTCCACGCCAAGGCCGTGGAGCGGGGCCTCGAGATCGCGTACCCGCTCCGGGACGAGGACTGGGGAGTCCGGCGCTTCATGCTTCGCGAGCCGAGCGGCACGATCGTCAACGTCCTGTCCCATCATTCGGGCTGAGCGCCTGCCTGGCAATCACGCCGCGAGTAGTACTTCGCTCCGGCCGTCAGCCGCGGAGCTCCGCCAGCCGGCGCTCGAGGAAGCGCCGCTCGGCGTCTGAGTGAACGAGCTCCAGCGCGCGCCCGTAGGCGGCGCGGGCGTCCTCTGTGCGATCGAGCCGGCGCAGGAGCTCCGCCCGCGTGGCGTGCAGATAGTGGTACTGCTCGAGCTCGAGGCTGTCTGCAAGCGCGAGGGCGCCCTCGACGTCTCCCGCTTCGGCGACCGCCACGGCCCGGTTGAGCTCGACCACCGGCGAGCCGGTGAGGCGGGCGAGCTTGCCGTAGAGAGCCGCGATCTGCGTCCAGTCCTGGGGCTCGTCCGCGTGCAGGGCCGCGAGCGCCGCCTGCAGCGCGTAGGCGCCCCGGCCGCCGAGCGCCAGCGCGCGATCAAGCTCGGCCCGCCCTTCTCGCATCTGATCGAGATCCCAGAGCGATCGATCCTGATCGCGGAGGAGGACCACGGTCCCGTCGACGAACCGCGCGTCGCGCCGGGCGTCGTTGAGCAACATCAGCGCCAGCAGCCCGTGCACCTCCGGCTCGTCGGGCATCAGGTCGGCGAGCGCGCGGCCGAGCCGGATCGCCTCGGCGGCGAGGTCGCCGCGGCCGCCGTAGCCCTCGTTGAAGATCAGGTAGACGACCGCGAGCACCGCCGCCAGGCGGTCCGGGAGCAGATGAGCGGGCGGGACGCGGAACGGGATCCCCGCCTCCTTGATCTTCCGCTTCGCGCGCACGAGCCGCTTGGCCATCGTCGGCTCGGGGACGAGGAAGGCGCGGGCGATCTCCTCCGTGCTCAGCCCGCCCAGCGTGCGCAGGGTGAGCGCGACCTGGGAATCGAGCGCGAGCGCCGGGTGGCAGCAGGTGAAGACGAGCTCGAGCCGCTCGTCCGGGATCTCGGGCTCCTCCATCAGCTCATCGGTGGTCGCAGTTGGGAGGTCGAGCAGCCTCGTCTTCTCGGCGAGCGTCCGCTCGCGCCGGATGCGGTCGATCGCCCGGTTTCGGGCGGTGGTCACGAGCCAGGCGCGCGGGTTGGCCGGGGTCCCGTCGCGGGGCCAGCGCTCGGCGGCCGCCGCGAACGCCTCCTGGGCGGCCTCCTCGGCGAGCTCGAAGTCGCCGAGGAAGCCGATCAGGGAGGCGAGGACGCGGCCCCACTCGTCGCGGAAGACCTGCTCGAGGATCGCTATCGCTCCGCGATCGGGCGCACCTCCACCGCACCGCCCAGGCGAGCCGCGGGGATGCGCGACGCGAGCTCGATCGCGGCATCGAGGTCATCCGCCTCGAAGAACAGGTAGCCGCCGAGGGCCTCCTTGACGGCAACGAACGGGCCGTCGGTGGTCAGCGTCTCGCCGTCCTTCACCCGCACCGTGGTCGCGGTCTCGGGCTCCTGCATCTCAACGCCCGGGGTGACATGG
>JBKPIV010000025.1:0-13143 GCA_046730395.1 Actinomycetota bacterium | reverse complement strand
CGAGTCCAGCACCTCGAGTCGGAGCTCGAGGCCCTTCACGACGCCGTCTATCGCGAGCCGGCCGATCGGGACGAGCGGATCACGGAGCTGCGCAACAGGGACCAGCTGCCGAACGGCTGAGCCGCGCCTACGAGCTACGTGTTCCATCCTCGCGCTGCAAAGGGATGGGCAAGGCAACACCCGCAAACCACCTGGCAACCGGCCGCCACGGAATCGTCTGAAACCGTCGATTAGCGGCCAAAACGCCGAACCGCCGGAGGCCCTCCGAACCCGCGGCGCGGAATAAGTAATCCGCGTGTCGGGGGTTCGAGTCCCTCCTCCGGCATACCTGGAAACGGCGCGGCGCGGCGTTGGCCGCGGGGCGGGACCCCTAGTTCCGGTTCGCCGATGCGGCGGCGGTGGCGACGTCCTGCGGGTAGCTTCGCCGCGCCCGCAGCAGGATGTAGCCGGCGGCGGCGAGCGCTGTCAGCATCAGCAGAAAGCTGACCTCGAGCCCCCGCGTGGTGCCCGGGGAGACGCCGCCGGGCGTGGTCCCGATCGGCGCCTGGTGGGGCGCGATTCCCGCCACGAGGTCCGCGACCGCCCCGAAGAGCAACGGGGCCGTCGCCTGGCCGGCTGTGCGGAGGACCGTCCGCACGCTCTCGGCCCGGCCCCATAGCCCTGGCGGCATGATGTCGAGGCGGGCGGCATCGAGCGGCGGGCTGGCCGCGGCGAGCGCCGCGGCGCCGGTCATGTAGAACCAGATCGCCGGGGTGAGAGAGGTGTTGACGATCCCGATCGCCAGCAGCACCGCCGCGGACAGGTACGCCATCGCGGGTACCCAGATGCGGGCGCTGATCAGTCCGCGGCGCAGAAGCCAGTCCGTCAGAGGAGCGCTGACCAGAGTCCCGACGAGCGCGCCGATTACGAGCAAGCCCAGGATCCCCGTTGCGGTCGCCTGGCTCGTGCCGTAGTGGCCGCGGATGAAGACGACGGCGAAGGTCCCCAGGCCGGCGAGGAAGAAATATCCAAGCGCCGAGGAGATGATCAGCTCGACGTTCGTGCGAACTCGCAGCACGTAGCGGACCGCCCGCTGGAGCGGCATGCGCGCCGCATCCTCGCGGAGCACCAGGTCGGGATCGGGAAGGGGGCCGCGCGCTCGCACCGCCGCGTGCGCCAGCTCGTCGTCGCGAACGAGCTCCTCCTCCTTCGGCTCCGCCCCGCTACCGCCCGTCACGGAGGCCAGGTCGAGCACGCCGCGCTCGAGCCGGCTGGTTCCCCCGCGCCGGGGCTCGGGAAGCGCGTGCCACAGCTCTCGGGCCAGCCAGAACCCGGGAAGTGAAAGAGCGAAGAAGGCCCAGCGCCAGGATAGGAGGCTGGCGATCAGTCCGCTGATCAGGAAGCCGAAGGCGCTTCCCGCGATCTCGCCGCTCAGGATGTAGCCGTAGACCCTGACCCGCTCGCGCGCCGGGAAGTAATCGCCGGTGAGGGAGGCGATCGCGGGGCCGGCGGTGGCCGCCACGGCGCCCAGGGCGAGGCGCGAGAGCAGCAGCTGCGAATAGCTCCCCGCCAGGCCGCCGGCGAACGTCGCCATGCTCCAGAGGACGACGCTGACAGCGAGCAGGCGGACCCGGCGGATCCGGTCAACGAGCACGCCCACGAACAGCGCCGCGCCGGCCCCGACTATCAACGACACCGACGAGGAGGCCCACCTCGGTGTTGCCGATGTGGAGGGCCGGCCGGAGCTGTGCTGCCACCGCACCGACCGTCGAGGCGTCCGCGGTATTGAGGGCGAGGACCGCGCCGAACAGGAGAACGACGCGGGCCCGTGCCGGGCCCCCAACGGCGCCCACGACCTGGGCCTGGATCCGCCCGGCGCCCCAGCGCGCCACCGCCGCCAAGCTCGCGCCGGTGCGTCGAGTGACGTCGCTGACTCCACCGAAGTCGATGCCGCAGGGTAGATAGAGGGGCGCTGCCCCGACCCCTCGCGGCGCCCGCGCCTCACCCCTATCCTCGCGCCGATGGCGCCTGGCCACAGCTCATCTATCTCGTCATCGTCGCCGCGCGGCGCCAAGGACGAGCCGACGACTCTGCCCGCCTGGCCGACGCACGGAGGCGCGGCTGCGCGAAGCCAGGATATGCCGAGTACTGGAACCCCGAGAGCGGGGCTGGACGCGGAGCGATTCCTCAGGGGTGGGGCGCGCTTGCCTGGGAGGGCGTGCTCGCGCTCAAGCCCCGGTCGCTAGGGGGCGCGAAGTCGCCCAGGCCACGATGAGGACGAGGCGCGTCAAGGCCAGCTAAGGTCCTTCTCCCCGGGAGTAGGCGGGTTTCACGCCGCCCAGCAGTCGCGCGATGATCGCCGGGTCGCCGCGCCAATGTTCCTCCACGAGCCCCCTGCCCGCCGTCCTCCCGAGGCGCCGCAGAATCAGCGCGACGACTACGGCGTCGTCGAGCGGCCCGAGGAACGGGACGAACTCGGGGATCAGATCGATCGGCGAGGCGATCCACGCGACTCCGAACAGAAGCAGCGCCTTCGAGCGATTCGGCACTCGCGGATCTGCGATCAGGCCCTTGAAGAGCAGCGCCAGGTTGGGTAGGAGGAGCGCCACCTCGCGCGCGGCCGTCCTGCGCCCGGCCACCAGCAGCGCGGCGACGGCGATCAGATAGATGAGCGCCGCGACCCCAAGCCCGATCAGGACCCCGGACACGAGCCCTCCGACTTCGTCGTCACGCCCGCCGCGAACCTGCGGCTACGACAGCAGGTGCCAGAGGATCGCGACCACGGCGATCCTACACGTCGTAAAGGCGTGTCGAGGGTTCGAATCCCTCCCCCTCCGCTCGCGAGAGCAAGACGCTGCAAAGCCGCCCTTTTCGAGAGTCGTCGCGGCCGCAAATCGAGTGCCGCGCCGGCGCAACTGCAGGGAAATGGGCGCCGAATCGCCGGTCTCGCCTGAGGAGCCGATCGCGCGCCGATCGCACGACGGCGGCGAGCGGCGTGGGTTTCCAGAGGGGCCATTGATCTCCTCCTTCCCGGCCAGAGGCGGGCAGATCTGGGTCACCAGCGGGATGCGCAAATGGCAGGCCGGTCTCGCATGAGGAGCCGATCGCGCGCCGATCGCACGGGGCGCCGGGTCCTCCCAAGCAAGGGGCAGGGCCCTAGCGGCGGCTGCTCCGGTCGCGCACAGATCGTCAGCGCGGGGATCGACCAGCGGCGCAGGCAGGGACCCGAGTGACGAGCCCGGAGATCGCCGAGCTCCTCGGCGACTCGCCGGGGCTCCCACCTCACCGGGTCGCCCGGCAAAGCCGTGGCGTTCGCGGGTGTGCTCGGGGACCCACGGGCCCGCTCGTCGGTCCGCTCTGCCAGCTATTGGGGCGTTGCCTTCGACCAGGGCGCCGCCGAGCAAGCGGAGCAAGAGCGCCGGCAATCTTCTACCCCCTCCGATCGCTACAGCGCGGCAAGACGCCGGACCAGATCAAACGGTGTCGCGCTTTGCCGGCGCCTACCCGCGAGCCGGGGGGCTGCTCGGCACGGTAGTCGGGCTGGTGCGGGCGGCAATCGCCCTCCTGCGCGCTGTCGCTCCCTACGCCTTCTCGGTCGGCTCGGCGCGACTCACCGCCCCTGCCGCGGGGGTGTAGATGCTCTCGTGCCCGTCGTCCCAGCGAATGCGATAGCGAGGGGAAGGTGCCTCACCCATCACCTCCTCTATGACGCCGGTCCGAGGCGAACGCTCGGTCGACTCCGACTCGACCTTGACGCGATTCCCGACCTTCAGCTTCATGCCTTCTCCTCCGATGAGCCTCATTTAGGGTGATACCACCAACCGACGCGTATCGCACAGCCGAGACAGCGGCCATCGTCCAGAACAGCCCTGGCGCCCTCCTCGAGAGACGAGCGCCCAAGGCGTCGGTCCGCGAGCGAAGGTCCGCAACTTCGGCCCGGATCACGTGCGTTCTGCGCAGCGAGCGGCGCAGCGCGACTCCTCGGCGCCGGCGCCCTACTTCTTGGCGGGCTCGAAGTAGGGGTTGGTGCCGGCGGCGTGGTCGGTGACGTCGACCACGCGGGCGATCTCGGGAACCGCACCCGTGATCGCGACCTCGATGCCCTGGCCGAGGGTGACGGTGGCCATCCCGCAGCCCTGGCAGCCGCCGCCCAGGCGCAGGTAGGCGGTGTCCTCCTTAACGGCGACCAGCTCGGCGCGCCCCCCGTGCACGGCGATGGCCGGGTTGATCTGTTGGTCGATCACTTGGATGACCCGCTGAGCGACGTCGCCGCTGAGGTCGGCGGGCGGAGGAGCGATGGGCGGGCTCGCGGGCGGCGCCATCGACGGGCTGAGCATCGGCAGCTCCGCCGGGGCCGGCGGCCGGTTCGGGTTCGCGAGGGCGAGGCCGCTCTGCGCGACACCTTCCGACCACTCGATGGTGGCGCCGCGGAGCTTCTCGACGCTTGACTTGGGCACCACGATCGCCAGGTCGCCGTGGCGCTGCACAGCGTCGCCCTGGCGCGCAACATGCAATGCGTTGAGGGAGATCTTGTAGATGTACTCGCCGTCCGAGACGCCGCTCACCTCCACCCACAGCGCCTGGCTCTCGGGATCCTCGGACTGGGCGCGGAGCCCCCTGACCTTCTCGATCGCCTGCTCGGTGATCGCAAGCGTCGGCTCGGCTGTGTCTTCGGCGGTCATCTCGTATCCCCGTACGGCTGGTAGTCGCTCGCCGGTGGCGCCAGCCCGTCGCTACCTACGATACGCAGATGGCCCGAGTCCTCCTCGTGCTGCCCACCGCCACCTACCGCGCGAGCGATTTCCTCGACGCGTCCCGGGCGCTGGACGCCGAGGTGGTGGTCGCCTCGGAGCGCCGGCAGGCGATGTCCGGGACGATGGGGGACCGGGCGCTGGTGGTGGACCTGAGGCGGCCGGAGGCCGCCGCCGAGGCGATCGTCGCCCGGGCGCAGGCCAAGCCGCTCGACGCCGTGGTCGGCGCTGACGAGCAGGGGGTGCTGGTGGCCGCGCTGGCCGCCGCGCGCTTGGGACTCGCGCACAACCCGCCCGAGGCGGTGGCGGCGACCAGGGACAAGACCGCCATGCGCCGGGCCTTCGCGGCCGCCGGCCTGCCCCAGCCGGAGTACGGGATTGCCGGGCCCGGCGCGGACGTGGCGCGGCTGGCCGGCCGGGTCGGTCTTCCCTGCGTGGTCAAGGCCGTTTCGCTGTCGGCGAGCCGCGGGGTAATCCGGGCCGATGATCCGAGGGCGGCCAGGGCGGCGGCGCAGCGGGTCAGGGCGATCCTCGCCGAGGCCGGCGAGGGCCCGGACGCGCCGCTGCTGGTCGAGCGCTACCTCCCGGGCGTAGAGGTGGCCGTCGAGGGCCTCTTGCGGGGCGGCACCCTTGAGATCCTGGCGGTGTTCGACAAGCCGGACCCCCTCGAGGGCCCCTACTTTGAGGAGACCATCTACGTGACCCCGTCGCGGCTGCCCGCGGAGATCCTCGCGGCGGTCACCCTTCGCACGGCCGAGGCGGCCGCCGCGCTCGGGCTGGTCGAGGGGCCGATACACGCCGAGCTGCGGATCGACGACGGTAACGTGTGGATGCTCGAGCTCGCCGCCCGCTCGATCGGCGGGCTGTGCTCGCGCTCGCTGCGCTTCGGGATGGGCGTGAGCCTCGAGGAGCTGATCCTGCGCCACGCCCTCGGGCTGCCGCTCGACGAGCTGAGCCGCGAGGCAGCGGCCTCCGGGGTGATGATGCTCCCGATCCCGAAGGCGGGGGTGCTGAAGGAGGTGCGCGGGCAGGCCGAGGCGCGGGCGGTGCCCGGCGTGACTGGGCTCGAGATCTCGATCGCGCGCGGCAAGCCGGTGCGGGCGCTGCCCGAGGCCGACCGCTACCTCGGCTTCCTGTTCGCCCGCGGCGAGACGCCCGAGCAGGTCGAGCGGGCACTGCGCACCGCCCACGGCCGCCTCGAGATCGTGATCGGCGAGCCATCGAAGTAGGGGGGTGCGGTTCAACGAGATCCTCGACGGCCTCACGAACGAGAAGACATGGGAGTTGCCGTGGCCGCCGTGATGACGCTCGTGAGGGGAGTAAGCCAAGCGGAGATGGGCTCCTACCGGCCCGGTTGGGGTTTGCGCGACACCCTCACGCGGAAGCGACAGCGCGTTCGGGCGCGGGCGCGGTGCGGGAGTGCTTCCCCATGGAAGACTGCACCAGCGCGAAAGGCGATCCGCGGGAATGCCGGGCGCTCCAGCACAGCACTTCGGGCGTCCGCGCGGGACCCCTTCCACGCCCGTCCTCGTATCCAGTGCAGAGGACGATGAGATTAGGACCCTGCGCGTGAGGGCTCCGCTGGTCATGTTGGTCGCCGCGACGATTGGCGTCGCAGCACTGTTCTCTGGCGCGTGCCGAGAAGAAGGATCTAGTGATGAGCGGCCGGCTTCCGACGCAGACGGGCGGAGTGGCTCGGCGTCTTGTCCGGTTGAGAGTGCACCTCAGACAAGGCCCGACGTGCGCGCCGTCGCCTTCGCCTATGGGGAGGGCCCGGTGTTCGTCGGCCTTGGCACGGGCGATGGCGTCGTTCGCTACACGGTGGATACCAGGAGTCACGACGGCTGGCACTACTACAAGACGCTCTGGGCAATCGAGCCGACCTACGCCGGGGAAGTCGTGATCACCGGGAAGCAGATGGGCGGAACTACGGAGCTGCGGTTCAATCCCGGGGCTCGATTCCCTGGCCAGGAGGAACTCCAATTGCGCTTTCCTCAGGATGACTCGGGGAAATGGCGCTACGGGCCGAGCGACACGCTAATCCGAGCGCCTGGGTGTTACGCATTTCATGTGGAAGGCGCGCGGTTTAAAGAGACCATTGCCTTCGAGGCGCGCGACTAGCTCGACCTGCATCAAGCGCTCGCGACCAGGGTGCGCGGCGAGTTTGCTGGGCCCTGGCACGTCCTCACGAACCAAGTCGGCATGCCCCGGTGTCAAGCCCGGTTGAAAGCTGTGCCACCCAGATGCGGAGGGCGAGAGCCGGTCCGAGGCGGATTCATGTTGTCTGCCGACCCGAATCCGCCTCGTATGCCCGGCGGTGGCGCCGGACAGCAGGGGGTTTGTGGGGCAGCCCCACGTCGCGCGAGACAGGAGCCAACAGCCGCGGGGCGCTTTCAGCCTAGGCCCGGGCGCCCGCAGGGCAGGGCCGATCGCCCGTGCCAAACGGGAGCCAGCGCCGAAGGGGCTCTTCGCGACCCTCGACCCAGACCTCGATCGGGGCGCAGTGGGCGCCGCGAACGAAGAACCCGCCGTTGAACTGCGACTCGGACGCGCCCTTCACTCGGGTACCCGCCACGATTCCCTTGGCACAGGCCCTGAACCGCACCGCCGAGACTCCGTCGGAGAGGCGTAGGGGACGGCGCGGACCGGGACCGCTCATGTCGTAGAGCAGGGAGAGGCGACCACGCTCCGATTCCGGCACGGCGAGCGTCACCGCCTCGCCCGCTCGCAGCACCGCGAGCACCTTGGCGACCCCGTCCGGCTCAAGGGCATCCGACCCTGCGAGTAGCTCCAGCGGGCCCGCGACCGTCGCCTCGCTGCGAGCCTTCGGGTCGATCTCACCATAGACCGCGGTACGGCAACCCCGGAGCGTCTTAGCCTCTGGAGCTTTCAAAGGCCCGCCCCCGGCCGGCTGCGTCGAGTCGTTCCCGCAAGCGAAGAGCGAGAAGACCACGGCGCTGACCAAACCGGAGGCCAGAAGCGCTACGCGGGCGTCGGCGGGAGACATCACCCAATCTACGGCTGCGGACCGAGGTCAGGTCCACAACCTCCTCGTCGCCGATCGGCCTCTGCCGGCGCGCGCACCCTTTGTGCGACAGCTTCACGCGGGAGGAGGCGTCAGAGCACCGCGCGCCGACGCTGGCGCTCTTCGGGAGATGAAATCCGTCCGGAAGCTGACGTCCGGGTCGGCACCTCCGGTCCGCCGACCGGGGCAGGGGCTTCCGAGAGAACGCGGATTGGGCAGGCCGGTTCTTGGACGATGGGCGTTTGAGCCCGGGCTCTTCGGTGGCCGTCCCTGCGACTGGTCCGGTTGCGCTTCGAGCGCGAATGCGTCAGTGGCGTTTGCCCACTGGTTCTCCCGTTCAAGCGACGAGAGGAGGATCAAGTGCGAGCGCCAGGTCAGGGTGATCTCGACCGGATAGGCGCCGAGCTCGGTCTCTGCGGGCACGAAGAGGCTCAGCTGCACACGCCCTCCTCTCGTCGACCGTTGCGAAACGAGCCCGAGGCCTCAGGCAGCCACCCCCGGCTTCCTGGGCGCGAGAGTCTCACACACCACGTCCAGGGTCAAACCGTCCGCGACGTGCGGTTAGGGACGCGGAGGGCGAGCACTCCCAGCGTTTCCCGGGGCTCGAGCGATGACGCGGCAGAATCTTCCTCACAGGAGGTGAGATGCATGGAGGCAGGCGCAAAACCGAAGGTCTTGGTCGCTTCCACCAGGAGCGATTCCGAGCTCGTCCAGACGATCCCGATCACCCGCCGCCCAGGCCAGTCCCCCCGCGTGGTGATGTCGTTGGGCAAAGGCCGTCGCTCCAATACCAGCCTCCCCGATCTCACTCCCGGCGATCGCCTCGACGCCACCGCCGAGCTGGAGGTCACCACGGACTGCGAGAAGCGCCAGCCCGGCTGGTCGGCAGCCCCTACGAGTATGACCCGGTCGTCGAGGCACGCCTCCTGCTCGCGGGCGATCCCCAAGGGACCGAGTCGGGCGACAAGGCCCTGGCGCTCTCGAAGACGAAGAGCGAAACCTGCACCCATCGCCGCCACCACGCCGTGATCGTCTTCGCCGATGCAGGACGTCGGATCCCCGGTCGCGGCTTGCCCTGGAGGGGGCCCATCGTGGGTCAACTTCGTCCTCAGCGCCCATCATCCCGACGCCCGAGCCGGCGACCGCCTGCTGGTGGGCGAGAACGAGCCCGACGGAACGGTCAAGGGTGACAGGGGCAGGGTCAACGCGGTGCGGCTTCGCCCCGCATCCCAGCCCGCGATCGCGCCACTCAAGGAGACGAGGCGGCGGACCAGGTCGATTCCCCTGAGCAGGCAGGAGACCGTGATCTACTCCCAGCCGCTCGAGCACCTAGCCGAAGACGCGCAGCTTGCGGTGCGGGCGAGGCTGGTCACAGACGCCGCTGGGCTCCCTCACCCGGCGCGGATTACGACCCGGCTCTTTCTCGCTGACGATCCTTCGCAGACCCGCCCGGGCGGCCACGCCAGCCGGGTCGCCGCCTTTCGCGGCACGATCACCGAGCCAAATGGGTTCAACTGCACAGGGCGCTTGGCGGGAGTTCCTGCGCGAGAGTGGCGACGTGCGCGAGGGCGAAACCGAGGCCGACGCGAGCCGCCGGGTGGCGCGGGGACCGGACGCGCTGTAGGGGTGAGGGTGCCCGCCAGACGGGGCATCAGGCCGACTGTGGGCTTGAGCATCAGGGCGGGAGGCCACGTAACGGCGGACGGATATATCGTCGCTGGTCGGGCGGTTGCGATTGATCGGCGTGCTTGGCAGGTCGACCGCGCAGAGGTAGCCTTGGCCGGTGCTCTACCGCATCGGCGCAGATCAGCGCGTAGCCGAGGTTCCGGCGACCACGACCCTTGACGAGAACGTGTACGAGGACCGCGTCGAGGGATGGGTTAGCCCAGCGTCCGGACATGCTCGGCGAACCGCTCCTGATCATTGGCCGACAGGTGGCACTCGACGGCGGCAAGGACAGAATCGACCTACTGGCGCTCGACCAGGACGGGAGCTTCGTCGTTATCGAGCTGAAACGGGATCTGATTGGTGGATCAGCGGACCTCCAGGCCCTGAGGGTGGTGATCGCCGCCCTCGCCGAACGAGGCGTCGCCTCGAAGGCCTACCTGCCGTGTATCCATCTGATGCCCCCGTACCGGGAGCGCTTCGGCTTCCAGGAGGGCCAGTTTCGGGTCGCGGAGCGGATCGCGGAGCGGTCGCTGGCGCTCCCGTTCTTCACCGCCATGGGCGAGCAGGAGGTCGAGCGCGTGACGGAGGCGCTCGCCGCCGCGATCGGCCAGCCGGTGGGCTAGAGCCCTCTAGATCCGGCCGATCTGCGACCCCAGACCGGAAACATCGTGGTGGGGAGGACTACCCGCCGATAAACAACGCCCTTTCGTTCCTCCTCTTGGGAGAGCACCCCAGTCGGCAACCGAGTCGGATGATTAGCCGGTACGGCAGCACGCAGCGCGTAGAGCCCCCCGCCTGTTGCCTTGATAACGACGGTCAAGGAATCGGCAGGCGGCGCTCGCCGACTCATGTGATAGCTCTAGGGCGGCGGTGAAGGTCATCTGCCGACGACCCGCCCGGCTCGCGGCTCCCCTCGTTGCTGTTTCGGGCAGCGGTCGCACATGAGCGACTGCTGATGTGATACATAAAGTCTTCTAAAAGTCAGGGCTGGAGGCTGAAAGAAACGAAGCGAGTCGTCCTTATCGCCGCAGCGCTCGGGGCCCTGACGTTCCCGGCGGCGGCCTCAGCGCAGGGCTGGTCGGCCAGCGTCCCGTTCACGAACCAGATCGCGAGCTCGCCGACGACGGGCGGGGGCTACCCGGTTCCGCCCGGGTCGAGGGTTCCTGAGGCGGGGACGTGCGGCCCTGGCCCGTTCAACGCAAACCACTCCGAGTCGTGGATCGCGGCGAAGCCGGGGACCGAGGACCTCGTCGGCTCGTCGAAGTTCTTCTTCGACAAGTACAGCACCTTCTATATGTTCTATCTGGGAGCGCACCAGATCCTCGGCGGGACGCCCTCGGGCAACAATCAGATCCAGGGCTACGACTGCGTCTCGACCGGTACGCAGGACATGCCACCGAGCTGGACGGACACCACCGACCCGAACCTCGACTTCGACACGAAGGGCCGCGTCTACCAGACGATGCTGCCGTTCAACGCGTTCTGGGACGCATCCAGGCTTCACCCGGACGGCGAGATCGACGTCTCCTACAGCGACGACATGGGCCGGCACTGGGTGAAGGGCAACGGCGGCGTGGCGCTCGAGCCGCCCAACAACGCGTCGGCCCTGCAACTCGGGCACGTCGAGGACAAGCAGTGGGTCGCCGTCAACCACATCCCCGGGAACGAGTTCCAGGACCACGTCTATGCGGCGTGGGCGGTGTTCAACGGCCAGGCGATCAAGGTGCGGATCGCGGTCTCGCGTGACCGCGGCCAGACGTTCGACAAGGCGGTCACGATCAGCGCGCCCTCCGACGTCGGCCCCGGCGTCACCTACGTCTACCCGGAGATCGACGCGGCGGGCACCCTCTACGTCTCGGTCGTGTCGTTCCCCGCGAACGGCGGCGCGCACACGATGTACGTCGCACGCTCGACCGACGACGGCCGCACCTTCAGCGCGTTCGTGCCGATCACCACCGCGACCATCCCTCCGGGCGAGGTGTACCCGAACACGCGTTTCCGCAGCGGCATCGTCGAGAGCTTCGCGGCGAGCCCCACCTACGCCGGCCACCTCTACCTCGCTTACGAGGACTGGGACAGCACCCTCGGACAGGCCGACGTGAAGTTCACACAGTCGACGGACGGCGGCCAGCACTGGTCGACGCCGGTCGTGGTCAATGACAATGTCGATGCGCCGGGCGCTCCCACCGATCAGTTCCAGCCCTCGATCGCGGCCGGACCGGGAGGGGCGGTGGCGATCGAGTTCTATGACCGCCGCCAGGAATGCCCCAATGACCCGAGCGTCCTGCCGGATGACGTCGGCCGAACGAACTTCTGCATCGACACGACGCTCCAGGCCTATAAGGACTCGGGCGCACGCGCCGTCGCAACCGGGCCGAACCTGCGCGTCTCGCAGTTCACCTGGGATCCGGAGCAGCCGGGCCAGCAGCTCGGTGGCCTGTCGCAGTATCCGTGCGCCGGGGCCCGCGATCCGTGCCCCACCGGCAGCGGCTTCATCGGCGACTACTTTGGCCTCGCCATCTCGGACAACAACGTCTATGGCCTCTTCGTCTCGACGCACTACCCCTCGAGCGTGAACGCCGACGAGGGCGGGCCCATCTACTACCAGCAGCAAATCCTCTCGACGGTCAGCCGCGCCGACCTGGGGCTCTAGCCCCGGACCGAAGTAATCAGGTCAGAGCCTGAAGTCGCGATCGGCCTCGACCCGGCCCGCGTCCATCTGCGCTCTTTGAAGCTACCCCAGCTCGTTTCTCTTCTCGCGAACCAGATTGCGCCACATTCGCGACCACCTCTCCTCGCACGTCTCGGAACGATGGCTCTATGGCTGATCCGACAGGGCATCGGCCTGAAGGTCGTCTCGGTATCGCTCATGAAGGACGGCGACCAGCTATACGCCCAGCCGCAGGTCGTAATACCGCCGCCTTCCGAGCAAAGCCTGGTGGCGACTGTGGCCGCGTCCTCAAGCAAGAAGCCATGGCTCACCGATGGACAGACGTGGCACCTCGAGCATCGTTGCGGTCCAACGGGCGCGAGATCACCGAGCGGCTAGTGGCAATCATCGGAGATGCAGTCCCGGCGGCGTGCACGATCAAGTTTCCGAGCGCTGCGAACGCGAGACCGATGCAGGGTCGGCGGTTGATGAAGCCGCCAATGACATAGGTCAGGGCGAGTAGGTTGAAGAGCAGGTACTGGGTGTCGACGAGATCGGTATTGCCCTGGTCATCACCGAAGGCCTCGCCGGCGCGGGCCTTGACACCGCTGCCGGTGCCCTCGGTCTTCGTCAGGGTGCCGTCCTCGACCTTGCCGGCGACCAGGGCTTTGCTGGCGATGGCCGCGGCGAAGGGTCCGCCCAGGAGAAGCAGGTACTCCTCCGGTAGGCCCTGCCCGACGAGATGCTGATATCCCGCGCCTTGGCCGATCCAGTTGGCGATGACGATTGCCAACAAGACGCCGAGCAGGGCGTAGGTCCAGAGCAGAGCCTGGAGCTTCGAGGTCGAGAGGCGCTTGTCCTGACCGAGGACCAAGGGCTCGACATCGATTCTCAGCGGCCAGTGCAGCAACAGCGGTGAGCCTAGGACGGCGCGCTACTAGCCTCGCCGACGGCAACAGCGATTGCGCAGATCGCTGGGTGGAGCGCCTGCGCCGCCCCGCGGGCGGCGCAGGCGCACCCAACCGGTCACCCGCGGTGGAAGGAGGCCCGGGGCCCGCGCTCCATCGGCC
>JBKPIV010000024.1:0-34646 GCA_046730395.1 Actinomycetota bacterium | reverse complement strand
TTCTTCCGCGATGCGCAGTGGAAGGGGCTCGCCGACTGGGAGGGGGAGCTCGCCCCGCACTACGAGGCCGCGGAGCGCATGCTGGGCGTCACCGAGTACGCCGGCATGACCCCCGCCGACGAGCTGTTGCTCGAGTACGCGACGGAGATCGGCGCGGCGGATACCTTCAAGCACACCCGGGTGGGGGTCTTCTTCGGCGAGCCCGGCGAGGAGGTCCCGGATCCGTACTTCGGGGGCGCCGGCCCCGCCCGCACGGGCTGCACGCGGTGCGGAAGCTGCATGGTCGGGTGCCGCTACGGCGCCAAGAACACGCTGGTCAAGAACTACCTGTGGTTCGCGGAGCGAGGCGGGGCGCAGATCCTCCCCGAGAGGCTGGCGGTCGAGGTCCGCCCTCTCGGCGCACCCGACGGCTCGGAGGGCTACGCCGTTACCACCATGCACCCCGGGGCGTGGGTGCGACGGCGGGAGCGCACCTTCACCGCGGGCGGCGTGGTGGTGGCCGCGGGGGCGCTGGGGACCAACCAGCTCCTGGCCGACTGCAGGGCGTCGGGGGCCCTGCCCCGCATCTCGCCGGCGCTCGGCGAGCTCGTCCGCACGAACTCCGAGTCGATTCAGGCGGTCACGGCGCCCGACGACAGCCGCGACTTCGCGCGCTCCATCGCCATCACGTCGAGCATTTATCCGAACCCCGACACCCACATCGAGGTGGTCACCTACGGGCGCGCCGGAGACGCCATGAGCCGCCTGTTCACGGTCATGACCGGACCGGGGACGCGCGTGACGCGGCCGCTCAGGTGGGTCGCGGCCATGCTGCGCCACCCGCTGCGCGCGGCCCGCCTCCTGTGGCCGGCGAAGTGGTCGCGCCGCACGGTGATCCTGCTCGTGATGCAGTCGCTGGACTCAGCGATGCGGCTGAGGGCAAAGCGCCGCCTGTTCGGCCGCGGCGTCCGCCTCCAGACCGAGCAGGACCCCGAGCGGCCGAACCCCACCTACCTCCCCGCGGCGGAGGCGGCCGCCCGGTGGTTCGCGCGGCAGACCGGGGGAATCCCCCAGAGCGGCCTCACCGAGTCGACGCTGAACATCCCCACCACGGCCCACATCCTCGGCGGCGCGGTGATCGGGCCGGATCCGGAGAGCGGGGTCGTCGACGCTCGCAACCGCGCCTTCGGCTACGAGAACCTGCTCGTCTGCGACGGGGCGGCGGTGCCCGCCAACCCGGGCGTCAACCCGAGCCTCACGATCACGGCGCTGGCCGAGCGGGCGATGGAATTCGTGCCGCCGAACGAGGCGGCGGCCGGGGTGGATGTCCGAGTCGCTAGCCGGCCGCGTCGAAGCGCCGCGCGACCTCGGGCCAGTTGACCACGTTCCACCAGGCGTCGATGTAATCCGGGCGACGGTTCTGGTACTTCAGGTAGTAGGCGTGCTCCCACACGTCCACGCCGAGCACGGGAGTCTGCCCCTCTGAGATCGGGGAATCCTGGTTCGCCGTCGAGACGACCGCGAGCCCGGACCCGTCGTGCACGAGCCACGACCAGCCCGAGCCGAAACGGTTGACGCCGGCGGCCTTGAACTCCTCCTTGAAGGCATCGAGGGAGCCGAAGGCCTCATCGATCGCGGTGCGCAGGTCCCCGTCGGGCTCGCCCCCTCCGTCCGGGCTCATGACCTGCCAGAAGAAGCTGTGGTTGGAGTGTCCGCCGCCGTTGTTGCGGACCGTGGTGCGGATGTCGTCCGGGAGCTGATCGAGGTTGCGAAGGACCTCGTCGACGTCCGCCTCAGCCCACTCCGTTCCCTCCAGCGCCCCGTTCGCCTTGTCCACGTAGGCCTGGTGGTGCTTGTCGTGGTGGACGCGCATCGTCTGCTCGTCGATGTGCGGCTCGAGCGCGCTGTAGTCGTAGGGGAGATCGGGCACGGAATAAGCCATCTGTGTCTCCTTCTAGCCGGGTCTTGAGTGCTCGCTTCTACGGCGACGCGAGGCTTCTTCGGAGCCTATCCGAGTGCCTCGTGAAATCCCTGCCGCCAGCTCGGATAGCGCGGTTCCCAGCCCAGCTCGCGTTTGGCCTTCTCGTTGTGTGCCCCGCGCAGGCCGATCGCCATCTGCGCCGCGGTGCCGCCGAACAGGCGCCCGATGAAGCCGGGCACCCTCCACGGACGCTTCGCGCCGAGCGCCTCCGCGTAGACCGGCAGCCACTCCACGATCGTCGCGGGATCGTCGTCGACCACGTTGTAGACGCCCTCGGGCCCCCCCTCGCAGGCGGCGACCGTCGCCCCGGCAGCATCGTCAACGTGGACGAAGGAGAACAGGCCGTCGGTTCCCGAGATGATCGGAAAGCGCCGCTTGCGCACCATCTCCGCGATGCTCCCGCCGGGCGCGTAGTAGGTGCCCGGCCCGTAGAACCAGCCGTAGCGCATCACCAGCGCCTCGATCCCGTCCGCGTCCAGGGCCGCGCGCTCGTGCGAGACCATCGCCCGAACGCCGTCGCCGAAGGGCGCCGGGGCATCGGTGGCGGGCCTCGCGGTCTCGTCGACGACCATCGGCCCCTCGCGGACGTAGAGGAACGCGATGCTCTGGGTGACGAAGCGCCTCGCGCCCGCGGCCCGCGCCGCCTCGAGGAGGTTCCCGCCGCCCTCCGTGCGGACCCTGTTCGTCGGCCCGTAGAAGCTCTCGTCGAGCTTGCGGGGGTCGTAGTCGCGCGGCAGGCTGGTGAGCTCGTTGACGACGACGTCCGGCATCGCGGCGGCGACTGCACGCTTGAGCGCCTCAGCGTCGAACGCGTCGCAGACAACGGCCTCAGCGCCCGCCCTGCGGACGTCCTCGGCGCGCTCGGGCAAGCGCGTGGCACCGGTCACCTCGTGACCTCGTTCCCGAAGCTGCGGGACCAGACGGCGCCCGATCACGCCGCTGGCGCCCGCCACGAACACCCTCATGCCCGGATCGCCTCCATGCCCCGGAGGCTACTGTCCGGACAACGGCGACCGTCGGGCGGCCCAGGCTCCAAGAGGCCCGTCGACGAGCGCGGTGGTTCGCCGGCACCGATCCGACCGCCGCTGAGCTTCAGCCAGTGCACCAGGTTTGGGCTTCGAGACGGCGGGAACCCATGTTTTGCAGGAGGAGAGTGGCCACTACTCGCGAGGCACCCGTTTCAGGGGCCGATCGGAAGGTCGGGCGGGGCACGCCGCGGCCCCGCCCGACCAGGCAGATGACCGCGCAGTCCGGCGCGGGCGCCGGGGCGGCAGCGTCGCTCGCGGTGGTCGCGCGTGGGCTGGCGCGGCTCGTCCGGCTGGCGGCCTGGGTCGTCGCCGGGATCATCGTCGCCGGCATCCTGTTGGTCGTCCTCAAGGCCAATCCGAACAACAGCATCGTCTCGGCCGTCCACGACACCGCCCGCGCGCTCATCGGGCCATTCGCGGGGATGTTCCACCTCGACCATCACCGGGTCAGCATCGCAGTCAACTGGGGGATCGCGGCATGCGTCTACCTGATCGCCGGCGCGCTGGTCGCTCGGCTCATCACGATGGCCGGCACCGTTGGGCTGCGTCGACGCGGCGCCGTCGCCTCCTGACCCGCCCCGGCTGTGCGTGCGCGGGTGCCGGATCGCGGGCTTGCGTCCGCCAGTCCCGCTCGATCTGTCGGATCAACGGCGGGTAGACGATCAGGTGGCGGAACGGCCTGATCGCCGCCATGTACGCCGACCCGAGCAGCCCGTTTGGTTTCACCAAGACGGCCATCTGGCCGCGGTAGCCGCCCGTTCCGTCTGGGACCCAGCCGATGTGCATGACTCCGTGCATGGTCCGATTGGCGATCTCGGCCGCCCACTCGTCGTCGATCAGGTAGAGCGAGGTGAACGGGAGCGCGTCGAAGTCGGGGCCGGGGTTGGCCTCACGGAGATCCGCCGGCAAGCGGTCGCGGAGGGTCGGCACCCTGGAGCCGAGGCCGGCGTCCGGCCCTTCCCAGCCGAGCAGTTCCCCGATCTTCCACCGGATCGCGAAGAGCGCGCGGACGGCGGTGGAGGGGCTTTGCGACGGGTCTCCCGAGGCAAATCCACGCACCAGGCGAGGGAAGTCGTCCGGGCCACCCAGTGTCGCGAGCGCCCACACGTCCTCGAGCCGGAAGTCGCGGGTGAGCTCGTGAATCCGCCAGGGCCGGGAGGTGTGGGCGGTGTTCGGGACACGCATCTTCTTCAAAGCGCTCCCCACCATGCCAGCGCCGCGGTGGCGGCGAGCACGGCGGGACCGGGGTGGCGGAACAGCGATCGAGGGGATTGCGTGTAGGCAGCCCCCAGCCCCAGCGCGAGCGCCGCGAAGCCGGTGGAGGCGCCGGCCGCGACCAGGCCGAGCGCCCGGGCTGTATCGCCGTGGAGTACCGAGCCCGACAGAAGCAGCGCGCATCCGACCGTGAGAAAGGCGATCGTCGTCAAGTGCCACGTGACGTGGATCATCAACTTGGTCGTTCTCGGACCGCCGAAGGTGCTGGACGGCAGCGTTTCCGGCGACAGCCTCCTCACTACCAGGACCTCGCCTCCCGCTCCGTGGATGGCGGCGGCGAGGATGGCGAGGGATCCGGCGACGATCAGCGGGACGTTCACGGCCGGAACCGAAGGTACCATACGTACATGCATGTACGTGACGTAGAGCCGTCGCCGGCGCCTACGCCGGCAACTCGCCAGCGCTCAACCCAGGCCGAGCGCAGCGCCCGTTCGCGGAGCGCGTTGCTCGAGTCGGCCGCGAGGGGCCTCTCGCGCTACGGCTACGGCAACCTGGTGCTGGAGCAGGTGGCGCGCGAGGCGGGGTACACGCGCGGCGCCCTGTATCACCAGTTCAAGGACAAGGAGGATCTGGCCCTGGCGGTGATCGAGTGGGTCAACGAGAACTGGATGCGAGAGGTGGGCGAGCCAGCCAGGCAAGAGCCAGATCCGGTCGCTCAGCTGATCGCGCTGGCGCGGGGTCACGCCGTCTTTTGCCGGCGAGACATCGCCCGCGTCATGATGGCGCTCAGGATCGAGTTCAGCGGTCAGGATCATCCGGTTGGGCGCGAGCTCAAGCGGATCTCAAAGGCCCTGTTCAAGGATTGCGCCGGCCTGATCGACGCGGGGCGCAGCGACGGTTCGATTCCCCCCGGCCCGCCCGCCAGGGCGGTTGCGCTGGCGTTCTGGGGAGCGCTGGAAGGCGCCGTGATCGCGCTCGCCGGGCAGGCACCGTACGACGAGCTGCTGGCCGCCCGCGCGGCCGCGGGCGTCCTTGGGCTGGACGGTTCCCTGGACCTGGGATCTGCATAGGCAGGTCCCGCGGCGATTGCTTGCTTGCCAATCGGGGCGGCCGGATTTGAACCGGCGACCTCACCGACCCGAACGGTGCGCGCTACCAGGCTGCGCCACGCCCCGAGGCAAGCAATTCTACGGGCCGCCCACGGCCTGCACGGCCGCGTCGACCTCCTCCTTGGAGGGGGCGTCCTGGAGGACCCTCGTGCCGCCGGGCCCGTCGACGACTACGGACGGCCCGTTGACCCGCAGCCCGAGGTTGGCCGCGAGCTTCGCGTCGGAATCCACTCGGTCCTTCACCAGGGGTGAGTCCATGTCCGCGCGCCAGGTGTCGAGATCGAGCTCGGTGATCGTGTTGCCGAGGTCGTCGAGGAACTCGTCCGTGACCGTGTGTCCCGGGGCCGCGTCCTGGTTGCGGAAGAAGAGCTCCACGAACTGCCACTCGCGGTCCTGCTCACCCGCGGCGGTGGCCGCGTAGGCGGCCTTGGTGGTCTCAGCCTGGCCCAGCGAGTAGTTGTGGAACTCGAGCCTCGCCTGGCTGCCGCGGGCATACTCCTCGATCAGCGGATCGACCGTGCCGAGCTCGTAGCTGTCGCAGGTCGAGCACTGGAGGTCGGTGAAGACGCCGATCGTCACCGGGGCGTCCGGCGAGCCGAGCGAGGGGCCGTCCTCGCGGATGCCGCCGAGCAGCTGTTGCACCTCGTCGGCGCCGCTGATCTTGATCACCTTCGGACCGCCGGTGCCCACCGAGATGGAGACGATCGCGGCGATAAGGCCGAGGGCGCCGAGGCCCAACAGCAGGCGCGGGACCCAGCGGCTTCGCCCCATCCCCGCGCCTCGGACCGACGGGGTGGGCCGCCCGTCCCCCCGTTGCCCGCTCAGCCGGCGACCGCCTTGTAGTAGCGAACCGCGAGCCCGGTGAGGAGCGTCTCGAAGCTCTCCTCGATCGGGCCGCCGCTGTCGCGGGCGTAGGCCTCGAGCCCGCGGCGCTCGATGTCCTCGCTGCGCGCCACCACCTCGTCCACGAGGTCGGGGTGCTCGTCGCAGAAGAAGGCGCCGATCGAGTAGAGCTCGGTGTCCATCAGGGACTCGAGGAAGGAGCCGTCCTCGGCCACCCGGGGGGTCGTCTCCGGCATGGGAACATCGTAGATTGCCAGCGCGGTGCCTTAGGCGCCGCGACAGGCTGGTGCCGTTGCCGTTTAATTTCTCCCGGTGGCCGGTCGCGACGAGATCGTTCGCTTCTGCGACGAGCTGCTGGACGCCCCCTCGTGGGAGGACTACGGGCCGAACGGGCTCCAGGTCCCGGGCGCCCCCGAGGTCTCCAGGGTCGTCACCGGGGTGTCCGCTCACCGCGAGTTGCTCGAGCGGGCGGTCTCGTCCGGCGCCCAGCTGGCGCTGGTCCACCACGGCCTCTTCTGGAACTCGCAGGCGCGCTCGCTCAGCGAGCAGATGGCGGAGCGCCTGCGGATCGCGCTGACCCACGGGCTCTCGGTCGCCGCCTACCACCTGCCGCTCGACGCCGACCGGGAGATCGGCAACAACGCCCTGCTGTGCCGGCGGCTGGGGTTCGAGCTCGAGGAGCGCCCGTTCGCGGCCCTGAGGGGGCGGGCGATCGGGATCATCGGGCACAGCGCCGAGGGCGTCGACGCGGACGCCCTGGTGCGGCGACTGGCGGAGCTCCTCGACCGCGAGCCGCTGGTCTTCGACGCCGGGCCGGCGACCGTGCGGTCGATCGGCATCGTCTCCGGCGCAGGCGCGTCGAGCGTCACCGAGGCCGCCGCTCTCGGCCTCGACGCGTTCCTCACCGGCGAGCCCGCTGAGCACGCGATGGCGGATGCGCGCGAGGGCGGGCTTCACTTCATCGCCGCCGGCCATTACGCGACGGAGACGTTTGGGATCCGGCGCCTGGGCGAGATCGTCGCCGCGCGGTTCGAGGTCGATCACCAGTTCATCGAGGTCCCGAACCCGATCTGACCGGAGTCACCGGCTGTCGGGGGGCGCAATTTGCGGAGAAAAGCGTTGACACATCCGCGCCAACCGTTAAAACTCGTTAAACGCAAGCGACAGGAGGAGACAACGAGTGGCCATTCATCTGACGCCCACCGAGCTCGCCGAGGAAGTCAACATGAAGCGGCGCGAGGTGATCTCGAAGTGCATGGAGATGGGCGTCCCGATCTTCAACGGCCGAATCGACAAGACACTCTTCCTCTCCTCGATGCGCCTCACGCAGCAACCCAAGCAGCCGCAGACCGCGGCCTGAGCGCTGCTCTGAGATAGCCTTTCGCCGAGTGGCTGCCGCTGGCCGCTTGGCCAGTCGAGCTTGTCGAAGAGGAGAGAGCGATGGAGACCGCGACCGTGGACGCTGCCGCTGCCGGCGTGGCTTCTGCGACCGTCGCCGACCTGCTGCCGCTGGCCGCGCGTGAGCACGCCGCGCGCAGGGCCGTGCTCTACCGGGACGAGGCGTCCGGCAGCTGGGCCTCGAAGACCTACGCGGAGGTCGGGGAGATCGTCGAGCGGCTGTCGCTGGGCCTGATCGAGCTCGGAATCGAGCGCGGCGACAAGGTCTCGATCCTCTCCAACACTCGCCCCGAGTGGACCTATTTCGACTACGCGGCGCTGACCGCCGGCGCGACCGTCGTTCCGATCTACCAGACGAACTCCCCGGAGGAGTGCCGCTACGTGCTCGAGAACTCCGACGCGAAGGCCGTGATCGTCGAGGACGAGGAGCAGCTGGCGAAGATCAGGGAGGTACGCGCCGCGTGCCCGGCGCTCGAGCACGTGATCGGGATCACGGGCGAGTCCCGCGACGCGATCTCGGCCGAGGAGCTAACCGAGCGCGGCGCCGCCCGCTCCGCGGCGGAATGGGAGGAGCGCTGGCGCTCGGTGACCCCGGACGACATCTGCACGCTCATCTACACCTCGGGCACGACGGGCCCGCCGAAGGGCTGCGTTATCACCCACGGCAACTACCGCGCGATGCTCGACATGGTGCTCGAGGTCCGCGTGCTCGGCGAGCAGGAGGTGACCTACCTCTACCTGCCCCTCGCCCATTCCTTCGCTCTCCTGATCCAGTTCGGCACCACGGCGCTGGGTGCCACGCTCGCCTACTGGGAGCGTGACCCGCTGAAGATCGTCCCCAACCTCGCCGAGGTGAAGCCGACCTACTTTCGGTCGGTGCCGCGTATATTCGAGAAGATCTACACGGCCGCGACCGCCAACGCCGAGAAGGGCGGCGGCCTCCAGAAGGCGGTCTTCGACTGGGCGATCCGCGTCGGTGGCAAGGTCCGCGAGCTGGAGCACCGGGGAAAGGAGCCCGGGTTCCTGCTGCGACGCCAGTACGAGATCGCCGACCGGAAGGTGCTGTCGAAGATCCGCGACCTCTTCGGCGGCAACCTGAAGCTCGCCGTCACGGGCGCCGCGCCCATCAATCCCGAGATCCTGCGCTTCTTCGACGCCGCCGGCGTCCTCGTGGTCGAGGGCTGGGGGATGACCGAGACCTCCACGGCGGCGACGATCTCGACCCCCGAGGAGTTCAAGCTCGGCACCGTGGGCAAGCCGTTCCCGGGCTGCGACGTGAGGATCGGCCAGGACGGGGAAATCCTCGTCCGCGGCCCCAACGTCTTCCACGGCTACTACAAGAACCCAGTGGCGACGAGCGAGACCCTCGTCGACGGCTGGCTCCACACGGGGGACCTGGGGGAGATCGACGAGGACGGGTTCGTCAAGATCACCGGCCGCAAGAAGGACATCATCATCACCGCGGGCGGCAAGAACATCACCCCCACCAACATCGAGGCCGAGATCAAGCAGCACCCGCTCGTCTCACAGTGCGTCGTGATCGGCGACCGGCGTCCCTACCTCGTCGCGCTGATCACCCTCGATCCCGAGGAGGCGGCGAGGTTCGCGAGGGAGCACGGGCTCCCGGAGGATGCCGACGCGCTGGCCGCAAACGACGAGGTCCGGGAGCAGATCGAGGCGCACGTCGACCGGGTCAACCGAAGGTTCGCGCGGGTTGAGCAGGTGAAGAAGGTCGAGATCCTGCCCCGTGACCTCTCCCAGGAGGGCGGTGAGCTGACGCCGACGATGAAGGTCAAGCGCCGCGTGGTGGCCGAGAAGTACGAGCGCGAGATCGAGGCCCTGTACGCAAGCTAGGCCCGCCCGCCGCTACCTGCCCGCCTTCTCCTCCGCCTCGGCCTGATCGCGGCGATCGCCACGGAGCAGCGCCGTCGTCGTCTGCTCGAGCACGCGACGCCAGGCCGACTGCGGCTCGCGCTCGATCTCGACCTGCTCGAGCACGTGGCGCACCCGCCGCGCCGAGATCTGAATGCCGTGGCGCTCGGCGATCGACTTGTAGCGCTCGTAGTCGCGGGCAAGCTTCAGGGTCACCGACTCGAACCCGTGCTTGGCGATCTCCAGGCGGGCGCTGTAGTCGAGGATCGAGGTGCCGAACATCAGCTCGTCGTCGAGCTCGGGCTCGATCAGGATGATGTCGACGCCCGGGTAGCGCTGCTCCCAGTACTGCACGGCGAGGTGGAGCCGCTCGTGCGAGAGCACCCGGTAGGCCTGGTTGCCGACGGCGGTGAACCCCATGTCGGAGACGCGGCGCGCGCGGGTGCCCGTGACCGTCGGGATGCGCTTGCGGAAGTCGTTCACGTAGGGGACGATCGGGTTGATGACGATGATGAACTTGGCGCCGTGCTCGACCGCGATGTCCACGTTGGTGGTCGAGCGGATGCCGCCGTCGATGAACTCGCGGCCGTCGACCCGCACCGGCTCGTAGATCATCGGCAGGGCCCCTGAGGCCGCGACCGCCGTCGAGATCGGGATCTCCGCCCACTCCCCCTCGCCCATCACCACGCGCTCGGTGGTGTCGAGGTCCGTCGCGGTGATGTAGAGCTCCGGCTCGAGCAGGCGGAAGTCGTCGGTGCGGTCGGGGTCCGAGAGCGCCTCGGCCACGTACTTCTCGATCCCGCTGCCGGTGTAGATGCCGGTGGGCAGGCCCGTCGCCAGCCCAGCGGCGACGTCCACCGCCGAGAGCTCGCTGAGGTGGCCGAGCATCTCGCGCACGACCCCGGCCACCCGGAGCGGAAAGGTGAGCGACTTGCGCAAAAACCCGCCGTAGTTGGGGCGCAGCAGGGTCCCCAACGAGATGTCCGAGAGCGGTGAGGGGAGCTCCTGGTTGATCACCCGCATCATCTCCTCGGGCGTGATCCCGTTGGCGACCATGCTGGCGACGAACGCCCCGGCGCTCGTGCCGACGTAGACGTCGAACTCGTTGATCGTTCGGTTGACGGCGAGCAGATCCAGGGCGCGCAGCGCCCCGATCTCGTACACGCCGCCGGTGAAGCCGCCCCCTCCCAGGACGAGTGCGGACTTCGAGCGCCGGCGCCGACTTCTCTTTGTTCGAGCCCCCCGGGACTCCGCGCGCGGAGTCTCCAGCTCGACGACTTTGCCCATTGGTGTGGCCATTATGCCGCCTGGAGCGGTTACGCTGCGCGGCTGGTGCTTGTGCGGGGACGGGCGTTGGCGATTGGCCTGGCGGGGCTTGGCTGTGTGGCGCTGGCGGCGCCGGAGGCAGCGGCGTCGATCTCACGCGCCCGCCTGCGACACGGCCTCGCCAACCAGATGCATCGGGTCGGGGGCGCGAGCGGCGCGTTCGTCACCGACGTCGACGCCCCTAACGACGCGACGCTGTTCAGCGATTCGGCGAGGGCGCGCCGGGTCCTGGCCTCGAACTCGAAGCTGTTCTCGATGGCAGCGGTCCTCGACCGGTTCGGCCCCGCCGGGACGCTGAAGACGACCGTTTATCCGCGCTCGTCCGGGGCGGTCCAGGACCACGTCCTGCACGGCAGCCTGGTGATCGTCGGCGCCGGCGACCCCGCATTCGCCAGCTCGAGCTTCGCCCGCCGCAACGGCCTTCCCGTGACCCGTGTGGGCGAGCTCGCATCGGCGGTTCGCAGGGCCGGAATCACCAAGGTGACCGGCGAGGTGCGCGCCGACGACCACGTCTTCGACCGCCGACGAGGGGTGCCGACGACCGGCGTGGATGCCTCCGGCGAGCTCGGGCCCCTCTCCGGCCTCTCCTACAACTCGGGCATCGCCAACGGCCACTACGCGAAGGCCCCCGAGCTGGTCGCCGCGCGGGCGCTCAAGGACGAGCTGCGCCGGACGGGGGTTCGGGTCAAGGGCGGAATCGGGCGCGCCGACCTGTCGCAGAGGCGGCTGGCCGAGCCGCCGCTGGCGAGCGTCGCCTCGCCGCCGATGAAGGACCTGCTCGCCGCCACCCTGAAGCCCTCGAACAACTTCTTCGCCGAGATGCTCACGAAGCGCCTGGCGGCGAGGGCCGGCGTTCAGGGCACCACCCGGCGGGGCGTCCACAAGGTGAAGAAGTTCGCCCATAGGCTGGGCACCGGGGTCCGGATGGAGGACGGCTCGGGACTGTCGCGGCGAAATCGGGCCTCCCCGAAGCAGGTGAGCCGCCTGCTGGTGGCGATCAGCCACCGCGGCGACGGCCAGGTCTTCCGCGACTCCCTTCCCCAGGCCGGGAGCGAGGGCACCCTCGTCCACCGCATGAACGGCACCGCCGCGGACGGGCGCTGCCAGGCGAAGACGGGCACCCTGATCGCCGTGAGCGCTCTGTCCGGCTACTGCCGCGCCGGCCACGGCCTGGTCGTCTTCTCCTTCCTCATGAACTCCGTGGACGTCGCCACCGCCCAGAGCGCCCAGGACAAGATGACCGAGCTGATCGCGAGGTATCAGCCGTAGCGTCGCCGTAGTCCCGGCGCGATGAGGCTGGGTGGGGGCGGGAAAGGCCTCCACGGCGCCGAAGGTCGGAAAACGTCCACATAGACGTCGTTTTTCGTCCCTGAGCGATCCGGGGGGGGTCGATTGTCGAGTTTGTTGGCCTGAGAGGAACTAGGGCGACAATCGATGGATCTCGGGCGCTGCGGCCGCCGATCGCGCGGCTACGGGAGCTCCGGGGAACAAGGTGACTGGGAACTACACCTACCCAGCCTCCCCACGCCTGCTGCGACGCGAGTGCCCGATCAGCCCGGCAGCAGCTCCCGCAGGCCCGCCTCGTCGAGGACCTCAGTGCCCAGCTCCTCGGCCTTGGCGAGCTTCGAGCCCGGGCTGTCGCCCGCGACCACGTAGTCGGTCTTCTGCGAGATCGAGCCGGTCACCTTGCCGCCGGCGCGGCGGATCATCGCGGTCGCCTCCTCGCGGGTGAGGTTCGGCAGGGTTCCGGTGAGGACGAACGTCCTGCCCTCCAGCGGCCCCTCCTCGGCCCGGCGCTCGGCCGCCGACAGCTCGAAGCGAAGCCCGCGCTCGCGAAGCCGGCGGATCAGGTCCAGCGTCGCCTCGTCGGCGAGCTCCTCCTGAACCTGGGCGGCGAGCACCGGCCCGATGCCCTCCACCTGCTCGATCGCCTCGGCGTCGGCGCTCAGGAGGGCATCGATCGAGCCGAAGTGCTCGGCGAGCGCCTGGGCGTTGACGTAGCCGATGCCCGGCAGCCCCAGCGCGTATAGCACCAGCCCGAACGGCCGCTCCTTCGAGGCTTCGATCTCACGCATCATGTTGGCGGCCGAGACCTCCGCGAAGCCGTCGAGCTGGGCGATCCGCTCGGCGGTGAGGTCGTAGATGTCGGCGGGATCGCGGATCAATCCCTCGTCGAGGAACCGCATGGCCTGCTTCTCCCCCAGCCCCTCGATGTCCATCGCGCCGCGGAAGTGCTTCACCTGCTGGAAGGTCTGTCCGGGGCACCCCCGGCGGTTCGGGCACAGCGTCCACACCGAATCGGCGGGCTTCACCGTCGGGGTGCCGCACGCCGGGCACTTCGCCGGCGGCCTCGCCCGTCGCAGGCGCTTGCCCTCCCTTCGCTGCACCAGGGGCGAGATGACCTGGGGGATCACGTCACCGGCGCGGGTGACCACCACCTCGTCGCCCTCGCGGGCGTCCTTGCGGGCCAGGTCCTCCTCGTTGTGGAGCGTGGCCGTGGAGACGGTGACCCCGCCGACGTGGACCGGCTCGAGCATCGCGAAGGGCAGTAGGCGCCCAGTGCGGCCGACGTTCCAGACGATCTTGTTCAGCCTCGTCGTCGCGGTGATCGGCGGGAACTTCCACGCCACGGCCCACCGAGGCTCGCGCCCCGCGACGCCGAGCTCGCGCCATAGCGTTCGCTGGTCGACCTTCACCACGACGCCGTCGATCTCGAAGTCGAGCTCCTCGCGCCGCTCCTCCCACCATCGGCACCGCTCGACCACGTCGTCGGCCGTCTCGTGCACGGCGGTCTCGTCGTTCACCTTGAAGCCGCGCTCGCGAAGCCACTCCAGCTCGTCGGCGTGGGTGCGGAGGTCGAGGCCCCGCTGCGCGCCGATCCCGTAACACCAGATCGAGAGCGGCCGCGAGGCGGTGATGTTCGGGTCTAGCTGGCGCAGCGAGCCGGCCGCGGCGTTGCGGGGGTTCGCGAACGCGGCCTCGCCGGCGGCGCTCCGCGCCTCGTTCAGCTCCGCGAACGCGGACCGCGGGAGGTAGACCTCCCCCCTCACCTCCAGCAGGTCGGGGCCGTCCTCGATTCGCAGCGGAATCGCCTTGATCGTCCGCAGGTTCTGGGTCACGTTCTCCCCGATCACCCCGTTGCCCCGCGTGGCGCCGCGCGTGAACCTGCCGCCCTCGTAGGTCAGCGAGATGGCGAGCCCGTCGATCTTCGGCTCGGAGACGAAGCGGAGCTCGCCGGGCTCGATGTCGAGCTGGCGCAGCCGGTTGTGGAGGCGCGTCTCCCAGGCCCGGAACTCCTCGGGGCCGCGCGCGTTGCCCAGCGAGAGCATCGGCTCGGCGTGGCGAACCTCCTCGAACGCCTCGAGCGGCTGCATGCCCCCGGCCACCCGCTGGGTCGGAGAGTCGGGGGAGCGGAGCTCCGGATGCTCGTCCTCGAGCGCGCGCAGCTCGTCGAGCAGCGCGTCGTAGACGTCGTCGCCGATCTCCGGATCGTCGAGGACGTAATAGCGGTAGTCATGGCGGGCGATCTCCCGCCGCAGCTCCTCGACCCGCTTTTCCGGCGACGTGACGCTCACCGGGAACCGGGCGCGCCCGCCAGCGCGTCGCGAAGCATCGCCTCCAGGTCCCACTCCCGAAGCCGGCCGAGGCCGTCGCGATCGGTGAGGTCGAAGTGGACCGGCGTGATCGCGATCCGCCCCCGGGCCACGGCCGCCAGGTCGGTTCCGGGCTCGTCCTCGAACGAGGGCTCGAAGCCGTAGATCTGGTAGCGGCGCCGCCCGCCCCCGTCCTCGTCCACCAGCCGGAGCTCGTCGTTGTAGAGGCGCTTGCCGAGGCTGGTGACCTCAATCCCCGTGGGCTCGCCGGCCGGACAGTTGACGTTCAGGAGCGTCTTGGTGGGGAGAGGGCGCTCGGCCATCAGCTTCACGAGCTGGGCCCCGAATCCAGCCGCGACCGCGAAGTCGAACCCCCTCCCCGGAAGGAAGCCCATCTCCCTCTCGCCCGACTGCTGGGAGATCGCGATCGCCGGGATCCCGAGGACGATGCCCTCGAGGGCGGCGGCGACCGTGCCCGAGTAGGTGATGTCGTCGCCGAGGTTGGAGCCGTGGTTGATGCCCGAGACGATCAGGTCGGGCCGCTCGCCGACCAGCCCCAGCTCGCCGAAGCGCACGCAGTCCACCGGGGTGCCGTCGGTCGCGTAGGCGGTCCCGCCGTCGTCCAGCTCCACCTCCTCGACCGAGAGCGGGGACCTGGTGGTGATGCTGCGCGCCGTGGCGCTGCGGTTCGAGTCGGGAACGATGACGTTCGTGACCACGTCGTCGAGCTCGGCCAGGGCCCGGCGGAGGGCGTGGAGGCCCTCGGCGGCGATCCCGTCGTCGTTGGTTAGCAAGACCCGCATTAGTGCTCACCACCGTAAGTCCGTTCGCGGCTTGGCGATCGAAAATCGAGCCGGCCGAGGACGACTCGCGCTTCGCGCTCGCACCGCTCCCTTCGGTCGCTGGCGTGGCGTACTTGGAAAGTGCGCGAGCGAGCGAGGACGACGGCTGGCGAAGGTTTGCAGCCGCCAAACGCGAAGGGATTTGCGGTGGGGAGCACTTGGTTCGATTCTAGGGGTGCCCCGGCGGCACAATCTGGCCGTGGAGGGCGGCCGTCAGATCCTCACGATCGGGCATTCGACCCACGACGCCGAGCGTTTCCTGGCCCTCCTCTCCGCCCATCACGCGGAGGCGCTGGCCGACGTCCGGCGCTATCCGGGATCCCGCCGCCACCCGCAGTTCAACGCCGACGCGCTACGTGAGCGTCTTGCGGAAGCCGGGCTGTCCTACGAGCCGTTCGGCGAGGAGCTCGGCGGCCGGCGGCGCGGGCGTCGCCACTCCCCGCACACGGGACTGCGCGCGGCGGCCTTCCGCGCCTACGCCGACCACATGGACACGGAGCAGTTCCGCGCCGGGCTGGAGCGCCTCGAGGCGCTTGCCCGCGAGCGGCGCGTGGCGATCATGTGCGCCGAGGGCGAGTGGCGTCGCTGCCATCGCCGCTTGATCTCAGACGCGCTGTCGGAGCGCGGCTGGCGCGTTCTCCATATCCGCCCCGACGGGCGGCTCGAGGAGCACGAGCTGACGCTGCCGCCCGGCACGTAGGGGGCCGTGGGCGGCTGAGGCGCCGCCTGGGGGACCGCCGGATTCCAGTGAGCATCGCGGTGGGGGACAAAAGGAACCACGTGGGATCGGTGGGTTCCTTTTGACTCGCTATGCGGGACAAAAGGAACCCAGTGGGGGACAAAGGGAACCACGTGGGATCGGTGGGCTGCTGGCTCACGGCCAGCGATGCGAAGGGCCGCTGGCTATGTCCTAGACGGCTGTCTCGGCTTCGGGCTGCGGCGCGGGCTTCGGCGACGTGCGGCGAGCGTCGCGGACGTAGAGCGCCGCGAACCCGGCCCCGTAGGCGAGGGCCGCGACCGCGCCCGCCGCCTCGAGCGCCTCGCTGCCAGCCACCTCGCCGAACTCGTGGACGCCGCTGAAGATCAGGAACGCCGCGAAGACAATGACCAGCACGCTGGTGACGAGGAAGAACCTGCTCAGATTCATCCGCAGCGCGCCCCGGTAGCACAGGATCCCGAGCGCCACGGCCGCCGCTAACCCCGCCAGCGCCCCGACCGCGGTCACGAGGCTGCCCGACTCGCCGGTCGAGGCGAACAGGAAGAGCGCCGTCTCGACCCCCTCCCTCGCGACCCCGATGAAGGCCACCGAGGCGAGCGCCAAGCCGCCGCCCGTTCGCAGCGACTCGCTCACCTGAGCGCGGAGGTGGCCACCGAGGGTCGCCGCCTGCTTTCGCATCCAGAACGCCATCCAGGTGACTACCCCGGCGGCGGCGATCATCGCCGTCCCCTCGTACAGCGCCTCGGAGTTGCCCTCGAGCTCCCCCGCGGAGACGAAGAGGATCGCGCCGATCGTCGCGCTCGCGGCCGCCCCAGCCGCAACCCCGAGCCAAACCGAGCGCCCGTGCCGAGACCCCGCGCCGGTCTTCGCGAGATAGGCGAGAATCAGCGAGACGATCAGCGCGGCCTCGAACCCCTCTCGTAGCGTGATCACGAACGCTCCCATGCCCGCTCAGCATAGCTTAGGGTGCCCTAATATCGCCCCGCGCCCACCGGGATCGGCCTGAGGGCCCTGGGTAGGGTTCGAGACGTGAGCGTCGCCGAGGTCCCGATCTGGAGGGAGGAGGTCCGCGGCGGCTATCCCGATCGCCGCCTGATCGCGCTGTCGGGGCGTGAGCGGCTCGAGGGCTGGCGTCGCGGGACCTCGCCGCCGCCGCCGCTCACTCATCTCACGGGGGCGCTGCCGACCGGGTTCGGCTCCGGGACGGCCGAGGCCAAGATGCCCGCCTCGGGATGGCTCGCCGCCTCCAACGGGCTGATCACCGGCGGCGGGCTGGCAATCATCGCCGACATCGCCTTCGGCTGCGCCGTCGAGACCGAGCTGCCGCCCGCCACCGCCTACACCACCGCCGAGCTGTCGCTCTCGTTCCTGCGCCCCGTGCGCCCCGGCGGCACCCTCACCGCCGGCGGGCAGGCGATTCACACCGGAAGGGCGGTCGGCCTCTCGGAGGTGTTCGTGATCGAGGCCGAGACCGACCGCCTCCTAGCTCACGGCACCTCGCGGCTCACCATCTTCCCGCCCCTCGACCAGGCGCCCGAGCCGCCGCCCGAGCTCGAGCCCATCGTCCCAGTCGCGCACGAGACGCTCGACCCCTACCTGCGCCCGCCGCCCGACGGGCTGATCCCCCAGGAGGTTTGGGACGAGCTCCCCGGAATCGAGATCCTGCGCCGCCAGCTGGCGGGTGATCTGCCCTCGCCGCCGCTCTCTCACCTCACCGGCATCCGCCCGACCGAGCTCGGCGACGGAAGCGCCACCGTGGTGATGCCCGCGACGGAGTGGCTCGCGAGCCCGACCGGCCTCCTCCAGGGCGGCACGATCGTCGCGCTCGCGGACTTCGCGATGCTGGTCGCGGTCGAGACGACCGCGCCGGTGGGCTTGGCGTTCGCGGCCCTCGATCTGAAGGCCAACTTCCTGCGCCCGGTCCCCCCCGACGGAACCGACCTCACCGCGCGCGCCGAGATCCTCCACTCCGGGCGCACGCTCGCGATCACGAGCGCCAGGGTGACGAACGCCGAGGGCAAGCCGGTGATGCTGGCAACGGGCTCCTCGCTCTTTGTCCCCGGCCGCCCCGCCGATCTCGGCGAGGTGGAGCTCGCCGACGCGAGCCCCTAGCGGCCCTTCAGTACTGCACCGAGGCGAGGTAGAGGCCGTAGGGCGGCGCGCTCTCGCCCGCGCGCTCGCGGGGGGCGCCGGCGAGAAGTGCTTGGAAGTCCTCGACCGAGCGCCTGCCGCCCGCAACCTCGAGCATCGTGCCCACCAGCACGCGGACCATGTGGCGCATGAACGCATCCGCCTGGATCCAGAGCTCGAGCAGCTCGCCCGGAAACGGCTCGGCGAGCCGGTGCGCCCGCCATTCGGCGTGGATCACCGATCGCTCGAATCGTACGTGCTCGGATTCTGTGGGCGTGAACGCCGTGAAGTCGTGAAGCCCGATCACGAGCGCGGCACAGCGCTCGAGCGCTCGCCGGTCGACGGGGTACGGCCACCACAGCGCCCTTCCCGCCTCGAACGGGTGGCGCACCGGCGAGGCCAGAACCCAGTAGCAATAGGTCCGCGAGCGAGCGTCGCGCCGGGCGTCGAACCCGGCGGCCGCCGGCGCAGCCTCGATCACCGCGACCTGTGAGGGAAGGACGGAGTTCAGCCTGTGGGCGAGCCGACCCGGGGGCTCGTCCCCGAGCTCGAAGCTCGCGACCTGTCCCCAGGCGTGGACGCCCGCGTCGGTCCGCCCCGCGACCGTCAGCCTCACGCGCTCGCCGAGGATCCGCGCGAGCGCCGCCTCGACCTCGCCCTGGACGGTCCGCAGCCCGGGCTGCGCGGCCCAACCCGCGAACGGGCCGCCGTCATAGGCGATGGTGAGCCTGAACGTGGGCACGCGCGCAGGCTAGAGGCCGGCCGCGGCGCTCGGTCCTCGGTCCTACTTGTGGCGCCGGAAGGTGACCACCGACGAGTCGTGGCTGCCGGTGACGTAGACGTTGCGCCCGTCCAGCGAGGTGCCCAGCTCGAAGGCGCCTCGGAGGCCCTCGAGGCCACCCTGGCCGTCGACCTTCGCGTTCAGGAAGTGGAGCTTGCCGCTGCGGCGGCTGCGCGCGAACGCGGCGACCGCGTTGTCGCTGGATCCGCTCGCGTAGACGTTGCGGCCGTCGGGCGCCACCGTCAGCCCCAAGGGTCGACCGATCCCGTTGACGCCGCCGACTCCATCGATCTTCGCGTTGACGAAGCTGAGCCTGCCTGTCCTCCGGCTCCGCTTGAACGTGTCGAGCGCGTTGCTCTCGGCGGCGGAGACGTAGACGCTCCGGTCGTCGGGCGACACCTGGACGGCCGCGGCATGGCCCAGCATGGCGCCGCCCTCCCCGTCGCGGATCGCGTCGAGAAACCTCAGCCTGCCGGTCTTGCGGCTGCGCGCGAAGGTGACCACGGCGTCGTCGGTTGACGACGCCGCGTAGACGCTCTTCCCGTCCGGGGAGGCATAAACGCCGGAGGCGCCGCCGAGGTCGCTGACGCCGCCCTGACCGTTGACCTTGGCGTTGATGAACCTGAGCCTGCCGCTGTGGCGGTCGCGCTTGAACGTGGCGATCGAGCCGGGGCTGGATCCGGTGACGTAGACGTTGTCGCCGTCCGGCGATACGGCGACGCCGGTCGCACCGTCGAGCCCGCTCACGCCGCCGTGGCCGTTCACCTTCGCGTCCACGAACCTGAGCTTCCCTTGGCCGCCGCGCTCGAAGGCGGCCACGGCGTCGTCGCGGTGGCCCGCGACGTACAGGTCGCGGCCGTCGGGAGAGACTGCGAGCCCCTCCGCGTTTGCGATCCCCCTGACCCCGCCGTGCCCGTTGGTCCTTCGGTTGAGGAAGTGGAGCTGGCCCCGCTCGTCCCGCCTGAAGGTGACGAGCGTGTTGCCGGCGCCTCCGCTGACGTACACGTTGTCGCCGTCCGGCGAGGCGGCAACGTCCCACGGATGGGCGATTCCGCGGATGCCGCCGCTCCCGTTGAAGAGCGCCTGCTGGAACGAGAGCCGGCCTCCGCGCGCGAGCGCGATCGCCGCCCACGCCGCGAGCACCAATGCGACCGCCGCGAGCGCGGCGACCATCCGCCTTCCCCCTGGCTTCACTGGCCCGAAGGTATCAAGACGAGCGTCTCGCGGAGGCAGGCCCCGCTAGACCAGCTCGAGGAAGACCATCTCGGTCGAGTCCGAGCGGCGCGGGCCCAGCTTCACGATCCGCGTGTAGCCGCCGGGGCGCTCGGCGTAGCGGGGCGCGATCTCCTCGAACAGCTTGTGGACCACGAAGCGGTCCTGCCCCAGCTCCGAGAGCGCTCGGCGACGCGCGTGGAGGTCGCCGCGCTTCGCGAGCGTGATCAGCTTCTCGACCTCGGGCTTGACGGCCTTCGCCTTCGCCTGGCTGGTCCTGATCCGCTCGTGCTCGATCAGCTCGCGCGAGAGATTTCGCATCAGGGAGCGCCTGTGGGCCGAGTCGCGGCTCAGCTTGTTCCGTTGCTTGCCGTGGCGCATGGCCCGGAGCCTATTCGTCGCGCAGCGAGAGCCCGAGGGCGTGCAGGGCGTCCTTGACCTCTTCCGTCGACCGCTTGCCGAAGTTCGGGATCGCGTTCAGCTCCGACTCCGAGCGCTGCACGAGGTCGCCGACGGTCTGGATCCCGGCGCGCTTCAGGCAGTTGTACGCGCGGACCCCGATCTCGAGCTCCTCGATCAGGCGATCGTCGCCCTCCGCCACGGGAACGGCCGCCAGCCCGGCCTCGGCGGCGCCGGCGCCGTCGCGGCTGGTCAGCTCCTCGACGCGATCGGCGTCGGTGAAGATCGCGAGGCTCTTGATCAGGATCTCGGCGGCCTCGCGGAGCGCCCCGGGGGGCTCGATTGAGCCGTCAGTCTCGATCTCGAGCGACAGCTTGTCGAAGTCCGTGCGCTGGCCCACGCGGGCGGAGTCGACCGCGTACGCCGCCCGCCGGATCGGCGAGAAGATCGAGTCGATCGGGATCACCCCCAGCGGCTGGTCCTCGGACTTGTTGTCCTCCGCCGGCGAGTAGCCCCTACCGCGCCCGATCGTCAGGTACATCTCGAGCTTGGTGCGCTTCTCGAGCGTCGCGATCGGGGCGTCGGGGTTCAGGATCTCGACGCCCGCGGGCAGGTCGATGTCCCTGGCCTTCACCTCGCCGGGACCGGTCGCCACCAGCGGGGCCTCGACCTCATCGGCGTCCGTGTGCATGCGGATGACGATGTCCTTGAGGTTGAGGACGATGTCGGTGACGTCCTCCTTCACCCCGGCGACGGTCGAGAACTCGTGTGCCACGCCCTCGATGCGCACGCTCTTGATCGCGGCGCCGCCAAGCGACGAGAGCAGCACCCGGCGCAGGCTGTTTCCGAACGTGTAGCCGAAGCCCTTGTCGAGGGGCTCGATCGTGAAGGTGCCGCGGTTGTCGGTGACCTTCTCGGAGGAGATCTTCGGAATCTGGAATTCGGGCAGGGTTGTCATGGGTACCTCTGGGTTTGTCTGTTTCGGCTTTGTGGCCCTACTTGGAGTAGAGCTCGACGATGAGCTGCTCCTGGACGGGCGTCGCGATCTCGCCGCGCTCGGGCAGCCGCAGCACCTTGGCGGTCAGGGAGTCGTGGTCGGCCTGCAGCCACGGGGGCACCGCGGCGGTCAGCTCGGTCGCCGTGCGCACGACGTCGGCCGCCTTCGAGTTCGGACGGATCGAGATCACGTCGTCGGCGCGGACCTGGTACGACGGGATGTCGACCCGCCTGCCGTTGACCAGCCAGTGACCGTGGCTGATCAGCTGCCGCGCCTGGCGGCGCGACGCGGCGAAGCCCAGCCGGACCAGCACGTTGTCGAGCCGGCGCTCGAGCAGCCGCAGGAGGTTCTCGCCGGTGACGCCCGGCTGACGCGAGGCCTTCTGGTAGTAGCTTCGGAACTGCCTCTCGAGGAGCTGGTAGTAGCGGCGCGTCTTCTGCTTCTCGCGCAGCTGCTGACGGTACTCCGACTGACGCACGCGGCCCCGGCCGTGCTCGCCCGGCGGGTAGGAACGGCGCTCCACGCCGCACTTCTCGGTCATGCAGCGCGCGCCCTTCAGGAACAGCTTCTGTCCCTCGCGGCGGCACTGCTTGCACTGCGGTCCGGTATCTCTCGCCATCAGCGGTGCCTCCTTCCGCGGCAGTGCGACTCAGCCGGCGAAAACCGAGCCAGCCAAGAACGCAGCGAGCGTGGCGTGCTTGAAAAGCACGCGAGCGAGCGAGGACGCCGGCTGGCGATGGTTTGCAGCCGGCTGAGGTGTGCTGTCGTGGGAGGAGTCACCGCTAGTTACACCCTCCGCCGCTTGCGGGGCCGGGTTCCGTTGTGGGCCTGGGGGGTCACGTCCTTCACCGTCGTCACCTGAAGCCCAGCGGCCTGCAGGGAGCGAATCGCCGTGTCGCGCCCGGAGCCGGCGCCCTTGGCGTGGACCTCGACCCGCTCGAGGCCGTGCTCCATGCCCTTGCGGGCCGCCGAGTCGGCGGTGACCTGGGCGGCGAACGGGGTCGACTTGCGCGACCCCTTGAAGCCGGCCGAGCCGGCGGACTCCCAGCACACGACGTTGCCGTCGGTGTCGGTGATGGTGACGATCGTGTTGTTGAAGCTCGTCTTGATGTGCGCGATCCCGTAGGCGATGTTCTTCCTGACCCGGCGACGGGAGCGTCCCCTCCCTCGTGCGGCCCTCCTGGGTTGCGGCATCAGATCACCAACTGCACATGCTGCTCGCGGCGCCGTTGTGTGCACGCCTGGTTGACTCGAAGAGTTCCTGATTGCGGCACGGCGCTAACAAACCCGACCCCCCGCCCTACTTCGGCGGCGGCGGCTTGCGCTTGCCGGCGACGCTCATCCGCCGTGGGCCCTTGCGGGTCCGGGCATTGGTCTTCGTCCGCTGGCCGTTCGCCGGGAGCCCCCGCCGGTGGCGAAGGCCTCGGTAGGCGCCGATCTCCGACAGTCGCTTGATGTTCTGCGAGCGCTCTCGGCGCAGGTCGCCCTCGACCTCGCGCGATTCGACCGCCTCGCGCAGCTTCACGACCTCGTCGTCGGTCAGGTCCTTGACGTAGGTGTCGGGATCGACGCCGACCTCGGAGACGATCTTGCGCGCGGTCGACCGCCCGATGCCGTGCACGTACGTGAGGCCCACCTCGACCCGCTTGTTGACGGGGACGTTTACGCCTGCGATCCGTGCCATACCCTCGTCTTATCCCTGCCGCTGCTTGTGGCGAGGGTTCGAGCAGATGACCAGGACGACGCCGCGCCGCCGGATCACCCGGCAGCGCTCACACATCGGCTTTACGGACGCTCGTACCTTCACCCTCAGCTCGCGGGTCGTATCCAATCAGTTGCGGAGAAAGCCCACCGGCCCCATGAATCGGGCCAGCGGGCGCCAACACGGCCTACGGCCGAAGGAAGATGGTAGCAGGGCCCCCTTGCCTCGCCAGCAGGCGGCGGCCCGCGCAGTACTCAGACCGCCTCTTCCAGGCCGTGCGCCGGTTCGGTTATTCGGGTGAGGAGCTTTAGCTCCGAAACAGGCTGGTGCCGTTCCCAGTCATTCGGGTGAGGAGCTTTAGCTCCGAAACAGGCTGGTGCCGTTAGGGATGGTGCTACGCCTGCCCGACGACGACGCCCACCGCCGCCACCATGGCCCCGGCGAGGGTGACCTGGACCAGGGAATGGGTGAGCGGCACCCGCAGGAAGCGGCGCCGGACCCAGGCGATCGCCAGTAGCTCGCAGGCGACGACCGGGTAGGCGACGGCGAGCGCCGTGCCGACGTCGTTGATCAGGAAGGGAAGCGCGTGCAGGCTGCCGCCGATGAATGTGGCGATTCCGGTGATCGTGCCGCGGGTCAGCGAGTCGCCGCGCCCGGTGATCGTGCCGTCGTCCGAGAGCCCCTCCGAGATGCCCATGCTGATCGCGGCGCCCAGCGCCGCCGCGAGTCCCACCAAAAGCGCCGCCCGGGAGCCCGCCAGGTACGCCGAGGCGAAGATCGGCGCCAGCGTCGAGACGGTGCCGTCGATCAGCCCGATCAGCCCGGGCTGCACGACCTTGAGCAGCCGGTCCCGGTCGCTCGCGCCGCGCCAGCTGTTCAGCACCGAATCGACCATGGGCTACTTATAGCAAGCTATTTAAAGTTAGGTCTGCCTTAAAGCAGTAAGTTATGCTGGAGTCGATGGCACGAGCGACGAACGAGACCTCGACCGACGCGACCGCCGCCGCCCTGCGGGCGGCCGGCTACCGGGTCACGCCCCAGCGCCTGGTCGTCCACCGCACGATGGTGGCGCTCGACCGCCACGTCGGCGCGGAGGAGCTGCTGGAGGCCGTCGGCGAGCGGCTTCCCAACGTCTCCCTTCCCACCGTCTACGCGGCCCTCGGCGCGCTCGAGGATGCGGGCCTCGTTCGCCGCGTGCCCGTCAGCCGCGGGCGCACGCTCTATGACTCGCGCGTCTCACAGCACCATCACCTGGTCTGCCGCCGTTGCGGAGCCGTCGAGGACCTCGACGCCGATGTCGCCCTCGATGCCGCCCTGAGCTCGGCGAGCGAGCACGGATTTGCGCCCGACGGAGCCGAGGTGGTCGTCCACGGCCTGTGCGCGGCCTGCACCGCCGAACGCAGCTAGCTCACCAAACCCCGGGAATCAGTCGCCGCGTTCGCCGCATGTAGGTGCGGTAGGGCTCGCCGAGCTCTCCGGCCAGCACCCTCTCCTCGTGGAGGAGCCGGATGACGAAGCCCACGAGGGGCGGCAGAAGGCAGGCCGGAATCGAGAGCCAGGTCCCGAGCGTGATGCCGAGGCCGAGCACGACCAACAGCAGCCCGGTGTAGCTGGGGTGGCGGATGTGGCGGTACGGCCCGGTGTCGATCACGCGATGGTTCGCCTGAACCACGACCGTGAACTTGAAGAAGCGGCCGAGCTCGTGCACGGCCCAGCCCCGCAGGGCAAGCCCCGCGGCCTCCACCGAGAGCCCGAGCGCAACCGGCCACCATCCTGGGCCCGGGAGCACCAGGTCGTCTGAGCGCGCGAGGATCACGCCGAGCCAAATGCCCGCGATTACCGCGAGCGTCAGGAGGATCGGGCCGGGGTCGCGACGGGCAGCAAAACCCTGGCGGGTACGAATCGAGAGCGCGACCTCGAACACCGCCCACCCAGCGGCCCCCACCGAGAAGAGGGTCATCGCCGCCGGGTCGTGTACTGCGAGCGGCTTCACTGCGAAAGGGCTGCGAAAACCGAGCAGATCGTGGGTGTGTCAACCACCCGCGGAGGACCCGAGAACTGAGCAGCTCTGGGGACGCAGGCTGATCGGCGAAGCGAGCGTACTCGGAACGTACGTGAGCGAGACGATCAGCCGAGGACCCGGAGATGCGACGGTTCGCAGGGTCCTCTACTCCTCGTGCCAGGGGGTGAGGATGCGGGGGCCGTCGTCGGTCACGGCAACCGTGAACTCGAAGTGGGCCGCCAGCGAGCCGTCGGCGGAGTAGACCGCCCAGTTGTCCTCGCCGACACGAACGTCGGGGCCGCCGGCGTTGACCATCGGCTCGATCGCGAGGACCATGCCTGGCTCGAGCGTCGGGCCGCGGCCGGGCTCGCCGTAGTTGGGGATCTGCGGGTCCTCGTGCATGTCGCGGCCGATTCCGTGGCCGACCAGCGAGCGGATGATCGAGAACCCCTCCGACTCGACTCGCCGCTGCACGGCGGCCGAGATGTCGCCCAGGTGGTTGCCCGGCCTCGCCTGGTCGGCCGCGTCGAGCAGCGCCTGCTTGGTCGCGTCGAGGAGCTGCCGGGCCCGGGGATCGATCGCTCCCACAGGAACGGTGACCGCGGCGTCCGCCACCCAGCCGTCCTTCGTCACGCCGACGTCGAGCGCGATCACGTCGCCGCGCTTGAGCTCGTACGGGCCCGGGATCCCGTGCACGACCATCGAGTTCGGCGAGGTGCAGATCGACCCCGGAAACCCGCGGTAGCCCTTGAACGAGGCCTCGGCGTCCTGGGCGGCGATGAAGCGCTCCGCCGCGTCGTCGAGCTCGGCGGTGGTGACGCCCGGGTGGCACTTGGAGCGCAGCATGCGAATGCAGCGGGCCTGGATCGCCCCGGCCGCCGCCATCTTCTCGATCTGCCCTGGGGTCTTCCTGATGATCATCCTTGAACCCTGCTTAGGCCGCGAAAACCGAGCCTGCCGAGGACGCAGGCCGACCGGCGAAGCGAGCGTAGTTGAAACCTACGTGAGCGAGACGGTCGGCCGAGGACAAAGGCAGGCGACGGTTTGCAGCGGCCTAGAGCTCCTCTTCCATGCGGAGGGTGGCGAGCAGCGCCCTGATCCGGTCGTTCACCTCATCCGGCGCCAGCGCGCCGTCTACGCGCCGCAGGATTCCCTTCTCGTCGTAATAGGCGACCAGCGGCTCGGTCTTCTCGTGATATTGCGCGAGGCGGTTGCGGACCACCTCGGGCTGGTCGTCGTCGCGAATCTCGAGCCTGGCCCCGCACACGTCGCAGACTCCCTCGTTCTTCGGCGGGTCGAATTCGACGTGGAAGATGTGGCCCTCCTTGACGCAGACGCGGCGGCCGCTCAGGCGCCGGACCACCTCGTCATTGGAGACGTCGATCAGAAGCGCCGCCGTGATCTGCCTCCCGAGCTCGTCCATCTTCGCGTCGAGCGCCTCGGCCTGCCCGGTCGTGCGCGGGAACCCGTCGAGGATGAACCCGTCCCCGGTTTCCGCGCTGCCGACGCGCTCGGCGATCAGCCCGACCATCACCTCGTCCGGCACGAGGTCTCCCCGGTCCATGTACTCCTTGGCCTTTGAGCCCAGGTCGGTCCCCTCGCGGACACCCGCCCGCAGGATGTCGCCGGTCGCGTAATACGGGAGGCGGAAGTCCTCCTGCAGGCGCTCGCCCTGGGTCCCCTTCCCGGACCCCGGCGGGCCGAGCAGCACGAGATTGAGCTCCGACATGGAAAGAGGAGCCTAGACGACGGGTTCCAGTCGAATTGGCTGCGCGCTGCGATGCGCCCGGGCGGGTGTAAGCGCCGAGGGAGGCTCCAACGTGTCCAGGCTGGGTAGGGGGCGTCCAGACCTGCCGACAACTTGCAACGCATTCCATGGCTCAGCCACGCGTTCTGAGTTTGCGGCACAGACGCCGACAACTTGCCAACCGTGGTCTCCGCGCGGGATGCGATCGTGGTTATCGGCAAGTCAACGCCGGCCTCACGTGCCCAACTCCGCAGATTACGTGCGCCGCGGAAGGTTGGCGCTTGCTTAAGCGTGGCCCGCGCTACTTGCCCGCCTCGGTCCGTGAGGCACCGCGGCCCGGAAGCGATGGCCCGGTTGGCGCGCCTCCGGCCAATACGCGTCGACCTCGTAGCCCTCAACGATTACGTTCAGGTGCGGAAGCGGGATCCCAGCCTCGCGAACGAGATCGACGAGGCGAGACTCGAGCTCAGACCGCGAATCGACGACCGCTACCGGGTCGTACTCGAGGAGAGCCGACAGGCGCCTCGCTCCGCGCCGCCCGTTCGACCTTGCCAGCAGTTCCGCGACTTCTCGCACATCCAATATCCGCAGACGCTCTGCCTCCTCACATGCGCGCTGGAGCTGGGTAGGGACAACGACCTCGGCCAGGTCGAGGAGAGTCCGCGCGATCGAGGTGACCGGGATGCGGTCGACGGTCGTCCGGTCCGCCGGCTGGAGCGCCGCGGTCGAATGGATTGTGAGCTTTGGGCGCGAGCGACGGGTCGCCCCCACCACCGTGATGTCGATCGCGCCACGGGCGGTCCGCCGAACTCCCCACAGCGCGGCAGCGTCGCGGTGGCTGAGCATGGCATCCGGGCCACGCGCGAGCACCGCCGCCAGCCCGGCGCCCTTCTGGCTCATCTGCCCGATCGCATACACGCCTCGATGAACCGGGCGTAGACGAAGATCCGCCACCCTTCGCTTCAACGTGCTACGGCTCAAGCCGAGGTCCAGCAGCTGTCGGGTTGCGACGACTCCGTGCTGGCGCCTGGCGAGCTCAGCTATGCGTCTGTCGGCAGGCGCCCACGACCAGGGGGTAACCGAGGTTTGGGGCGACTATGAGCCCAAAAGTCGAACACCCCCGGAGCATGGCGGCCGAACGCGCACCCATGGGCGCGGAATGAGACGAAAGGCTCGTGAGCCAGTGCGGGCTGCCGCCCTACCTGCCTAACAGGGCCTCGGGCGTCAGATGGCATTGGGTTGGCGACGGCCCCGGCTGCCTTACCTGCCTGACTGCGGCGGGCGGTGCGCGCCGAAGGTCGACGCGGGGCGGCCGCCGCCGCAACGGCCTATTTCAGGAAGCCCTCGTAGTTGCGCATCATGAGCTGCGCCTCGAGCTGCTTGACCGTGTCCAGGGCAACGCCGATCACGATCAGGATCGAAGTGCCACCGAAGAAGAAGTTCGCCGAGGTCTGGCTGATGAGGATGGTCGGCAGGGCCGCGACGGCGCCTAGGTAAAGCGCCCCCGGGAAGGTGAGCCTGGACAGGATCCGGTCCAGGTATTCGGCGGTAGGTCGCCCGGGCCTCACCCCGGGAATGAACCCTCCGTACTTCTTGAGGTTGTCGGCCTGGTCGACCGGGTTGAAGGTGACCGCCGTGTAGAAGTACGTGAAGATGACGATGAAGAAGAACTCGCCCGCCACGTAGGCCCACCCGTTCGGCCTGAAGAACGAGGCGAAGTCGAGCGCCGCGGGCGTGTTCAGGAGCTGCCCGATCGTGGGCGGGAAGGCCATGATCGACGCGGCGAAGATCACCGGGATGACCCCGGCCATGTTCACCCGCAGCGGCAGGTAGGTGGAGCCGCCGGTGGTCATCCGCCGGCCCACGATCCGCTTCGCGTACTGGACGGGGATGCGGCGCTGTCCCTCCTGCACGAAGACGATCCCGACGATGACCGCCAGGGCGATGAAGGGCATCATCACAACGAAGACCTGGTCCGGGTTGGTCCACCAAGCCTGAAGGCCACCCGGGATCCTGGAGGCGATCGAGGCGAAGATCATCAGCGAGATCCCGTTGCCGATCCCGCGCTGCGTGATCAGCTCGCCCAGCCACATCAGCAGCACCGTGCCGGCGGTGAGCGAGATCACGATCAGGAACACCTTCGGGGCCGTCAGCGTGCCAACGACGCTGGTGCCGGCGGCGTTCTGGAAGGACCGGAAGAGGAAGACGTAGCCCAGCGACTGCGCGAACGCGAGGCCGACGGTGAGGTAACGCGTGTACTGGGTGATCTTCTGCTGGCCGACCTCGCCCTCCTTCTGGAGCCGCTCGAGCGAGGGCACCACCACGGTCATCAGCTGCAGGATGATCGAGGCGGTGATGTAGGGCATGATCCCGAGCGCGAACAGCGACAGGCGCGAGAGGCTGCCGCCGGAGAACAGGTTGAGGAAGCCGAGGATCGAGTTGCCCGAGAAGTTCGACTCGATGTCCTTGACCGTGTTGACGTCGATGCCAGGCGCGGGGATGTAGGCGCCGAGGCGGTAGAGCAGGAGCATCGCCGCGGTGAAGGCGAGCTTCTTGCGGATCTCGGGAACGCGGAAGCTGTTGAGGATCGTCTGGATCATCAGCCCTCGATCACCTCCACGCTGCCTCCCGCCTTCTCGATCTTCTGCCTCGCCGCGGCGCTGAACGCGTGGGCGCGGACGGTGAGCTTCTTTGTCAGCTCGCCACGGGCCAGCACCTTCACCGGGTGGCGCCGCTTGGCGAGGCCGGCCGCCCGCAGCGTCTCCGGCGTCACCTCGTCGCCGGCGTCAAACCGCGCCTCGAGCTCGGCGAGGTTCACCGGTTGGGTGTGCGTGCGAAACGGCTCGAAGGGCATCGACATCTTGTGATGCGGGCCCCGGAGCTTGCGGGTCCGCATGTGGATCGGGTTCTGGCCGCCCTCGTGGCCGGTCTTCCGCTTGCTTCCAGCGCGGGCGCCGGCGCCCTTCTGCCCGCGCCCGGAAGTCTTGCCCGTGCCCGAGCCCTCGCCGCGGCCCACCCGCTTGGGGGGACGGCGCGAGCCGGGCTTCGGCCGCACCGAGTGCAGCCCGACCTCCTCTGGGGAGAGCCGACTGGTCATCAGGAATCCGCCTCCGCCTGCTTCGCGGCCTCTTCGGCCGGCCGGCCATCGACCTCGACCAGATGCTCGACGACCCTGAGCATCCCGCGCAGCTCGGGGCTGTCGGCGCGGCGGGAGCTGCGGCCGATCCGCCCCAGGCGTAGGGAGCGCAGGGTGTCGCGCTGCTTGGGGCTCGCGCCGTTGCTCGAGCGGACCTGCTTGATGACGAGCTCAGCCATCCTCGGGAGCCTCCTCGGGCACGGGGCCGCCGGCCTCGGGGGCGCTCTCCGAGGCGGCGGGCTCCGCGGCCGGCCGGTCGCCGCTCGGCGGGGATTCCTCGCCGCCTTCTGCCCGGTCAGCGGCCTCGGTCCTCGCGCCGTTTCGCTGGATCCCGAGGACCTGGTTGACGCTCAGCCCGCGAAGCTTGGCCACCTCCTCGGGGCGCCTCAGACTCGTGAGGCCCGTCATCGTCGCCTTGACGAGGTTGATCGGGTTCTGGGTGCCGATGCTCTTCGTGAGCACGTCGCGAATCCCGGCGAGCTCGAGCACGGCGCGGACGCCGCCGCCGGCGATCACGCCGGTGCCGGGGCTCGCGGGCCGCAGGACGACGTGGCCGGCCCCGTAGCGGCCGATGATCCGGTGCGGGATCGTCTGCCCGTACATCGGCACCTTGACGAGGCTCTTGCGCGCGTCCTCGACCGCCTTCTGGATCGCCAGCGGAACCTCGCGCGCCTTCCCGTAGCCGATCCCCACCACGGAGTCCTCGTTGCCCACCGCAACCAGCGCCGTAAATGAGAACCGGCGCCCTCCCTTGACCACCTTCGCGACGCGGTTGATCTCGATCACGCGCTCCTGGAGGTCGAGGCCCTGGGGGCTCACGGTCTCGATGTCGGAATTCAGTCGCAAGGCAGTTGAAGGTAGCGGTTCAGAAGCTCAGCCCGCCCTCGCGGGCGCCCTCGGCGAGCGCCTTGACGCGCCCGTGGTACCGATAGCCGCCGCGATCGAACACGCAGGTCTCGATCCCGGCTTCCCTCGCCCGCCGCGCCAGCGTCTCGCCGGCACGCTTGGCCTGCTCCATCGGCGCGAGGCCGCGCAGCTCGGGCTCCGTCCACGATACGGCCGCGATCGTCCCCGCAGCGTCGTCGTCGATCAGCTGCGCCAGGACGCCCCGGTTGGAGCGAAACACGGAGAGCCGCGGGCGCCCCGCGCTGCCGCGCACCTTCGCCCGCACGCGGTGGCGGCGGCGTAGCCTCCTCTGCCCCTTGGTGGCGACTGCCATCGCTACGCCCGTTTCCCGACCTTGCGCCTCACGTGCTCGCCGGCGTAGCGAATCCCCTTGCCCTTGTAGGGCTCCGGCGGGCGGCTGCGGCGGATGCGGGCCGCGATCTCGCCGACGAGCTGCTTGTCGATGCCCCTGACCACCACCTGCGTGGGAGCGGGGAGCTCGAACTCGATCCCCTCCGGAGCGGTGACCGAGACCGGGTGCGAGTACCCCACGCTCAGCTCGAGGGCCTTGCCCTGCAGGCGGGCCCGGTAGCCGACCCCCTGGATCTCCAGGCGCTTCTCGAAGCCGTTCGTCACCCCCTCGACCATGTTGGCGATCAGGCTGCGCGTCAGCCCGTGGAGGGCCCGGTGCTCGCCGCGATCGGTCGGCCGCTCGACCGTCAGCGTCGCGTTCTCTTGGCTCACCTTCATGTCCGGGCTGATCGCCTGGCTCAGCTCGCCTCTCGGGCCCTTCACCGAGACGAGCCCCGGCCTGACGTCGATCGTCACCCCGTCGGGGATGGCGATGGGCTGTCTTCCGATTCGGCTCATGGGAGGCGGTGCCTCCTTCCGCCGCAGTGCGACTCAGCCGGCGAAAACCGAGCCAGGCAAGGACGACTCGCGCTTCGCGCTCGCACCGCTCCCTTCGGTCGCTGGCGTGGCGTGCTTGAAAAGCACGCGAGCGAGCGAGGACGCCGGCTGGTGAGAGTTTGCAGCCGGCTGAGGCGTGCTGTGGTGAAAGGAGTCACCGCCATCACCAGACGTAGGCGACGACCTCGCCGCCCACGCCTCGCTGCCGTGCCTCGTGCCCGGTCATCACCCCGGCCGAGGTGCTCATGATCGCCGTCCCCATGCCGCCCAGGACCCGCGGGATGTCGCCGTGGGCGACGTAGCGGCGCCGGCCCGGCCGCGAGATCCGGCGCAGGCCGCTGATCACCGAGCGACGCCCGTCCGTGTACTTGAGCCGGACCCGGATCACCTCGCCGACCCGCGTGGGCTCGACGTCGTAGCCGCTGATGTAGCCCTGCTCCTCGAGGATCCGGGTCATCTCCTTCTTCAGCCGAGAGGCAGGGATCTCGACGTCGGCGTGCTGCGCCGCCAGCGCGTTGCGCACGCGCGTCAGGTAGTCGGATATGGGGTCGGTCAGCATCACAACACCTGTAAACGGCGCATGCTGCTCGCGGCGCTGTTTTCCCAGTATCCGGTTGCTTTTGTCGCCTCTGGTTGCGGCACCGCGCCAGAACCCTTCACCAGCTGGACTTGGTCATTCCCGGGATGTAGCCCTTGTGGGCGAGCTCGCGCAGGCAGAGCCGGCAGAGGCCGAACTTGCGGTAGTACGCGCGTGGCCGCCCGCACCGGCGGCAGCGATTGTAGGCCCGCGTCTTGTACTTCGGGTTGCGCTGCTGCCTGACTACTTGGGAGGTCTTAGCCATTACTCCTCGGTCCTCTGCTCGCTCTCGGCGCCTGCCTCAGCGCCGCCCTCGGCCTCGGCGCCCTCCTCGCCCTCCTCCGGCTCCTCCTCGCGCACGCGCTTCGCATAAGCCTCCGGGTTTTCCTCCTTGAGCTGCTCGAGCGCGGCCCGCTCGGCCACGGCGCGCTGGCGCGCCGCCTCGCGGCGCCGCTCCTCCTCCTCGGCCTCGCGGTCGACGACCTCGCCGGGGCGTCCCTCCTGCGAGAAGGGGAAGCCGAGCGCCAGCAGCAGCTCGAACGCCTCCTCGTCGGTCTTCGCGCTCGTGGTGACGGTGACGTCGAGGCCCCGCACCTCGTCGATCGAGTCGTAGTCGATCTCGGGGAAGATCAGCTGCTCGCGGATGCCGAGCGAGTAGTTGCCGCGCCCATCGAAGGAGCGCGGGCTGAGCCCCCGGAAGTCGCGGATCCGGGGGATCGCGACCGAGATCAGGCGATCGACGAACTCCCACATACGCGCCCCGCGGAGGGTCACCGAGACGCCGACGGGCATTCCCTCGCGAACCTTGAACGAGGCGATCGACTTGCGGGCCCGGCGCACGTTGGGGCGCTGGCCCGCGATCACGGCGAGCTGCTCGGTGGCGGCCTCGAGGACGGAGGTGGTCTGCTTAGCCTCGCCGACGCCCATGTTGAGCGTCACCTTCTCCAGCCGCGGCACCTCCATCGGGTTGCGGTAGCCGAACCTCGAGGAGAGACGCTCCGTGATCTCGCTCTCGTACAGCTCGCGCAGCCTGGGCGGCGGCGCTGCGCGCTCTGCCTCTGTGGTGGTCGCTGCCATGGCGGTTATTCGATCGTCTTCCCGGTGCGCTTCGCGTAGCGCTCGCGCTTGCCGTCCTTCGCTCTCACGCCTACCCGCGTGGGCCGGTTGTCCGTGGGGTCGAGCAGCATTACGTTGGAGACGTCGATCGGGCCCTCCTTGTCGATGATCCCGCCGGCCTGGGCGCTCTTCTGGGTGTCCTTGATCGAGCGCGGGCGCTGGTGGCGCTTGACCATGTTGAGTCCCTCGACGTAGACCCGGCGCTTCGCCGGCTCGGTGCGCAACACGCGCCCGGTCTTGCCACGGTCCTTCCCCGCCGTGACCACGACGGTGTCGTCCTTGCGGATCTTCAGTGCCTTACCCATCGCTCAGCGGTGCCTCCTTCCGCGGCAGCGCGACTCAGCCGGCGAAAACCAAGCCAGCCAAGAACGCAGCGAGCGTGGCGTGCTTGAAAAGCACGCGAGCGAGCGAGGACGCCGGCTGGCGAAGGTTTGCAGCCGGCTGAGGCGTGCTGTCGTGGGAGGAGTCACCGCTACAACACCTCCGGTGCCAACGAGACGATCTTCATGAAGTTGCGGTCGCGGAGCTCGCGGGCCACCGGGCCGAAGATGCGGGTGCCGCGCGGGTTTCGCTGCGGGTCGATGAGCACGGCGGCGTTCTCGTCGAAGGCGATGTAGGTGCCGTCCGCGCGGCCGAGCTGCTTCTTCGTCCGCACGATCACGGCCTGCACCACCTCGCCCTTGCGGACGCCGGCGTGGGGCGCGGCCTGCTTGACGGTCGCCGTGATCACGTCTCCGACGCTCGCGTAGCGGCGGTGGTGGCCGCCCTTGACTCGGATGCAGAGGATCTCCCGGGCGCCCGAGTTGTCCGCCACCCTGAGCTTCGTCTCCTGCTGGATCATGCGAGGAGTCTCACCTTGCCTTCTCCAGGACCTCGAGCAGACGCCAGCGCTTCGTGCGCGACAGGGGACGAGACTCGACGACGCGAACGACGTCGCCCTCCTGCGCCTGGTTGTGCTCGTCGTGCGCGCGCAGCTTGCTGCTTCGCCGAACGATCTTCTCGTAGGCCGGGTGCCTGCGGACGACCGCGATCTGCACGGTGATCGTCTTGTCCGCGGCGGCCGACACCACCGTGCCCTGCCTGACCTTTCTCGGCCCGGGCTCGCGCGGCGCCTTCGGGGTGCCGGTCGCGGGCTCGCCGCGCTTGGCG
>JBKPIV010000023.1:0-64661 GCA_046730395.1 Actinomycetota bacterium | reverse complement strand
GTCGACATGGACGCGTTCTTCGTCTCGGTGGAGCTCCTGCGCCGGCCGGAGCTCCGGGGCAAACCGGTGATCGTCGCGACCGGCACCGAGGCGAGCGCACGCGGCGTGGTCATGACCGCGTCGTATGAGGCGCGCCGTTTCGGCGTCCACTCGGCGCTGCCGCTCGCGATCGCGCACCGGCGCTGCCCGCAGGCGATCCTCATCCCCCGCGACTTCGAGCTCTATAGCCGCGCCTCGCGCAAGGTCATGCAGGTCCTGCGTCGCTTCACCGACCGAGTCGAGGTGGCCGGGCTCGACGAAGCCTATCTCGACCTCGACGGCTGTCCTGCGCCCAGGGCTCGCGCCAAGCAGCTCAAGCGCGAGGTGCTCGCGGAAACGAGGCTCGCGTGCTCGGTCGGTCTCGGGCCGAACAAGCTGCTCGCGAAGATCGCCTCCGACCTCGAGAAGCCGAACGGGCTCTGCGTGTTGGGGCCCGAGCGCATGCTCGAGGCGGTCGGGGATCGCGCGGCGAGCCTGATCCCGGGCGTCGGGCCCAGGACAGCCGAGCGGCTGGAACGACTCGACATCCGGACTGTCGCCGAGCTCGCACGAGCGGATGAAGCAAGCCTCGCCTCCATCCTCGGCGCGCGCCTCGGGCGCGAACTGCGCCAGCGGGCGCAGGGGCGCGACGACCGCCCCGTGATCTCCGAGCGAGAGCGCAAGTCCGAGAGCCGCGAGACCACGTTCGCCGCCGACGTCTCGGACCCCGTAGAGCTCCGGCGGACGCTCGATCGTCTCGTTGACTCTGTCTGTCAGGGGCTCGAGAAGCACGGCTACGCGGGGCGAACCGTGACGCTGAAGATCCGCCTGCGCCCGTTCCGCACCCATACTCGCTCCCGCACGATCGACTGCGTCACCCGCGATCCGGCAATCGTGCGCGGGATCGCACGGCAGCTCCTCGACGGGTTCGAGGTGGACGGGCCCGTGCGCCTACTCGGCGTGGGCGTCGCAGGGCTGGTGCGAGGTGACGAACCCGAGCGAGTCGACGATGCGGCCCCATCCGCCGGCACCGGCGAGGCCTTGACCCTCGACGTTTGAGCGAAGCCCCCACCCCGGGTTCTGAGAAGATCCCTCGCGACCCTGAAGCTCGACGGAGGAGAGTGAGCCTCGCTCTTGCGGGGAGTAGCGGGATAGAGATGCACGGCGATCGCCTGAGCGGCCTCGACGCCTCCTTCCTGAACCTCGAGGAGGGCCCGTCGCACATGCACGTCGCGTCGACGACGCTCTTCGAGGGCCCGGCGCCGAGCTACGAGGACCTGCGCGAGCACATCGCGTCGCGGCTGCACCTGGTTCCGCGCTGTCGCCAGAAGCTCCGCTTCGTGCCGTTCGGCCAGGGCCGGCCCGTCTGGGTCGACGACCCCCAGTTCAACCTCGACTACCACGTCCGTCACACCGCCCTCCCTCCCCCGGGCAGCGAGGAGCAGCTGCGGACCCTCGCGGCGCGGATCTTCTCGCAGCGCCTCGATCGGACCAAGCCGGTCTGGGAGATGTGGCTGGTCGACAACGTCGAGAAGGGGCGCTTCGCGATCGTCGGCAAGACCCATCACTGTCTCGTCGACGGCGTCTCGGGGGTTGACATAACCACCGTCCTCTTCGACCTCGACCGCGATCCCGGGCCCGTCGCCGAGCCGGAGCCGTGGCTCCCCGAGCCGGAGGCCACGGACGCCCAGCTCCTCGCCGAGGCGCTGATGGAGCGGGCCGCGACCCCCGTCGCGGCGCTTCGCCGGCTGCCGTCCCTGGTGCGTGCGCCCAGACCAGCCGCCGCCGCAACGCTCGAGGGCGCGGGCGCGGCCGGCTCGTTCCTTCGCACCGCCCTCGCAGCTCCCCGATCGCCGATCAACGGCCCGATCGGCCCCTACCGCCGCTTCGCCTGGGTGCGCACGGAGCTCGCCGAGTTGAAGCGGATCAAGGACCTCGCCGGGGGCACCGTCAACGACGTCGTCATCGCCTGCGTCGCGGGCGCCCTGGGCCGCTACCTCCGCTCGCGGGGCCTCACCGTCGAGGGACTCGAGCTGCGGGCGATGGTGCCGGTGAGCGTCCGGGGCTCGGAGCAGCACGGGGCGCTCGGGAATCAGGTCTCCGCGATGATGGCGCCGCTTCCCGTCTGGCGCGAGGACCCGATCGACTGCCTGAACGCCGTCACCGCCACCATGGGCGACCTCAAGTCCTCGAAGCAGGCGGTCGGCGCCAGCCTGCTGACCAGCGCCAGCGACTTCACCCCGCCGACGATCGCCGCCCAGGCCGCGCGGCTTCAATCGCGCCAGCGGTTCTTCAACACGGTGATCACCAACGTCCCCGGCCCCCAGTTCCCCCTCTATCTCCTCGGGCGCGAGCTTCAGGACGTGTTCCCGATGGTCCCGCTGGCGAAGAACCAGACGGTGTGCTTCGGGATCATGAGCTACAACGGCCGCGTCAACTTCGGCGTCACCGCCGATTACGACTCGATGCCCGACCTGGATGCGCTCGCGGATGACCTGGACGCAGCGATGACGGCGCTCTCCGATGCCTCAGCCGAGCGCGGCGCGGTGAGAGAGTCGCGCCGCCGAAAGCGCCGGGTCGAGGCTGAGACCGAGCAGAAGGTCTAGGTCCTCCTTGCGGGCCAGGTCGTAGGCCGATCCCGAGCCGGGATCGGCGTGACCCGGGTGCACCATCCACTCGGTGACCCCTCGGGGCAGCTCACCCCCCTCCTCGACCGCGGGGCGAAGCTCGACGGGCAGGGCCGCCTGCGCCTCCTCGGAGAGCCGACCCACGAGCCGGTCGGGCGTCGCGACGCCGGCGCGGCGAAGCAGCGCGCGGTGGGCGTCGTCCACGGAGCGAACCGGAATGCCGCGGGCGGCCGCCTCACGCGCCACGATCGCCGCGGCGGCGCGGCGGGCGTGGCAGTGGTGGTGGCCGTCGAGGTGGGCCGCGGGACGCCCGAAGAGCTCCTCGAAGCGCTCGAGCTGCTCGCGTACGGCGGCCGCCACCGCCTCCCCGGCGCCGCCGCGGATCTGCGGGCCTTCCGGCAGCTCCAGGTGCAGGCCGATCTCCACCCCCGTGTCGAGGAGCGCCCCGGCGTCCAGCCCATCGCGCCGGACCATCGCGCTCACGGCGTCGACCGCGCCCGCCCCGGCGGCCTCGAGGATCCCCCGGTCGTAGCTTTGGCCGTAGCCGTAGTCGTCGGCCGTGATGATCAACGCCGCCCGGGCCCGCACGCGCACACGATGGCATCAGCCCCGGTGAGTGTCCACTCGCAGGGGCGATACCCCCATATGTGGACGGCCGGCAAAGGGCGCCTCCCCTACCCAGCCTTTCTCCAGGCGGACAAACGGCTCTCGGAAATCCTGTACGCGCGGCCAATGCGCGCAGCGCCCCGCGACCTCACGATAGCCGTGGCCCCTCGGGTGCCTGTCCAGGACGTACGCCGTGAACACCACCGAAGGGAGAAAGGGATAGCTGCATGGACCTGATCGCGAGCACCACCCTGGCCGGACTCAAGGGAAGCCTCGGCAGCACCAACGTGGCGCTCGACACGCTGTGGGTGGTAGCCGCGGCGATCCTCGTGATGTTCATGCAGGCCGGGTTCGCCTTCCTCGAGATGGGTTTCTCGCGCCAAAAGAACGTGGGCACGATCGTCGCGAAGGTGCTGATGAACTTCTCGATCTGCGCCGTGGTCTTCTGGGCGGTGGGCTTCGCCTTCGGCTTCGGCAGCGGCGGCTCGATCCTGGGGTACCACGGGTTCGCGCTCAACTACACGGATCCGGACACCACCTTCCCCGGGCTCTCCTTCTCGGATGTCGGGATCTCGGCCAAGTGGTGGTTCGAATTCGTGTTCTGCGCCGTCTCGCTCGCGGTGGTCTGGGGGACGACGCTCGAGCGGATCAAGTTCAGCGTGTACGCGATCTACGCCGTGGTCTTCTCGGCGCTGATCTACCCGCTGATCGCGCACTGGCTCTTCTCCGGCGGCTGGTTGGCGGCGAGCCTCGGGTCGCAGGACTTCGCGGGCTCGACCGTCGTGCACCTGACCGGCGCTACCGGCGCCTTCGCCGTGCTGCTGCTCCTCGGACCGCGGCGCGGCAAGTACGGGCCAGACGGCAAGCCGAACGTGATCCCGGGCCACAGCATGCCGTTCGTCGGCCTGGCGACCTTCATCCTCTGGTTCGGCTGGTTCGGGTTCAATCCCGGCTCCACCCTGAGCGCGCTCAGCTCCACGGGGCAGAACGGCGACATTCGCTTCGCCGACATCGTCCTGGTCACCAACATCGCGGCCGCCTGCGGGGTGATCGGTGCGCTGACCACGATCTGGCTCAGGACGCGAAAGCCCGACATCGGCATGGCGTGCAACGGGGCGATCGCCGCGCTGGTCGCGATCACGGCGCCGTCGGGGTACGTCAACCCCTGGGCCGCGACGATCGTCGGGTTCGTCGCCGGCGTCATCGTCGTCCTTGGGGTGCTGGCGATCGACCGGGTGCTCGACGACCCTGTCGGCGCCCTCTCCGCTCACGGCCTCGCCGGCATCTGGGGCACGCTCGCATGCGGCCTGTTCACCGATCCGGCCCTGGCGAAGCTGAACGGGGTCGGGCAGGGCGGGTTCGTCTACACCGGCAGCCTCCACCAGCTCGGCGCGCAGGCGGTTGCGGTGAGCGCGTCGTTCGCCACCGTGTTCGCGATCAGCTTCGCGACCTTCTTCGCGATCAAGGCGACGATCGGCCTGCGGGTAAAGCCCGACGAGGAGAGCTACGGCCTCGATATGGCCGAGCACGGCATGTGGGGCTACCCGGAGCAGTTCATGCCGGTGCCCGGCTACGAGTACCACCAGCCCGCTCCTCCGGCCGGCCGTCCGGCGCCGCGTCCGGCGCCGGTGGGGCTCGGCACCGCGGAGAGCACGCCATGAGGGGGGCGGGAAGGAACGAGAACCTCGTCCCGGGGGTGACCGCGCGCCCCCGTGGGCGAAGCCGAGGAGGTGGCGCGTATGCCTGAATCCGAGATGAACAAGATCGAGGCGATCATTCGCTACGAGCGCCTGCAGGAGGTCCAGGACGCGCTCGACGAGATCGGCGTGAGCGGCCTGAACGTCACCGAGGTCAAGGGCTGCGGGCGACAGAAGGGCTACACGGAGCACTACCGCGGCTCCCTGGCGAACATCAGCCTGCTCCCGAAGCTCAAGGTCGAGAGCGTCGTGCCCGCGGAGATCACCGAGCGGGTCGTGGAGGCGATCGTCGCCGCCGCCTACACGGGCGAGACGGGCGACGGGCTCCTGTTCGTGCTCCCGGTGTCGGAGGTGGTCCGCATCCGCACCGGCGAGCGCGGCGTCGACACGATCCGGCATCAGGCGCCGGTCGGTTGGGGCTACTGACCTGGTGAGGCTCTGGCACTGGGCCAAGCGGGTGGCGACCGACCAGACCGGCGGCATCGAGCCGGTCCCGGTCGAGATCGAGCGCAATCCCGGCGCCGCGGTCGAGCTCGGCGCCTCCGTCCCGCCCGACGTCCCGGTCTACGTTTTGCGGGTCGGCGTGCGCGGCGGGTTCGGACGCACTCGAGCCGGGCTGCCGGTGCACCGGCGCGAGAACCCCTCGCCACACCCCGTGCTGAAGGAGATCTACCAGTGTGAGGTGGCGGGAAAGGTGCTCGAGGCGGCCAACATCTACGCGTTGCGGGCCAAGGTCCAGCGCCAGCTCGAGGTGATCGCGCCGGCCCGCTCCCTCCCGCTCTGCTACTTCCGAGCCGCGCGCTACGACTACTCGCTCGGCGTGTACGAGGAGGGCTCGCACCTGGTCTGTCCCGTGCTCGCCGGCCCACGGATTCGGGCCGCCAGCCTCGCCGAGCTGCGGGAGCCCGTCGTCGATCACCTCCGGGCCGCCGGCTATCTGGCCCACGACGAGGAGCCGGAGGTGCTCGTGCTGCGCCCGTCGGACCTGCGCCTGGTCCCCCCCTCCGCCGTGATCCGCTCCCTCGAGGATCCGGCGCTGTGGCTGCCCACCGTGGAGGGCACCTCGGCCGAGGGCCCGGTGGTAGGGCTGCTCGCCCACCCCACCGAGCTCGTCAGCGAGCGCCGGCGGCTGCGCGGCGAGAGCGCCCGGGACATGCCTCCGTCCGCCGCGGACCTCACCGGGCTTCTGCGCTGGATCGGCGCTGAGATGGCCCGCCGGGGGCGCGCTCGAAATCCCTGGTCCCTGTACGCCGCTGAGGTGCGGCCGGAGATCTGGGCCCGCACGGAGGAGCTCACCGATCCCACCAAGCGCACGCTCTCCGCCCACCTCGAGGGCGGCACCGCACTCGAGGTCCCGATCCGGCACACGGCCGCCGGCGAATCCGTGGGGGCGATCCGCGACCTCGGGATCGCGGTGTTCCTCGCCGGCGACACCGAAGCCCTCGCCGCCGTGATCGGCAGGCACCTCGTCTCCAGCGGCTTCCTCGGCGACCACTCCGAGCTGCGCCCGGAGGTGATCGCCGAGGCGCCGCCCGCGCGCCTCGATCCGGACTCGATTTGGACCAATCAAGCCTTTCCGGAGACCACAACCCGAGACCAGGAGGTCAAAACCACATGATCGTTGCCCTGATCGTCGCAGGGTCCGTCCTCGCGGGCCTGCTGTTGATCGCCTTCATCGTCTGGGCCAACCAGTACACGAAGGTCGGTCCCAACGAGGTCCTGATCATCTCCGGCCGCCGCGCGCGGAAGGACGCGCACGGCAAGCTGGTCGGCTACCGCATCGTCCGGGGCGGCGGCACCTACGTGCGGCCGTTCCGCGAGAAGGTGCAGCACCTCTCGCTCGAGCTGATGCAGTTTGACGTGCGGACCGGCGAGACCTACTCGAGCCACGGCGTCCCGGTGCAGCTGGACGGCGTCTGCATGGTCAAGGTCGATCCATCCGACGAAGGCATCGAGCTCGCCGCCGAGGAGTTCCTCTCGCGCGGCCGCGACGACATCGCGCGGACGGCGCAGCAGGCCACGGAGGGGCATCTGCGAGCCGCGGTGGGCGCCCACTCGATCGAGGACGTGTACCGCGACCGGGCGGCGCTCGTCGCCAAGACCAAGGAGCTGGCCGGCCCGGACCTCGGCAACATGGGCCTCGAGATCGTCTCCCTGACGATCCGCCAGATCTCCGACAAGCAGGGCTACCTCGAGGCGCTCGGGCGCCCGCGAACCGCGCAGGTCAAGCGCGACGCGGTCCGCGGCGAGGCCGAGGCCGAGCGCGAGGCGAAGGCCGCGCGGTACGCCGCCGACAGCGCGATCGAGGAATCGCGCCGCGACTACGAGCTCCAGAAGGCCTCCTACAAGCGCGAGGGCCAGGCGGCGCGCGCCGAGGCCGACCTCGCCTACGACCTCCAGCGGGCGATCACGCAGCAGGGGGTCCGCGCCCAGGAGCTCCAGGTGGAGATCGTCGAGCGCCAGAAGGCGATCGAGCTGATGGAGGCGGAGGTCGCGCGGCGCGTCAACGAGCTCGAGGCCGAGGTGATCGAGCCCGCGAAGTCGGAGGCGCGCAAGATCGAGGCCCTCGCCGAGGCCCGCAAGGAGGAGCTCGCCGCGCAGGGCGCGGGCGAGGCCGACGCGGTGCGCCTGCGCGGGATGGCGGAGGCCGAGGCGATGCTGGCGAAGGCCGACGCCTGGGGCAAGTACTCGGACGCGGCGATCGCGGATCGCCTGTTGACGATCCTGCCGCAGCTCGCGGCCGCGGTGTCGGAGCCGCTCTCGAAGACCGAGAAGATCGTGATGATCGGCGGCAACGGCAACGGCGACGGGGTCGGCGCCCATCGCGTCACCCGCGACGTGATGAAGATCGTCGCCGAGCTGCCCGAGGTCCTCGAGTCCCTGACCGGGAAGCGCCTCGACGAGCTCGTGAAGGCACTGCCGAAGACCGGTACGGCCGGCGAGGGGTCCTAGCCCCTCGCCGGCGCCCAGAACGGAGGAAGGAGCCACCTGTTGACCACGAACGCGATTCCCCACGCCCCGCTGACCGTTCAGCATTTGATGGACACCCCGGAGGCCGAGCCCGGGCACGTCCTGGAGATGGCGCGCAAGCAGGGCGTGCGGATGGTGGACTTCAAGTTCACCGACCTCCCCGGCACGTGGCAGCACGTGTCGCTGTCGATCCACGGCTTGAGCGAGGAGGCGTTCGAGGAGGGGCTCGGGTTCGACGGCTCCTCGATTCGCGGCTTCCAGGAGATCTCGGAATCGGACATGATCCTGATCCCGGACCCGTCGACGGCGGTGATCGACCCGTTCCACGAGCAGCGAACGTTGTCGGTCGTCTGCAACATCTTCGATCCGATCACGAGGGAGCCGTACTCGCGCGACCCGCGCTACGTCGCCCAGAAGGGGGAGGGCTACCTGATCGAGACGGGGATCGCCGACACCTGCTTCATGGGACCGGAGGCCGAGTTCTTCATCTTCGACCACGTCGCGTTCGACCAGACGGTCAACCGGGCCTTCTACGAGGTCGACTCCCAGCAGGGCTTCTGGAACCGCGGCGTGGGTTTCGGCGACGGGCAGACGAACGGCGCCGGAGGCAACCTCGGCTACACGCTGCGCCCACAGGAGGGGTACTTCCCGGCCCCGCCGGCGGACACCCACTCGGACATCCGGGGCCGGATGGTGGTCGTGCTCGAGGACATGGGCATCGGGTGCGAGTTCCACCACCACGAGGTGTCGGCGGGCGGTCAGGCGGAGATCGACCTTCGGTTCGACAGGCTGCTGCGGATGGGCGACAAGCTCCAGGCCTATAAGTACGTGGTCAAGAACGTCGCCCGCGAGGCCGGGAAGTCGGCGACCTTCATGCCGAAGCCCCTGTTCGAGGAGAACGCCTCCGGGATGCACGTCCACCAGTCGCTGTTCCTCGGGGGCGAGAACGTCATGTACGACTTCAACGGCTACGGCCTCCTGTCCCGCGAGGCGCTCAACTACATCGGCGGCCTGATCGCCCACGGCCGCGCCCTGATGGCGTTCTGCGCTCCGACCACCAATTCCTACCGCCGGCTCGTCCCCGGTTACGAGGCGCCGGTCAACCTCGCCTACAGCCAGCGCAACCGCTCGGCGGCGTGCCGGATCCCGGTGTACTCGCCCGCGGCGAAGGCGAAGCGGGTCGAGTTCCGCCCGCCCGACCCGACCGCGAACCCGTACCTCGCCTTCTCGGCGATGATGATGGCGGGGCTCGACGGGATCCAGCAGCGAATCGATCCCGGCCTCCCCGTCGACAAGGACCTGTTCGAGCTCCCGGAGGAGGAGCTCGCGAAGATCGCCAGCGTCCCCGGGTCGCTGGAGGAGGCGATCGACGCGCTCGAGGCAGACCACGACTTCCTCCTGCGAGGCGGCGTCTTCACCGAGGACCTGATCGAGACCTGGGTCGACTACAAGCGCGCCGAGGAGTGCGACCCGGTCCGCCTTCGCCCCCATCCGTGGGAGTTCGCCCTCTACTACGACGTCTGAGTCTCACGACAACGCGCAGCCGGTGAGAATCCGGCCGGCGCGGGCCGAGGACGCCCAGGCCGTCGCGCTGATCTACTCCGAGGGGATCGCCGATCGCGTCGCGACCTTCCAGACCCGCGCGCCGGGCCCGGACGAGATCGCGGCGCGAATCGAGGGCGGGGAGCTCGTCGTTGTGGCCGAGACGCCGGCGGGGATCGCCGGGTGGGCGAGCGTCGGGCCGTACGACGACGCGCATGAGTACTACGCCGGGGTGGGCGAGGCGACGCTCTACGTAGCTCGAGCCGCGCGAGGAGCGGGGATCGGCCGCTCGCTGCTCAACGCGCTCGCCGAGGAGGCCGAGCGGCGCGGCTACTACAAGCTGGTCGGGAAGATCTTCGCCTCGAACGAGCCCAGCGTGGCCCTCGTTCGCTCCTGCGGCTGGCGCCAGGTGGGCGTCCACCTGCGCCACGGTCGCCTCGACAGAGAATGGAAGGACGTGGTGCTCGTCGAGCGCCTGCTCGGCGAGGCGAGCGCATAGGGACGGGACATGCTCGCGTCCGGCGGCCTCGGGGCGCGGCGGGCCTGACCAGGAGCGATCCCCAGCCATACTCTTCCTGATGGCTCCGGAGACGCTGAAGCTCCGCATCGCGCTCGCCCAGGTGAACGTGACCGTGGGCGACATCGCCGGCAACTCGCGCCTCGTCTCCGAGTGGATCGAGCGGGCGCGGGATGCCGGGGCGCAGCTCGTCGTGTTCCCAGAGCAGACGGTGACGGGCTATCCGGCGGAGGACCTGTGGCTGAAGCCGCACTTCCTCGAGGCCGCCCGCAGCGCGCTCGAGCGGCTCGCGGAGACGGTCGAGGGCATCGTCGCCGTGCTCGGGTTCCCCGAGCGCGACGCGGCCACGTACAACTCGGCGGCGGTCGTGGGGGACGGCCGGGTTAAGGCCACCTACCGGAAGATCCTCCTGCCCAACTACAGCGTCTTCGACGAGCGCCGCTACTTCGAGCCCGGCGACACCCCCGCCCTGGTCGCGGTGGCCGGCGTTCGAGTGGGGCTCACGATCTGCGAGGACATCTGGTATCCGGGGGCGCCCGCCTCCGTGGAGGCCCTCTCGGGAGCGAGCCTGATCGTCAACCCGTCGGCCTCGCCCTACCACCGCGGCAAGGGGCTCGAGCGCGAGCGGATGATTCAGGACCGAGCGCATGAGACCGGCGCCGCGTTCGCCGTGTGCAACCTCGTCGGCGGCCAGGACGAGCTCGTCTTCGACGGGCACAGCATCGTCGTCTCGCAGGCGGGCGAGACCGTCGCCCGGGCCGCCCAGTTCGACCAGGAGCTGGTTGTCTGCGATCTCGGGCTGGCGCCTAACCCGGCGGGGCGCAGCGAGCGCGACGCGGACACCGGCCTCGAGACCCTGCCGGCCGGGGCCCGCGCGCCCGTGCTGGCTCGTCTCGAGGCGCCGGTGCCGGAGGGCCGGGTCGAGCCGCGCCTCGCCCAGCCGCTCGAGCCGGTGGCGGAAGTCTATGAGGCGCTCAAGCTGGGCCTGCGGGACTACGTCGCCAAGAACGGGTTCGAGCGGGTGCTCGTCGCCGTCTCGGGTGGCATCGACTCCGCGCTCGTGGCGCTGATCGCCGTCGATGCGCTCGGCCCGGAGCGAGTCACCTGCGTCGTGATGCCCTCTCCCCACTCCAGCGGCGAGACCCAGGCAGACGCGCGAACCATCGTGCGCAACCTGGGCGCCGACCTCATCGAGATCCCGATCGCCCCGGCGATGGGCGCCTACGACGACCTCCTGGCGGCAGGCGCCGCGTCATCCGACGGCGCCGCCTCCGGTGCGCCCGCAGGCAGCGGGCCGGCCACCCAGGCCGCGCGGGAGGCGGAAGCCGGCGGCGCCGGCGCCGAGCTGGCGGCCGAGAACATCCAGGCGCGGATCCGCGGCAACCTGATGATGGCCCTCTCGAACCGGTTCGGGTGGCTGGTCCTGACCACCGGCAACAAGAGCGAGATGTCGGTCGGGTACGCGACCCTCTACGGGGACATGGCGGGGGGCTTCGCGGTGGTCAAGGATGTGCCGAAGACGCTGGTCTATCGGCTCGTCCGGCACCGCAACGAGCTCGAGGGCCGGGAGCTGGTGCCGGCGTCGGTGCTGGAGCGGGCGCCCTCCGCCGAGCTTCGACCCGAGCAGCGCGACGAGGACTCGCTTCCGCCGTATGAGGTGCTCGACCGCATCCTGGCGGCCTACGTCGAGGAGGATCGCGGGCGCGAGGAGATCGTCGCCGAGGGAATCGACCCGGAGCTCGTCGACGAGGTGATCGCGTTGGTTGACCGCTCCGAGTACAAGCGGCGCCAGGCGCCGCCCGGCATCAGGATCACGCCGAAGGCCTTCGGGCGGGATCGCCGCCTGCCGATCACGAACCGGTTTCGGGGCTAGCCTCCGCCGCCATCGGCCGCACGGCGACGGTCATGCGCACGAGCGCGCAGAGGCGCCCATCGTCATCGGCGATCTCCACGTCCCACACCCACGTGGAGCGTCCGCGGTGGCGTGGGCGGGCGACCGCGTTGACGTGGCCCTCGGTGATCGGGCGCAGGAAGGTGGCGGCGTTGGACTGACCCATCGCCACCATTCCCCGCTCGTGCACCGCGAGCCAGGTGGCCGCGGAGCACACGCTCTCGGCGATCGCCGCGTACACGCCCCCGTGAACGAGGCCCACCGGCTGCAGCAGGTGGGCCGCCACCGGCACCCGGGCACGGATCTCGTCGGGCGTCGTCTCGACGTACTCGATCCCGATGGTCTCGCCGAACCGGTCGCTGCCGGTGAGCCGGCTGTCGCCCTCCACGGCGGCGGAGACTAACTGCCACTGCCGCCCCACCGCGCGAGCCCCGCGATCAGCGGCGCCCGCAACAGCGCGAGGTCGATGAGGAGGCCCGCGGCGACCGCAAGCCCGAACTCCCGCGCGGCGTAAAGGTCCGAGCCAGCCAGCGCACCGGTCGCCGCGGCGGCGATCGAGGTGGCGACGATCGCCGCCGGCACCGTGAAGGCGGCGACCCCCTCGGCCGACGCGACCGGGCCGAGGCCGAGCGAGCGCTCGCCCCGGCTGGCGCGGATCGCGGTCACGGCGCGCCCGCCCGACACCGCGCAGACCGCCGCGAGCACGGAGGTCACCGCCCCGGTCTCCAACGCCCCGTGGCGGTGCAGGCCGATCGTCCCCGCGAGGTGACCGTCCTGGAAGACCAGGACGCACAGCCCAGATGCTGCGGCGGCCGGAAGCAGGCTGACCACCGCGACCGGCACGATCCTCCCGGAGCGAAACGCGGCCACGAGCGCGAGCGCCGCGGCCGAGACCCCAGCCGCCAGCGGCAGGTCGCCGAAGACGGACGGCGACCCCGGGGGCAGATCGGCCGCCGCAAACGGCCGGCTCGTGCCGTGAAGCGCCGGCGCTGCCGCGGCCAGCATCAGCAGGGTCGCGAGGCCGAGGGCGGCTCCGGCGCGCCAGCGATCACGGGCGAGGAAGCCGCCGACCCTGCGGGAGGGACCGCTGAGGCGCGGCTCGCCGGGCACGTCTCCGTCCGCTTCGCTCGCCCTGGCGCCGATCAGCACCAGCAAGCCGGGCACCGCGATCAGGGCCGAGCCGAGCGCGAAGGCGGCGGCGAGCGCGCAGCCAAGGACCATCGAGGGAGCCTGGTCGAGCCCGGTCGCGAACAGCCCCGCCGTCGCCGCCGTCGCGGCCAGGCAGAGCGGCGCCCCGGTCACGGCGACCTCATGCAGCGCGCGCTCGAGCCCATCCCGACCCCGGGGAACGGACCGTCTCCTGTCGAACGCGGGCGGTCACGAGGCACGCCGCCTCCACTCCCAGGGTGAGCCCGATCGCGGCGGCGGGCGCGACGCCGAGCAGCGACACGTTCGTGAACGCCGCCACGACGCGCAGGCCCGCCAGGGCTCCGGCGATCGCGGTCGCCCCGCAGAGGATCGGGCCGAGGGCCGGCAGGAGTCCGAGCGCGCCAACCAGGATCAGGGCGACGAACGGGACCATGAGGAGCTCGAGCTTCCACAGGTCGTGCGCGAGGTCGCCTCGGGCCCTGAGGAGGTCCGCGATCTCGCCGCCGAAGGTGACGCTCAGGGGGCCTGGATCGATGCCGGACTCGATTCGCTGGACCGCCTGTTGGTCCTCGGTGTCGTCACCGCCGAGGGAGACCAAGAGCGAGGTCGAGCGCCCATTCGCGGACACCCTCCCGCGGCGGAGCGCCACCACGTCGGCATCCGTGCGGACCTGGGACGAGATCACCCGCAGCGCAACCCCGGCCCGGAGCGGACGGGGAGGTTGCCGGTGGTCGCGATCACAAGATCGGGCCGCGCGCCGTTTCGGGCCGCGGGCCCCCTCGTCGAGTGCGAGCGAGCCGATGCCCAGCCGGTCCGGCGCCCCCACGGCGAGGACGGTGGCGGCCGCCAGCACGGCCAGGTTGGCCGCCAAGAGCGCCCACGGTCGTCTCAGGGCCAGGTCAGCGAGCCCTCGAGCCACGGCGCCAACGTTACTTCTCCCCCAAACGCCGCCTCACGAGAGTCCCTGCACCGCCGGGGTATCCGACTCCCTAGGCTTCCGCTTAGTCGTGCCTCTGTCCGCGGACCAGCAAGCGATGCTCCAGCTCCTCCTCGAGCGCGGGCAGAGCTACGCGGATCTCGCGTCCGTCCTCGGCGTGGCCGAGACCGAGGTGCGGAGCCGCGCCCGGGCGGCGCTGACCGAGCTCGCCGGGGCCGACCCGGATCGCAACGTCGGGCTCACCGACTACCTCCTCGGCCAGGCGGACCCGATCGGGCGCGCGGACGCGGTCCGCCACCTGAAGGACGATCCCGCGGACCTGGCCCTCGCCACCGAGCTCTCGCAGAAGCTCCGCCTGATCGCCCCTCAGGGCGAGCTGCCCCGGCTGCCGGGGGAGGAGCGACGGCCGCGCCCGAGACGCCGCCCGAGTCTCCCGACGTCGCGCCTTCGCCTCCCCGGGCGGTTGCGCAGAGGGCGACCGCCCCCGGAGGGCGAGCCCGCCGCGGCCGGCCCCGCGCCGGTGCGAACGACGCTGAGCCAGAGCCAGACCCGGCTGATCGTCGGCCTCGTGTGCGCGGCGGTGCTCGTCGCGGTCGTCGTCCTCGGCATCACCGGCGCCTTCAGCAGCAGCGGCAGCAGCGGCAGCGGCAATACGACGGCCTCGACCACCGGCTCGAGCACCTCGACCACGACCCAGAATCTGGCCCGAGTGCAGCTTCGGCCCCAGGGGGGCCCGGGCGGCAGCGGCAGCGTGAACATCGGGCTCGCGAACGGGCAGCAGCCGTTCGCCGACGTGCGCGTGCGAGGGCTGAAGCCCGCGCCGGCCAACCAGACATACGTGATCTGGCTCCTGCTGACCGCCAATCAGGGCTATCCGCTCTCCCCCTTCGCGGTCGACAAGAACGGCTCATACAGCAACCGCTTCCCGATCCCGTCTCCGATCATCCCGGTGCTCGCCCGGGTCCAGCTGGTCAACGTCTCCCTGGCGCCGGTGACGACGGTCCGGAACGCGATCCAGAACGCGATCAAGCAGAAGAAGATCATCATCAAGCGCCCCGGGACCAGCGTGCTGCAGGGCGCGATCCCCAAGTCCGGCGCGGGAACCGGCGGCTAAGCCCATAGGCGCGGCGGGGATCGCAACCTGGCAGCTCTCCTAGGAGGGGATGAGCTTTCCCGGGTTCATGACTCCCACCGGATCGAGGCGCTCCTTGACGGCGCGCAGGGTCTCGATGCCCAGCTCGCCCACCTCCGCGGGCATGTAGGGCGCGTGGTCGCGGCCGACCCCGTGATGGTGCGTGATCGTGCCACCCGTCTCGACGATCGCGCCGCACGCTGCGGTCTTCGCCGCCCTCCACTGCTCGAGCTCGGCCCCCGGGCGCCCGCGGGCCAGAAAGGTGAAGTAGAGGGAGGCGCCGTCGCGATAGGCGTGCGAGAGGTGGCACATCACAAGCGCGTGCGTCCCCTGCGCAGCGAGCGCCGTGCGAAGCGCCGCCCGCACCTCGTCGTAGAGCCCGCCGAGCCGGCTCCAGGTGTGCGCCGTCTCGAGCGTCTCAGCGAGGTAGCCGAGGTCGAGCAGCCCGTCGCGCAGGTAGGGACCGTCGTACCTCGAGCGATCCCACGCCCTGCCCGGCGCGCCGCCGAGCGGGACCGCGCCGCCCGAGCGAAGGCGGCGCGACGTGAGCGCGCGCCGTCTCTCGACGGCGTCCCGCTCGCCCTCCCACCCGCAGATAATGAGTGAGCCGTTCAGGCGGCCGCGAGCTCGCAGGTAGGCGGAAAGGGCGGCGCCCCGGGCGCCCCCTGCGCCCGCGAGCGCCAGCCCGACCCGCGTCTCCGCCTCGTCGGAGACGCGGACGACGTCCGGCAGCGCATCGGCCTGAGCCAGCGCGCGCACGACCTCCGCGCCCGAGCCGAAGTCGGGCGCCATCCACGCCTCGTAGCGCCGCCGCTCGGGCCGCGGCCGCACCCGTACCGACACCTCCGTGATCGCGCCGAGCACCCCCTCCGACCCGAGCACGATCTCCCGCAGCGCGGGGCCGGCCGCGCTGTGCGGGATCTCGAGCGTGCGCAGCCTGCCCGCCGGCGCCGCGAGGGCGACCTGTGTCACGAGCTCATCGAAGCGTCCGTAGCCGCTCGACGCCTGGCCCGCCGAGCGGGTGGCCGCGAAGCCGCCGATCGTGGCGTACTCGAACGACTGCGGATAGTGGCCGAGCGTCACGTCGCGGAGCGCCAGCTCCTCCTCGGCCTCCGGCCCGCGCAGCCCGGGCTCCAGCCTCGCGGTCATCGAGCGTGAGTCCACCTCCACGCCTCGAAGCCGGCGCAGGTCGAGCGAGACGAGGCGCTCGAAGCGCGCCCGCACGGGCTCGACCCCTCCGACCACGCTCGTGCCGCCGCCGAACGGCACCACAGCGATTGCCTCGTTCGCGCAGACCTCGAGCACCCGGGAGACCTGCTCGGGATCGGCTGGAAGGACCACCGCGTCCGGGGCGTCGTCCAGCTTCCCGGCGCGCAGCCGGACGAGGTCCGGGTAGCTTCGCCCGGCAGCACGCCGCACGCGCTGCTCGTGACCGGTGAGCACCGCGCCCGGTCCGACCGTCGCGGCGATCTCCGGCGGCAGCGGAAGCGGCGCAGGGATGACGACCGCCTCGAGGTCGACGCGCCCCCCCGGCTCGGCCTCCCCCAGCTCGGCGGCCAGCATCGTGACCGCCTCTGGCGGGATCTCGATCCGCCGCCCTTCCCTACCCCATCCCCACCACTTCATCGGCGCCCGGTCGGGCTCGAGGGCGCGGTCGCGGGTCACGTCAGAGCGCGCTCGATGCCATCCAGGGCCTCTTCCAGGCGCCGCCGCACGGCCAGGCGCATCCACGGGGAGCCGAGCCGTGAGAAGCCCCGCAGGCGCTCCCGCGCGGCAAGCGTCACTCCGGTCCCGTCGCCGGCGCTCGAGAGCTCGATCTCCAGCGACGCCGCGCGCAGGATCTTGTCGAACGGCGTGCCCTCGACCTCCTGCTCCCAGGCGTAGCGCTCGCCTCGCGTCGCTCCGGTGCAGCGGTAGTCGGCCCGCACGCTCCGGCCGCGCTCGGTGCCGAGGACCGTGGTCCACCGACTACGACGCCAACCCTGAACCTGCCGGACGTCCTCCACGCGCAACGTGCGCGGCCACCAGCGCGGCAGGTGGTGAGGATCGGACACCAGGTCCCACACCCGCTCACGCGGCGCCGCGATGACCCTCTTTCGCGAGACGCGCGGCACCCGGCCGCGCGCTAGTCGGCGCCCTTGATGCGGCGGAGATCCCTGACCAGGAGCAGATGCTTCAAGTGACCGCACACCGCCGCGAGGCTCTCGAGGTTCTCGATCGCCTCCTTGCGGCGCGCCTGACTCCGGGAGCGCAGCGCCGGACCGACGATCTGCTGCAGGAGCGCCGCCTCCCGATCGGCCGAGGTCCGAAAGACGCGCAGGTTGCGGCCCGCGACCCCGAAGCGGGACAGCTCGCCCGCCGCGCGGACGATCTCGAGGTCGGTCTCGTCATAGGTGAGCCGGCCGTCGCGGCGCTCGGGCTGGACGATGCCGTACTCCTGGAGCTCGCGCAGGAGGCCCTCGGAGACGCCCGCGTCATCCAAGAGCTCCTCCATGCTGAGCGTCGACACCGGGGCCTCGACCGACGCCGCTCGGCGCGTCGCGGCGGCCTCGCTTCCGCGCCGGGTGCCCGTGAAGTCGCCCGTCGCGAGCTCCTGCCGGATTACGCGAAGGGGCAGGAACTCGTCCCGCTGCATCCGCAGGATCGCCCTCAGCCGCTCGACGTCCGCCTGGGAATAGAGCCGATAGCCGCCCTGCGTTCGCCGGGGCGAGAGCAGCTTCTGATCCTCGAGGTAGCGGATCTTCGAGATCGAGATGTCGTCGAACTCCTGGCTCAGGATCTTGGCGACGGCCCCGATCGTCAGCGCCTTCCGGGGCCGCGAGGCCGAGCCCGCCCGCGGGCGGCGCTCGGCCTCGCTGCGCCCCTTGCTCCCGTCCCCTGGCGTCGTCGCAACCGCCATCTTCAGCGCTCCAGATAGCTGAGCTTGTACTTGCCGATCTGGATCTCGTCGCCGTCGTCGAGCTTGTGCGACTCGATTCGGCGCCGATTGACATAGGTCCCGTTCAGGGAGCCAAGGTCGTCGATGTAGAGGCCGTCGCGCCGGCGGACGATGAGCGCGTGGTTGCGGGAGACGGTGACGTCGTCGAGAAATACGGCGGCGTCAGGGGTTCGCCCGATGCTCATCCTGTCGCCCTCGACCGTGAAGCTCTCCCCGGCGCGGCCGCCGCCGGAACGGATCACGAGCGCCGCCCCGGCCTTGTCGACTTCGTCGGTGACGTCCACGGGCTCGTACTCGCCCGTCTCCCCGACCTTGTAGGCCATCGTCGTCGAATCCTCGCCCTCCGGCCGCGCGAGGAACGCGCCGCACTTCTGGCAGTAGTTGGCGCCTTCCGGGTTGACGAACCCGCACTCCGGACAGTGGAGTGCCACTACGCCCCCCTCCCCACTAGGGCTCCTCGTCCGGGGGCGCGGGCACCTTGCCGAGCAGGATGTCGGTGAGCTGCTGGACGTCGTCCCCGGTGATCAGGACATCGCCCGCCTCGCGCTTCGCCTTCAGCCGATTGACCAGCTCGGCGCGAAGGATGTCGATCTTGCCGTGGAGGAGCCGACGCCGGTAGGAGATCTCGCGCTCCTCGTCCGCGAGCTGATCGATCAGCTCCTTGAGATCCTTGTCGCTCATCGAGCTGACGTCCGGATAGGTTTCCTCCACTTGGCGTGCTCCCTCTCGTTGTTGGCGCCCGCGCGATTATAGGCGCGTCGAGCAAAGGTCAAGTTGAGGTTGAGGCATTGCAAAGCATCAACCGCCCCCCGCCCGGCGCGCCTCGGCCAGCCCGACCTTCAGATACAGGGCGGAGGCGAGCAGCGATCCAGCCAGGCCGACGAGGAACATGGCCGGTGCGATCCAGGCGCTGGTCACGAGGGCCAGGAAGATGCCGCCCATCGTCAGCCACACCGACCACCGTCCGACCCAGTTGATCTCGAGGTCGACCCCGCGCCGGAGCGCGAGCTGGGCGAGGACCAGGGTCGCGAGCTCGCGGACCGCGAGCACCCCGAGCGCCCACCGCGGCAGGAGCTCGAACTTCCAGCACACCACCACCCCGGCGAGGATCGTGAGCCGGTCGATCACCGGGTCGAGGAGCGCCCCCATCCGGCTGTACTGTCCGGTGGCGCGGGCGAGGAAGCCGTCGAGGTAATCGCCCGCCGAGATCGCGAGGTAGACCGTCGCCGCTGCCGCCGTGCGCCCGTCGCTGGATCGAAGGGCGAGGTACAGGAATACCGGGATGGCGGCCAACCGCGCGTAGCCGACCAGGTTGGGGACCGTGAGCGGCCGCAGCGGCTGGCCGCGGCGGGTCGCCGAGGGCTTTGGGCCGGAGCGGTCGAGTCCGAGCAGGCGACGTCTACTCAAGACCATCGAGCAGCTCGAGCGCGCGGCTCGCGGCCTCGGCGACACCCAGCCGCTCTTCGGCTCCGGTCCGCCGGACCTGCGCCTCGACGGCGCCCTCCGCCAGCGCTCGCCTCCCGACCACGACCCGGAGCGTGCAGCCCAAGAGCTCGGCGTCGGTCAGCTTCTCGCCCGGCCCGGCGTCGCGGTCGTCGTAGATCACCGCGACCCCGGCGTCGACGAGCTCGCCGTAAAGGCGCTCCGCCGTCTGGGAGACCTCGTCCCCGTCGCTGCCGAGCCCCACCAGGTGTACGTCCCACGGGGCGAGCGAGCGCGGCCAGACGATCCCTCGCTCGTCGGCGTTCTGCTCGATCGCGGCGGCGACCGTGCGCGCTGGGCCGATCCCGTAGCTGCCCATGACGATCGGACGCTTGGCGCCGTCCTCATCGAGATACGTGGCGCCGAGTGGCTCCGAGTACCGGGTGCCCAGCTTGAAGATCTGCCCCACCTCGATCGCGGGCTCGATCTCGATCGGGTGCCCGCCGGGCGCGAAGTCTCCACGCTCAACGGAGCGAACGTCCATCTCCTCGTAGGCGAAGTCCCTGCCGGGTTCGACGCCGATCAGGTGGGTGTCGGGGCTGTTCGCGCCGGAAACCAATCCGCCGCCGGCGATCGCCGCGTCCTTGATCACCGGGAGGTTCGCTCCCACCGGCCCCACGTACCCCGCCGGTCCCAGCCGCTCGGCGATCTCGTCCGGGTGCGCCGGCCTGAACTCGGCGCCCAGGGCGTTTCGGAGCTTGACCTCGTTGAGCCGGTGATCCCCTCGCACCAGCACCACGATCATGCGGTCGCCGCCCACCACCACCGGCATGGCCTTGAGTAGCGCCCCGGGCGCGACGCCGAGGGCTCCGGAGACCTCCTCCACGGTGGTGAGGCCGGGGGTCGGGACCTCGCGCGGGGCGTCAAGCGCCGGCGGCAGGTCGACCGGCTGCGGCTCCGCCGAGGCGACCTCGACGTTAGCGGCGTATCCAGGGGCCAACGCCACCTCGTTCTCGCCCGCCGCGCACGGCGCCAGATACTCGTGCGCGCCCGAGCCGCCCATCATCCCGACGTCGGCCTCCACGCGATACCACCGCAGGCCGCAACGATCGAAGATCCGATCGTAGGCCTGGATGTGCAGCTCGTAGGAGCGCTCGAGGCCCTCGGCATCGCGGTCGAAGGAGTACGAGTCCTTCATCGTGAACTCGCGGGTCCGCAGAAGGCCGGCGCGGGGGCGCGGCTCGTCGCGCTCCTTGGTCTGGACGTGGTAGAGGATCATCGGCAGCTCGCGGTAGGAGCGGACGTCGTGCGCGATGTGGAAGGTGATGTTCTCCTCGTGGGTCATCGCCAGCGCCAGCTCGGCCTCCCTGCGATCCTTGAGCTTGAACAGCTCGTCGATGTCGTAGCGGCCCGTCTGGCGCCAGATCTCCGCGGGCTGCAGCACCGGCATCAGCATCTCCTGACCGCCGATCGCGTCGATCTCCTCCCGGAGGATCGCCTCCACCCGCTTGACCACCCGGTAGCCGGCCGGCAGGAACGTCCACATCCCCGCGCCCAGCTGGCGGATCAGCCCGGCCCGAATCATCAGCCGGTGCGACACGGACTCGGCGTCGGCGGGGTCCTCGCGGAGGGTGGGCAGGAAGTAGGTCGCCAGCCGCGTCACTGCGCGGCAAGGCTACTAGCGGGCCTGGGATCCGCCACAGACCCCGCCCGCGCCCCTCCGCGCGAACGCCCGCGACGGCCGCGCGGAGGGCCGCGCCTACGCCCGGGTGAAGCGCCGGCCGGCGACCGGCGACGCCGCCTCGTCGAGCTCCACCCGCTGGCGCTTGACCGGCCGCAGGAACGGCTCCGTTGTGACGTCCTTCCCCTCGTCCCTCGCCGCGGCGGCCTCCATTTGCGCGATTCGCTCGGGTGTCAGCTCGTCAGCGTTCTCGTCCTCGATCCGCTTCAGCCATGCCGCGCCCTCGGCGGCCTTGTGGGCGTCCACGTCGACCTTCCCCCGGTCGAGGGACCTGTCGATCTCGTCGAACAGGGCGTCGACGAGGTCGTCCTGGGGCACCTTCCGCAGCGGCTTGCCGTGGGCGAAGATCAGCCCCTCGTTCTTGGCGCCGGTGATCCCGAAGTCCGCGTGCGACGCCTCGCCGATCCCGTTCACGGCGCAGCCGAGAACGGCCACCTCGATCGGCTCACCGTACTGCTCGAGGCGGGTCTCGATCTCCGCGACGACCGTGTCCATGTCGAACTGGAGCCGCCCGCAGGTCGGGCAGGCGATCAGGACCGGGCCGCGCTCGCGAAGGCCGAGCGCCTTCAGGATCTCCCACGCGACCTTCACCTCCTCCTCGGCGTGGAAGGTGGAGAGGCTGATGCGAATCGTGTCGCCGATCCCATCGGCGAGCAGCGTCCCCAGCCCCACGGCCGACTTCAGCGAGCCGGACCACTTGGTGCCCGCCTCGGTGATCCCGAGGTGGATCGGATACTCGATCTTGGACGCCAGGAGCCGGTTGGCGGCGATCGTGTTGGGGACGCTGGTCGACTTGATCGACACCTTGAAGTTCTGGAAGTCGAGGCGCTCCATCAGCTCCACGAACTCCACGGCCGCCTGCACGAGAGCCTCGACGGGATTTGAGCTCTCGAGCTCGTGAAGGTGCTTGGGTAGCGAGCCGGAGTTGACGCCGATCCGCATCGGCACCCCCGCCGCGGTCGCCTTCTCGGCCACCTGCGCGACCTTGTCGGGGCCGCCGATGTTGCCCGGATTCAAACGGATGCAGTGGGCGCCGGCGTCGACCGCCTTCAGCGCCAGCGTGTAGTTGAAGTGGATGTCGGCGATCACCGGGATCGGCGACTCCGCGACGATCGTCCGCAGCGCCTCGGCGTCCTTGTCCCTGGGCACCGCGACACGAACCAGGTCCGCCCCTGCCTCGGCTACCTCGCGGATCTGGTTCATGGTCGCCTCGAGATTGGCGGTCTCGGTCTTGGTCATCGTCTGGACGACCACCGGGGCGCCTCCGCCGACCGGCACGTCCTTGACCCATATCTGACGCTTGGAAGCCATCGCGAACAGGGTATCGAGCCACCTTCAGCCAACCTGAGGCGGGGTCGCGAACCTCCTCGTGTGCGCCGGAGCCGAACAGTCGGGTTTGAACCTCGCGCGCGGGAAAGCCGTATAACTACGCGCAATGAGGGACGCTGGGGAGGAGCCCCGTCGACGCGGTCGCGCCCGGGCGCTTGTGACGTTTGCGGCGTGCGCCCTCGCCCTGTTCCTCCCGGCCGCCGCCCTAGCGAGCAACCACCTGGTTAAGCTCCGCGAGCTCTACGCCGGAAGCAGCAGCAGTCCCACGGACGAGTACGTCGAGGTCCAGATGTATTCGACCGGGGAGAACTTCTTCTCCGAGGGGGTCTCCCTCCACCTCTATGACGCGACCGGAAACGAGACCCTGAGCTTCACCCCGACCACCGACCTTGCGAACGGCCAGACCCAGCGACGCGTTCTCTTCGCCACCCTCACCGCCCAGGCCACCTTTGGCATGAGCGGAGACTTCACGCTGCCGTCCGGGGACCACATCGCCGACGCCGGTGGGGCCGCCTGCTACGTCTCCGGGACTCCGGGCTTCGTCGACTGCGTCTCGTGGGGGAACTTCAACAACGCGAGCGGGACGCCGCTGCCCTCGTCCACCGGCGGCAATGTCGACCCGACGTCGGGGATCGCGGACGGTATGGCAATCGACCGGTCGATCGCGGGGCGCTGCCCGACCTTGCTCGAGGCCTCCGATGACACGGACAGCCCCTCGAACTGGGCCGACGGCGCGCCCGATCCCCTCAACAACGCGGCCGTCCCGCACGAGCACCCTTGCGCGAACACGATCATCACCAAGGCTCCGGATCGGAAGACCACCGATCGCACCCCAACCTTCAAGTTCAAGTCGACTCAGAAGCCGGCAGTGTTCAAATGCAAGCTCGACGGCGGGCCGTTCAAGCGCTGCGTGAGCCCCGACCGGCTTCACCGCCTGACGCTGGGCAAGCACACCTTTAAGGTGCGCGCCAGGAGCGGTGGATTCACCGATCCCACGCCGGCGCGCAAGTCGTTCAAGGTGGTCAAGAAGCGGGGCTGAGCCGCTCGCTCAGCCGGCGTAGAGCGCCTCGATCTCCTCCGCGTACTTCTCGGCGATCGGCTTTCGCTTGAGCTTCATCGTCGGCGTCAGCTCGTCGCCCCCGGGCTCCCAATCGGTCGACAGCACCTTGAACTTCTTCACCTGCTCGACGCGGGCGAGCTCCTCGTTCGCCTCCTGGACTCCGCGCTCGATCTCCGCGACGAGCTCCTCGTTCTGGGCCAGCGCCTCGAGCTCGGTCTCTGCGCCGTGCTCGTTCGCCCACGCTTTCGCCGCCTCCGGATCGAGCGTCAGGAGTGCGCTGATGAACTTGCGGCGATCGCCGATCGCGATCGCCTGGCTCACCACGGGGATCTGCTTCAGGCGCGCCTCGATATTCGCCGGCGAGAGGTTCTTCCCGGCGGCCGTGATGATCAGCTCCTTCTTGCGATCAACGATTCGCAGGTAGCCGTCCTCGTCGAACTCGCCGATGTCGCCGGTGAGCAGGTATCCGTCGTCCGTGAACGCCTCCGACGTCTTGTCCGGCAGGTTCCGGTAGCCCTTCATCACCACCGGACCCTTGACCATCACCTCGCCGTCCTCTGCCAGCTTCACCTCGATCCCCGGTCCCGCGGGTCCCACGGTGCCGATCTTGATCCACTCCCGCGGGTTGCAGGTGCCCGCGCCCGTCGTCTCCGACATGCCCCAGAGCTCGGCGAGCGGAATGCCGAGGGCGTGGAAGAACTCGATCACCTCCGGTGGGGTCGGCGCCGCGCCCACATTGCAGGCCTCGAGCTCGTCGAGGCCGAGGTGCGACCGAAGCTTGGAGAAGATCTCCTCGTCTGCCTTCGCCACTCGCTCGGCCAGATCGTCGTGAACCTCCTCCCCTCGCTGCTCGGCGCGAACCTTCTCCAGCGCGGCGTCGAGGGCGGCCTGCGTGGCCTCTCGCTGCTCCTCCGGTGCGGCAGCGAGCATCTGCTCGAGCCCAGCCTTCAGCTTCTCCCAGATTCGCGGCACGGCGAAGAACCAGCTGGGGCGCACCTCGGGCAGGTAGGCGATCACTTCGCGAGGCTCAGGGCAGCAGGTGATCGTGAATCCACAAAGCATCGGCAGGTAGTGGCTCACGTTCCGCTCGGCGATGTGGGCCATCGGCAGGTACGAGACGATCCGTCCACCGTCGGGGAACTGGATCATCCGGTCATAGGAGCGCACCGTCTCGCAGATGTTCGAGTGCGTGATCTGCACCCCCTTCGGTGGGCCCGTCGTTCCCGACGTGTAGATGAGGGTCAGGACATCCTCAGGCTCGACGGCCTGCCACGCCGCCTTGAAGTCAAAGTCGCCCGTCCCTTGCTCGGCCAGCTCCTCGAGTGAGATCGCCCCGGCAGGCGGCCCCCCGTCGACCACCACGACCTGCTCGAGCGAGGCGACGTCGTCCTTGGCGGCAAGGACCCTCGCGGCGAACGCCTGCTCGGTGACGGCCACCTTGGCCCCGGCGTCCGTCAGGAGATGCTGGATCTGCTCGGGCGTGTAGGTGTTGTAGATCGAGAACGGGATCGCTCCGAGGTGCATCGCGGCCGCGTCGCAGAAGTGGAACTCCGGTCGGTTCGTGAGCATCAGCGCGACGGTGTCGGCCTTGCGCACTCCGAGGGCCGCGAGCCCGGCCGCGACGGCGTGTGTGCGCTCGGAGTATTCGCCCCAGCTCCAGGTGAGTTCGTCGCCCTTCGTCCGGATCGCGACCCGGTCCGGATGCGCCTGGGCCGTCAACTGGAACGCCTCGCACGCCGTTTTGGCGTCGAGCGCCACCGGGCGCTCGGTCTCTCGCGAGACGCTGGTGGTCACCTCCATCCCGGGCTAAGCCTACCCCGAAGGCGGCACGCCTATCGCAGGGTGAAGCCGTTGCCGTTGAGCCTGCTGATGTCGTTGCTGAGCCCGACCGCGAACAGGACCATCACGAGCACGAAGCCGATCGCGCTCGCCCGCTCCATCACGCTGAACGGGACCGCACGCCCGCGCACCTTCTCGACCAGGCTCCAGAAGATGTGGCCACCGTCGAGCGGCAGGAACGGGAACAGGTTGATGATCGCGAGGGAGAGGCTGATCAGGGCGATCAGCGTGAGCGCCTCGGTCGGGCCGAACTGGAATGCCTGATGCGTGACGTCGGAGATCCCGACGATGCCGTGGATCTTCTTTCGCTCCTTCGACTCGAAGATGTGCGAGAAGACGCCCACGGTCCCGCTCGTGACCCTCCACATCTCTGACGCGGCGTTGCTGGCCGCGCCGGAGAACGAGAGGTGCTCCGGCCTCGAGCCGTATGTGAAGCCCAGTCGCGTGCGCCGGATGTCGGCGTCGTAGACAGGCGTGATCACGATGCTCCGCACGTGACCGTTGCGCGCGATCCGCAGGTGCACCGGGGTCTTCGCGCGGCAGCCGTCGGTCGGCTTGCCGGCACACTTGTGCTGCGCGACGAGGCGCCTGAAGCGGATCAGCCGATCGTCGATCGAGGCGTGGCGAAAGCTCTTTCCATCGACCTCGATGATCCTGTCGCCGGTCTGGAGGTGCTGGGCGGCCGGCGTCCCGGGCGAGATGTCCCCCACGGTGTTGTCCACCTGGCGCAGCCCGCCCGCCAACCCGAGCCCGATCGCGAACAGGATCACGAACGCGAGCAGGACGTTCATCGTCGGGCCGGCGCCGATCACGACGATCCGCTTCCAGACGGGCTGCTTGTAGTAGGCGCGCTCCAAGACCTCCGGCGGCAGCGGCTCACGGGGGCGGTCCTGCCCCGCCCCTTCCACCGCGGCGAGCACGCCTTGCTTCGGCGCCGTCGTCTCACCGGTAGATCGAGCCGGATCGAGCTCGTCCGGGTTCATCCCGGTGATCTTCACGAAGCCCCCGAAGGGCAGCGCCCCGATCCCGTACTCGGTCTCGCCGTGCTTGACGCTCACGAGCTTGGGCGGGAAGAAGAGGAAGAACCGCTCGACGCGCATGCCGGTCGCCTTCGCGGCGATGAAGTGGCCGAACTCGTGGATGATGATCAGGAACGCGAAGCCCGCGATCGTGAGGATCCAGGGCCACGCGCCACCAAGGAACGAGCTCATCGCGTTGCTCCCACGGTGGCGATCAGCTCCCGGGCCCGCTCGCGCGCCTCCAGGTCGACCGCGTAGAGGTCCTCGAAGTGCCCGGGTTTGCGGGCCGGCAGCGCCTCGAGGGTCCGCTCGACCACCTCGGCGATCGCGGGGAACGGAATCCGGCCATCGAGGAAGGCGGCCACCGCCACCTCGTCGGCGGCATTCAGGACGCAGGGCGCCGTCCCTCCGGCCTCACCGGCCTCGCGGGCCAAGCGCAGGCACGCGAACGTCTCCACGTCCGGCTGCTCGAACCGGAGTTCGCCCGCGGCCGCGAGGTCGAGCGTCGGCACGTCGACATCCGCGCGCTCGGGGAAGTGAAGCGCGTAGGAGATCGGGACCCGCATGTCCGGATAGCCGAGGTGGGCCAGCGTCGCGCCGTCGTTGAGGTGGACAAGCGCGTGAACGATCGACTGGGGATGAACGACGACGTCGACCCGCTCGTAGGAGAGGCCGAAGAGGTGATGCGCCTCGATCAGCTCGAAGCCCTTGTTCATCAGCGTGGCCGAGTCGATCGTGATCCTCCCCCCCATCTCCCAGGTCGGGTGCGCGAGAGCCTCGTCAGGCGTAACCGCGGCGAGGTCGGTCCGGCCGCGGAACGGCCCGCCGGACGCGGTCAAGACCAGGCGCTCGACCGTTCCCGGCGGCTCCGCCCCGACCAGCTGGAAGAGCGCCGAATGCTCGGAGTCGACCGGGATGATCCGGGTGTCCGTCGCCTCGGCGAGCGCCGTGACCAGTTCGCCGCCCACCACCAGGCTCTCCTTGTTCGCGAGGGCCAGCTCGATCCCCTCGGCGAGCGCCACGATGCTCGGCCCGAGGCCGGCGAAGCCGACGACTCCGTTCAGCACGAGGTCGGCCTCCGAGGTGGCGATCAGCTCCCGCACCCCCTCGGTCCCGGCGAGGACCCGGCCGTTCCAGGCGGCCGAAGCCGCTGCGGCCGCCTCCGGCTCGATCAGGGCGATCGCGGGCACGCCGTGGTCGCGTGCCTGCTCCACCACGCGATCCCACCGCCGGGCGGCGGCGAGGCCGACGATGGAGAGCTCCCCGGAGGAGCGGACGACGTCCAGCGCCTGCTCGCCGATCGATCCCGTCGCGCCGAGGATGACGAGCCTCTTCATCGCATCGTTCCCAGGGTCGCCGGGTCCTCCACCCGTGGGAGTGTAGGGTGGCCCCCTTCCCGCGCTCTAAAGCGTGACTATGCTCGCGGCATGATGCCCTCGAAGCTCGCCGTGGGCGCTCACGTCTCCCCCACCCACCCGCTCGACGAGGCCGAGGCCCTGGGCGCCGATTGCGTACAGGTCTTCCTGTCCGATCCGCAGGGGTGGAGGAAGCCGCCTCCGCGCGACGACGCGGAGGAGCTGCGGGCCTCGACGGTACCCCTGTACGTCCACGCTCCCTATCTCATCAACGTGTGCTCGCCCAGGAACAACGTCCGCTACGGGTCGCGAAAGATCCTCCAGCAGACCTGCGACGCCGCGGCGGATGTCGGCGCCGCCGCGGTGATCGTCCATCCAGGGTACGCCGAGGACGGCGTCGCGGCCGGGTTCGGGCGCTGGGCCCGGAGCATCGAGATGCTCGAGACCGAGGTGCCGCTCTACATCGAGAACACCGCCGGGGGCGACAACGCCGTCGCCCGGCGCTTCGACGCCCTCGCCGGGCTGTGGGAGACGATCACCGACCACAAGGCGGACATGGAGATCGGCTTCTGCTTCGACACCTGTCACGCCCACGCCGCGGGAGAGGAGCTCTCCGGCGCCATCGACCGGGTGCTCGCGATCGTCGGCCGCATCGACCTCCTGCACGCCAACGACTCCCGCGACCCGCCCGGCACCGGCGCCGACCGCCACGCCAACCTCGGCACGGGGGAGATCGGCGCCGATGCCCTGCGCGAGATGATCCGCGCCGCGGGTGCGCCGGTCGTCTGCGAGACCCCTGGCGGGACCGAAGCCATGCACGCCGATATCGAGTTCGTGCGGGAGGCGCTGCGGGGTTAGCGCGGGCACGGCGGCGCGCGGATCTTGCGGGGCTGGTGAACGAAAGGGGAAACGCCCCACGCGTCCGCTTTCAGGCGATCCGTGGGGAATTAACGACGCATACCGACGTTAATCCCCCATCCATCGCTCGCTCCTCCGTGAGTGGGGCACTATCCGGAGAATGGGGGGCTCGTCGCCCTACCCCGGCCTGGAAAGGCAAACGCGATTCATTGACCCGTCCAGGGTGCAGGTTCGACAGCCCGACTCCGCGGCGCCGCTCAGTACACGAACGCCACCGCGAGGTAATAGCCGGCGACGATCGTGAAGAGAAGCGCATCCAGCCGATCCAACAGCCCGCCGTGCGGGCCGAAGACCCGGCCCGTGTCCTTGATCCCGAGATCGCGCTTGACGAACGACTCGAACAGATCTCCGACCGGGGCCAGGATCGCGATGCACATGCCCATCACCAGGGCGTCGATCCCCGACAGCCAGTCCTGATACAGGCCGGCGAACCAGAAGCCCATCGTGCCGCCGACGAAGCCGAACACGAGGCCCTCGAGCGTCTTGTTCGGCGACAGGCTTGGCGCCAGCGGGCGGCGGCCGAACAGCCGACCACCGGCGTATGCCGCCGTGTCGGTGAGGAAGGTGCCAACGAGGACATCGATCACCAGGGCGCCGCCGTGCAGCGGCAGCTCGCGCAGGAGCACCGCGTGCGAGAGCGGAATGCCGATCCACGCGATCGCGAACACGGTGATCGCCATCGACCGCGTGATGCCTTCCGGCGAGCCGCGGAGAACGGAGAAGAAGAACAGCAACGGGAACGTCGCCACGCCGATGAGCACCATCTGGAACTGGTCGCCGTAGTAGGCGGCCGCCACCAGGCCGGCCGAGGCGGCGAAGGCGACCGGCACGAACGGCCTGTACCGGCGGGTCATCCGAAAGAACTCGGCCTCCCCGATCACCGCCAGGCCGATCATCGCGAGCGCGAACGGGATCCCCCCGACGGCGACGATGATGATCGCGAACACGATCCACGGGACCGCCACCCCCACCCGCGCGAGCGTCTCCGTGCGCGGTCGTCGCCGCTCTCGCGGTTGCCGGGCCGTCCCCGCTCGCTCCGTGCGGGCCGTCGGTTCGCGCCGCCCTCTCCCCCAAGGCGTCGGCCGCGTCGGCGCCCACCGGGGAGGCCGTGGCGGAAAGTCCATTGGCCGCGACCTTAACGCCCGGGAGAGCCGAGGCCCGCGGCTGGTCGCCTCATGTACGCATGCCGAAGCGTCGCAGGCGCGCCTCGAACTCCGCGAGCGACTCCTCGAACGCCTCCCGAGTGAAGTCCGGCCACAGCTCGTCGCGAAAGACCAACTCCGAGTAGGCGCACTGCCAGAGCAGATAGTTGGAGATACGCCGCTCACCGCTGGTGCGGATCAGGAGATCCGGATCGTGCATGTCGGCGGCGTAGAGATGGCGGCGGAACTCGTCCTCCGTGGAGCCCGTGAATTGGGCCGCCGCGTCGACGATCTCGGCACGGCCCCCGTAGTTGAAGGCGACGAAGAACCGTAGGCGGTCGTTGTCCTGGGTGAGCCTCTCGGCCCACTCCATGCGCTCGACCAGAGAGGGGTCGACGCCCTCGCGACGGCCGATGAACCGCATGCGCACGCCCTCGGAGTGAAGCTCGGGCGTCTCGCGGTCGATCCGCTCACCGAACATCCGCATCAGCGCCTCGACCTCATCGGCAGGGCGCGACCAATTCTCTGTGGAGAACGAGAACACGGTCAGCTCCTCGATCCCCAGATCGACGGCGTCGCGAAGCCGGTCCTTCACCACGTCGGCCCCGGCGCGATGCCCCTCGATCGTGGGCAGCCCGCGGCGCTGGGCCCAGCGGCCGTTGCCGTCCGTGATGATGGCGACGTAGCGTGCCCGCCCGGGCGCGCTCATACCTCGAGGATCTCTTCCTCTTTGCCCTTCAGCAGGCTTTCGATCTCGCCGACCGCGCCGTCGGTCGCCTTCTGGAGCTCCGATTCCGCTCGGCGCTCGTCGTCCTCACCGACGTCGCCCGCCTTCTTCAGCTCGCGGAGGTCGTGCATGCAGTCCCGGCGGATGTTGCGGACGGCGACCCGGCCCTCCTCCGCCACGTTGTGGACGACCTTCACGAGATCGCGGCGGCGCTCCTCGTTCAGCTCAGGGATCTGCAGCCGGATCACATTGCCGTCGTTCGACGGCGTCAGCCCCCGGTCCGACTCGAGGATCGCCTTCTCGATCGACTTGATCGCGTTCTTGTCGTAGGGGGTGAGGGTGAGCAGCCGCGCGTCGGTCGCCGCGATCTGCGAGAGCTGGCGCAGCGGCGTCTCGCTCCCGTAGTAGTCGACAGTGACGCGGTCGAGCAGGTGTGGAGAGGCACGCCCGGTCCGCACGGTCGCGAGCTCACCTCGACACGCCTCCACCGACTTGTGCATGCGCTCCTTGGCGTCGGCTAGCAGCTCGTCGGTGAACTCGCTCATCGGCTCACCTTTCCGGCCGCCGTCTCGTCCGCCACCCCCGGAGCCGCGGGCTCCGAGGCCCTCGCCCGGTCCACGCTGCCATCGGAAGACACGATCGTCCCCACACGCTCCCCGCAGACGATCCTATCTATGTTCCGCTCGTCGGCCATGTTGAAGACGTAGATCGGCAGGTCGTTGTCCATGCACAGCGAGAGCGCGGTCGAGTCCATCACCCGCAGTCCGCGCTCGATCGCCTGCCGGTGACTGATCTCGGGGAGGAACTTGGCGTCCGGCACCTTTGACGGGTCCGCGTCGAAGACGCCCTCGACGCCATGCTTGGCCATCAGGATCGCCTCGGCCCGGATCTCGAGCGCTCGTAGCGCCGCCGCGGTGTCAGTGGTGAAGAACGGATTCCCCGTGCCGGCGGCGAAGATGACGACGCGGCCCTTCTCGAGGTGGCGGATCGCGCGCCGCCGAATGTACGGCTCGGCGACCTCGGTCACCTGAATCGCGGACAGCACGCGAGTGTAGGCGCCGCGCTTCTCGAGAGCGTCCTGAAGGGTGAGCGCGTTGAGGACCGTCGCCATCATCCCCATGTAGTCGGCCGTGGCCCGGTCCATGCCCTCCGCGGCGGCGTCGAGGCCCCGGTAGATGTTGCCGGCGCCCACGACGAGCGCCATCTCGACGCCCTTGTCGGTGACCTCGTGGATCTGCGCTGCGATCCGCTCGACCCGCTCGGGGTCGGTGCCGTACTCGAGCGATCCCATCAGGGCCTCGCCGGAGAGCTTCAGGAGGACGCGGTTGAACTTCGGATCAGGCATTTGCAGACGCAAGCCTAGAGCGGTTTGGGCTAGCGGCGAAGCCGCGGTGCAAGCGAGTCGCCCGGGTCCCCCTGGCTCGCGTCGCAACCCTGCAGGAGCTTGCTCCTGCGGGAGTGATTCAGGAGCTTGCTCCTCCAGGGGTTATTTCATTCCTCTCCGACGACGAAGCGGGCGAAGCGGGCGACGCGAACGTTCTCCCCGGTCTTCGCAGCGAGCTCGGCGCGAAGGTCCTCGATCGTCTTGCCGTCGTAGCGGTCGGAGCGCACGTGCTCCTGCTCGAGGAGCGCGACCTCCCTCGACCACTTCTCTAGCTGGCCCTCGACGATCCTCCCGATCACCTCGTCGGGCTTGCCCTCCTCGCGTGCCTTGGCCTCGAAAACGGCCCGCTCGGCGTCGCGGTACTCCTGGGGGATCTCCTCGGCGGAGACGTACGCGGGCGGCGATGGCGCGCCGGCGATGTGGAGCGCCACCTCGCGGGCGAACTCCTGGAACTCGTCAGAGCGGGCCACGAAGTCCGTCTCGCATTGGACCTCCACGAGGACTCCCACCTTCCCGGTGGCGTGGATGTAAGCGGTGACGATGCCCTCGCTCGTCGTCCGACCGCTTCGCTTCGCCGCCGAGGCCTGGCCCTTGACGCGCAGGATCTCGACGGCCTTGTCCATGTCGCCGTCGGCCTCGGCGAGCGCCCCCTTGCAGTCCATGATCCCCGCCCCGGTTCGCTCACGGAGCGCCTTGACGTCGGAGGCCGAGACCTCAGCCACCAGGCGCACCAGCCTCTCCGACCGGCGCCCCCTCGCCGCCCTGTGCGGCCGCCGCCTGCTCGGCCTCCTGGCGGGCGCGCTCCTCGGCCTCCCGCCGCGCGCGCTCCTCTTCCTGCCGGCGGCGGCGTTCCTCCTCCTCGGCGCGGCGCTTGGCCTCCGCCTCGCGCCATCCTCGCGCCGCCTGCTCGACGGCCTCCCCGATCGTGCGGATGACCAACTCGCAGGAGCGGATGGAGTCGTCGTTGCCGGGGATCGGATAGGCGATCGGGACCGGATCGACGTTCGTGTCGACCAGCCCGATGATCGGGATCCGCAGGCGCTCGGCCTCGCGGACGGCGATCGCCTCGGTCTTCAGGTCGATGATCAGGACCGCCTGCGGCGTCCGCTTCATGTTGCGAACGCCGCCGAGGTTGTACTCGAGCTTCCCCAGCTCGGCCTCACGGGACATGCGCTCCTTGGTCGGCAGCAGGTCGAGCTGCCCCTCGTCGCGGAGCGCCGTGAGCTCGTGGAGGCGGTCGATTCGCGCGGACATCGTGTGGAAGTTGGTCAGGAGCCCGCCCAGCCAGCGCTGGTTGACATACGGCATGTCGCAGCGCTCGGCCCACTCCCTGATCGAGTCGCGGGCCTGCTTCTTGGTCCCCACGAAGAGGATCGTCCCCCCCTTGCTCGCCACCTCGCCGGCGAAGCGGCGCGCCTCGGCGAGCAGATGCTCGGTCTGCAGCAGGTCGATGATGTGGATCCCGTCGCGTTCGCCGTAGATGTACGGCCGCATGCGCGGGTCCCAGCGTCGCGTCTGGTGGCCGAAGTGCAGTCCGGCCTCCAAGAGCTCCTTGATTCCAGGCTCGGCCATGAGGCTCCCTTGTCTCGAGTTCGGTTGCCCTGGCGGGGCATCGGGGACCCGGACTGGCTCATGTCCGGGCAGGGCCCCGTAGCGCCGGCAGGGGTCGGTTACGCGTCGGTCGGGGATTCTAGAGATGAGGTCGCGGCGACCAGGAACCAGCGGCCGGCGTGGAGGATCTCGGCGCCCCCGAGCTCGGCGCCGAGCCTTTCCGGGTCGAAGTAGCGCTTGTAGACCCGGTAGCGGGTCCCGTCGCCGAGCACGCGCTCCTGCCATTCCTCGGGCTCCCTGTCCTCGCGGAGGGCGGAGTCGACCACGACCAGCTCGGGGGCCACTCGCCGCGCCTCACGCAGGAACGCCTCGCGCTCGTCGGGCAGGAGATGTCCGTAGAAGTGACCGGTGAAGACCCGGTCGAACCCGCCGTCACCGAACGGGAGCGGCACGGCCTCGCCCCGGAGGACCGTCGCCTCGGGGAGCCGCGAGCGGGCGATCTCCACCATCGTCTTGCTCTGGTCGAGCGCCGTGACCTCTCCGCGTAGGTGCCGCGTCAGGAACCCGGTCCCGCAGGCCACGTCGAGAACCCTCGCTGGGCTCAGGGCCTCCACCACCCCGATCAGCTTCCGGACCTCCTGAGACCAACCGGGGCGCGCCACGCCGCGGAACGAGTCCGACCCGAGCCACCAATCGTCGTACTCGCGCGCCCGGCGCTCGTAGTAGGCGCGCATCCGCGGGTCGATTACCTGCATTCGCGGGCCCGATCGAGGGCTGCGGCCAGATCCTCGGGCAGCTCGGACTCCCACTCGAGCTCCTCCCCGGTGAACGGGTGCTCGAGCCCCAGCCTGGCGCTGTGCAGGAACTGGCGGGCGAGGCCGTGGCGGCCGGCGTGCCCGTAGCGGGGATCGCCGGCGACCGGATGGCCGATGGACGCGAAGTGGGCGCGGACCTGGTGGGTTCGGCCGGTCTCCAGGCGAGCCTCGATCAGCGCGTCCGACGGCAGGAGCTCCAACACCTCGAAGTGTGTCCGCGCCTCGCGAGGCCGGCGGCCGCCGACGGCGCGCCGCTCGGGGGCACGGTAGTCGCGTCCGAGCGGAGCGTCGATGGTTCCCGTCCGAGACCGCGGGTGACCCTCGATCAGGGCGACGTACGCGCGGCGTACCTCGTGACGCGTCCACCGCGCCGCGAGGCGACGGTGAGCCTCGTCATCGCGGGCCACAACCATCAGTCCCGAGGTGCCCTTGTCGAGGCGGTGGACGATCCCCGGCCGCGCAGGGTCGTCCCCGCCCGCCAGCAGGTCGCCCAGCGCCTCGACGAGCGTTGGGCCCCGGTGGCCCGGCGCCGCGTGAACGACTAGGCCCGCCGGCTTGTCGATCACCGCCAGCCACCGGTCGGCGTGGACGACGCGCGGGGAAGGGCTGGCGCTCACGCCCGCCCACGCTTCGCCCGGCGCTCGCCCTCAGGGCCCAGCGACGAGAGGACGAGGACGAGCGCTCCGAGCGTGATCGCCACGTCCGCCAGGTTGAAGGTCGGCCAGAAAGGGGGATCGATGAAGTCGGTGACGGCGTCGGCCCGTACCCGGTCCGCGAGATTCCCGAGCGCGCCGCCCGCGAGCAGCCCCACGGCGAGCCACAGACCCGGTCTGTTCGGATCGAGGGCGAACCACAGCAGGACGAGCGCGAGCGCCGCGATCGTCACCGCGAGGACCACCCCGCTGCCCTGTCCGATCCCGAACGCCAGCCCGGTGTTCGACGTATTGGTGAGCCTGAACCCGAGGATGAGGTGCTCACCGTGGTCCACGGCGATCGATGACGTGACGATCGCCTTCGAGACCTGGTCGACAAGGACGACGGCGCCGCAGACTGCAAGCGCGCGGCGCCAGCCGGCGATCGCGTCCCTCGCGCTGGGCGACCTCACCCGCGAATGGCGCCGACGACGACCAAGCCCACGATGTAGAGCAGGGCCATGGCGAGCATCGGGCTGAGATCGAGCGCGAAGCCGCCCGCTCCCAGTGGAGGGATGAAGCGCCGGAACACGTTCAGGTAGGGGTCCGTGACCTCCTCGATGAATCCGACGGTCGCGCGCAGGTAGCGGTTGTATGGCATCCGCGGGATCCAGGTGAGGAGGATGCGCACGAAGATCAGGACGAAGTAGACGATGAACAGCGCCTCGACGTAGTCGGCGATCGTTCCGCGCGTGTCCGCGACTGGAACGATCACCGGAACCGCTCCAGCGAGGCTTCGACCGCGTCCCCGAAGGCGTCCTCGACCACCCCCTCGAGCTGGCCGAGCCCGGCCTCCGTCGCCCCGCCCGGCGAGGCCACGGCCCTGCGGATCGCGGCCGGATCGCGCTTCATGAGCAGCTCGGCCGTGCCCCCGAGCGCCTCGGCGACCAAGCGCGCGGCGAGCTCCGGGTCGAGGCCCTCTCGCTCCCCCGCCCGGGCGAGCGCTTCGGCGACCAGGGCGATGTACGCCGGCGAGCTCGACATGATCGCCATCGCCGGGTCGATCAGGCGCTCATCGAGCAGGACCAGGTCACCGAGCGGCCGCAGCAGCTCGAGAAGCCGCGCGAGCAGCCCCTCGGGCATGTCCGTGGATGGGACGTAGCAGAGCACGCCGCGCCGCACCTCCACCGGCTGGTTCGGCATCAGCCGCAGCACGGGCACCCCGGGGAACGCCTCCGCGAGCCTTCCGGTCGACGTCGCCGCGAGCATCGAGACGAGCGGCGGGGCGCTGCCCCCGAACTCGCCGGCGACGTCGTCGAGCGCGTTCGGCTTCACCGCAAGCACGACCACCTCACAGTCGCGAGCGAGCTCGGCGAGGCCGGAGCGGGCCTCGCCGCCCACCTCCTCGGCCAGCGACTCGGCGCGCCCGGCGTCGAGATCGCAGAAGAGCATCGCCTCCGGGCCACCCTCAGCCCCGGCCCATCCGCGGGCCATCGCCGCGGCCATGTTTCCCGCTCCGGCGAAGCCGATCCGCATGACAAGGAGCCTAGTTGCTCCTCGCTACTCCCCGATCGCGCTGGCGGTGAGCCCGCGCCGGTCGCGGACGGCCTCGAACGCGCACAGAGCGACCATCACCGCCGTCATGGCGCCTGCGACGCCCCACGCGGCGAGCCCGGCTCCGACGGCGAAGAGCACGAGCAGCAGCGCGGCCACCACGAGCCTCGTGTAGTTGATCCCGCCGCCCATTCGCCATGCGAACGCAACGTGGCCCGCGAGGTACAGCGCGACGCCACCGCACAGCGCCAGCCGGCCCGCGTCGCTGAGCGGATCGCCGACGTCCTCGATAGCAAGCTTTACCCCGACGGCGAAGATGATGATCCCCGCGACCAGCACCAGGTGCAGATAGCTGTAGGCGTCCGCGGCGGCGAGCACCGGGTCCTCGTGTACGCGTAGCCGCTCCTCCGCGGTCGCCGCGAAGCTGTCGAAGTACGTCCACCACAGGGCCACCGTGAGCAGCAAGCCGAACGCGACCGCGGCGACCAGCTCCGCGCCGAGCGAGCGACCGCTTGCCCCCACGCCGATCGCGACGATCGACTCGCCGAGGCAGATGATGATGAACAGGCTGTAACGCTCCGCGAAGTGAGCCACGGCGACGCGTTGCAAGCCGCGCAGGCGCTCGCGCGTGAGCCATGCGGGGCCCGCATAGTCGATGGCGGCGGCCAGCGCCCACAGCGTCACGCGGGCTGTGCCGTCGAGAAACGAGCCTCCGATCAACAGCGCCATGCCGATCGCGACCGTGAGGGCGAAGCCGGCGATCGCCGTCCATGAGGCATTGCCGCGACGCGACGCGTCCGCGTAGAGGGCGAGATGCAGGAAGCGAACGCCCGCGTAGGTGACCGCGAACAGGGTGGCCTCGCCGCTGAACGCCTGCGGCAACGCGAGGCCGGCGATGAAGATCAAGGCCATCCCCCCGATCAGGGAGAGCCGCAGTACCTGAGAGCCCGTGTCCTGGGCGTTGGCCGCCCACACGAATGCCGACCACGCCCACCAGACCAGCGCGAGCACGAGCATCGAGCGCCCGAAGCCGGCCCACGAGAGGTCGTGAAAGAGGAGCGCGGTGACCTGCGTGATCGCGAAGACGAAGACCAAATCCCAGAGCAGCTCGACCGGGCTGGTGCGTCGCTCCTCGGAGACGCCGGCGATCTCGGCCAGCCCCGCTTCGGCGGCTGGCGTCTGCGTGGTCACGGCGGGGCCGGCGCTAGCTCTGGTTGAAGAAGCCCTTCTCGACGAGGCGAGCCTTCTCCTCAGCCGAGACCTCGACGTTCCGCGGAGTCAACAGGAAGGTCTTGTCGGCGATCTTCTGCATCCCGCCGCCAAGCGCGTAGGTGAGGCCCGACGTGAAGTCGATCAGGCGCTTGGCGAGCTCGCCGTCCGTGGTCTGGAGGTTGAGGATCACCGGGACGTCCTGCTTGAACTTGTCCGCGACCTCCTGGGCGTCGTTGAAGCTGTACGGCGTGACGAGGTGAACGCGGACGTCGGCCCCGTTGCCGCCGACGGGTCGCAGCCCCCGGGAGCGACGGGCAACCGGCTCGTCGTCGGCGAAGATGTCGTCGATCTCGTCCCTCGTGCGGCGGCGGAGCGGGCTGACGGTCGCCGATCGCGGCGCGGGCGCCTCGTACAGCTCGCCCTGGGTCCCGGTCTCCGGCTCGTACAGCTCGGGCTCTCCGTACTCGGGGTCCTCAGCCAACCCGAAGTACACGAGGGCACGGTGCCATGTATCACGAAAGGCCATCGCTCAGCGTACGTTCGATTCTGGAGCCCTTATTCCTCCGCCAATTATGCCGCCTCGCTTGCCCTGGCACGGCGCCGTCGGCTCACGCGTACAGGATCGTGCCGAGGCGCACGATCGTCGCACCTTCCTCGACCGCGACCTCCCAGTCCTGGCTCGTACCCATCGAGAGGCGCTCCAGGCTGTGCTCGCGCGCGAGCCCGGCGAGCCGCCGGAAGAACGGGCGGGAGTCCTCGGGATCGGTGCTGAAGGGCGGCATCGTCATCAGTCCGCCGACCCTGACCGGACAGCGCTCGATGAAATCGCCCAGCTCGCCGGGCGCGACCCCGCCCTTGGATTCCTCCCCCGCCACGTTGACCTCGACCAGGATCTCGGTGTCGTCAGCGCCGTGGCGTTCGAGCTGGGCCAGCACCGAGTCGCTGGCGACCGAATGGATCAGGCGCACTCGGGGCAGGATCCGCTTCACCTTGCGGCTCTGCACGTTGCCGATGAAGTCCCAGTCGAACGCGTCGCCCCACCGCTTCTGCTTGGCCTCCAGGTCCTGAAGCCGGTTCTCCCCGACCAGCGTCACGCCCGCATCGGCCAGCGCGCCCATCTCGTCCGCCGGCACGTACTTGGTCGCGGCCAGCACCTCGACGTGGTCGCCGGCCCGCTGCCGGACGCGCTCGAGGTTCGCCTGGACCCGTTCGGGCTCCAGGCCGTGGATCAGCCCCGGCACGAGGAGGGAGCGACCGACCAGACGAGGCCGGCCTGGCGGCCGGTTTCGCCGCCGTCTCGTCGATGCGAGAAGAAGAGATCGGGATTGCAGCTCACGCACAGCCCGGACACCTCGACGCGCGTGACGCCGGCTCGTTCGAGCAGCCGGCGGGCCACCTCACGCAGGTCGAGCATCCTGCCGGCGGCGACCCCGGGGCCGAGCGACTCGAACGCCGCCAGCACGTCGGGCCCCACGTCGTAGCAGCAGGGCCCGATCCCGGGCCCGATCGCGGCCGCCTCGGCCTTCGTCTCGGCGACTCCCCGCTCGACGATTCCCGCGGCCATTCCGCGCCAACCGCAGTGGACCATTGCCAAGCCGGCCGGCCCGGAGAGCGCCACTGGGAGGCAGTCGGCGACGAAGACGAGCGGCGCCAGCCCCGGCTCCGACGTTGCGTGGCCGTCGGCCTCCCCCAGGCCGGGGGCGGGATCGGCGTACGCCGCGGGCTCCGTGGGCGCGGTGTGACGGACCACGTGGGCGCCGTGCACCTGTCTGCCGATCAGCACGAGCTTCGGGTCGATTCCGATCGCCGCCGCCAGGCGACGGCGGTTCTCACGCACGGCCTCAGGCCGGTCGCCGGTGAGCCGCCCGAGGTTGAGGCTGTCGAAGGCGCCCTCGCTGACCCCTCCGGTCCGGGCGCTGAACGCCGCCCGCGCGCCGGGCAGCTCCGCCTCGAGCCACCGAATCCCCCGCCCGTCGAGCTCGCGCCAGCGCATGCCCCAGTATCTACTCAGCCGCCGGGGATCGGGGTGTACGTGGCGCCGGCGCCCGTTTCGGCCGCCTGCAGCTTCTGGACGAAGCCGGTCAGCCCGTCGCTCAACTGGACCTGGATCCGGTTGAGGATGTACGGATGCGCGGCGCTGGCGAGCCCCGGCACCTCGGACTCCGCCCCCACGTACCCCGCCCGGTGCACTGCCGAGATCACCGCGTCGTCGTAGCGGCCCGACGGGTAGCAGAAGTTGTTCACGGGGACGCCGAACCGCTGGCGCAGGATGGCCCGTGACCCGGCGACCTCGCGCTCGAGCTGGGCCGCGTCGACGGTCGTGAGGTCGGGGTGCGTGATCGTGTGCGAGGCGAGCTCCCAGCCGGCGTCGATCATCTTCTTGACGTCGGCGTCCGGCAGGTCGGATCCCTGCGCGACCAGGTTCAGGACCCCCTTCCAGCCCAGGTGCTGCAGCTCCGGGAAGGCGGCGACGTACTGGCTCAGGTAGCCGTCGTCGAAGCTCACCACGATCGGCTTCGGGGGCAGCTCCCCCTTCTGGTACCAGGCGGCCTCGACCTGATCGAGCGTCACCGCCTCATACCCGCGGTCCTTGAGCCACTGCATCTGACGCTGGAAGTCGGCCTGGGGAACGAAGAGCTCGGGGTACGTCGCCCCCGCCACCGGCGGTTGAATCGCGTGGTACTCAAGGATCGGAACGGGGCCCGGGTGGGAGGCCCAGTCGGCCGGGTAGGTCGTGGTGGTCTGGCCCGCCGGCGCCGTCGGCGATGTCCCCTTCGCCTCCTTGCTTCCGTGCTTCGCGCCGCCTCCGCCGAGGCTCGTCACCGCCAGCGCGACGATGGCCCCGACCACCGCCAGCAGTCCGAGGAACGCGAACCGGCGTCGCCAGCGCCTCCTGCGCGCCGCCTCGGCGCGGCGCATCCGAAGCTCCTCGGGGAGCTCGGTCAGATACCCGGTCTCGTCGTGGAAGGGGTCGGTCACCGTGGCGAAAGTAGCGAATGTTCCAAAGGGCCGGCGCCTACTCGTCGGGGCTACGCGCCGCGGCCAGCGCGACGCGAAGCTCGTCCGCGCGCTGCGTGACCTCGCCGTCAAGTTTTGCGCGGAGCGCCGCCGCCAATCCTCGTCCCACCGCGGGGCCCTCCTCGACCCCCTCCGCCAGCAGATCGCGGCCGTCGATCTCGAGCCGCACGTCGCGCCACTCGCTTAAGTAGCGGTCGAGCCACTCGGCGGTCAGCGCTCGCGCGAGGGCGAGGACGACCGCGGTGCGCCCGCGCGCCAGCTCGACCGCCTCCGATGGGCGCTCCGGCGCGGCTTGAGCGAGCTCCCGCGCCTCGCCGATTCCCCTTCCGAAGGCCGCGGCCAGCACGACGTCGGCCCGGGCGACGACGTCGGCCCACGGCTGGCGGTCGGCCAGGCTCGCCGCCCGCTCGATCAGCTCGAACGTTCCCGCGGCCAGATCGATGAGTCTCCAGCGAGCCGCGAGCTCGAAGCCGCGGCGCGGCTCGGGCTCGGCGGCCAGCTTGCGGAGCTCGGCCTCGGTGCGATCGGTCGAGACGGTCGCGAGCTCAGCGCCCCGCAGAAGGCGCTCGGTCTCGGGCTCGAGAGCGAAGGCGTAGCGCGCCGCGTAGCGGGCAGCCCGGAGCGCGCGGGTGGGGTCGTCGGCGAAGGAGCCGGGATGGAGCACCCGGAGCCATCCTCGCTCGAGGTCGGCGAGGCCGCCGTGCGGGTCGATCAGGTCCGGCCTGTCGCCAAGGGGCAGCGCCATCGCGTTGATCGTGAAGTCGCGGCGGGCGAGGTCGTCGACGAGCGAGGCGGGCCGCACCTCGGGGAGCGCCCCGGGGCGCGGGTACGTCTCGCTTCGAGTGGTCGCAAGATCGACCTCCAGGCCGTCGACCCGGACGGTCGCCGTGGCGAAGCGCGAGTAGCCGCGAACCTCCCCTCCCAGCCGCCGCGCGAGCTCGCCCAGCTCACCCTCCACGGCCACGTCGATGTCGGCGCGCCGGCGCCCGAGCAGCAGATCGCGGACCGCGCCTCCGACGAGGTACGCACGCAGCCCGCGGGCCGCCCGCCGCACTCGGTCGATCCCGGCGAGGGCGTCGAGGCGCTCGGGAAGACGGTCGGGGTCGATGCTCGGTGCGGAGGGCAGCATTGAGGCAGCTTCATCGGGTATTGAAGGCGCTTCCCTACCATGACGGGCTTCACGGATGGCTCGCTTGATCCAGATCTGGCGTTCCTGGAGCCTGCGCCGGCGCCTCATCGTGGTCGGAGGCGCGGCCGTGATCGTCGCCGCGGGGGTGGGGGTCGCCGCCTACTTCGCGTTGAAGCGGCCCGCTGACGTCTCCAACCCGAACGCAGCCTTCAACAAGCACAGGCAGAAGCCTGCAACGGCGGGCGACTGGCCGCTCTACGGCTACGACCGCGAGCGGAGCCGGTACCTGCCGGCCAAGAACCTCGACCCGCCGTTCCGCTCGTCGCTGTGGAGCTTCCAGGCGGGCAAGCTGCTCGAGTTCCAGCCGATCGCGGTCAAGGGCAGGGTGTACTTCATGGACAAGGACGGCATGTTCTACGCGCTGAGCGCCGACAAGGGCCACGTCGAGTGGAAGCGCAGGATCGGCTCGTTGAACGCCTCCTCGCCCGCGTACTCGGACGGGAGGCTGTTCGCGGTCAACCTGGAGCCGCAGCAGGCGGTCGCGCTTCGCCCGCGGCCGCACGGGAGCAAGGTGCTGTGGCGGCACGGGCTGCCGGGCCGCAGCGAGTCCTCTCCGCTCGTTCACTCGGGCAAGGTGTTCTTCGGCGATGAGTCCGGCGACGTCATCGCCCTCGACGAAAAGACGGGGAAGACCCGTTGGGTTGCGCATACGGGCGGGGCCGTCAAGGGCGCCCTGGCGTTCGATAACGGCACGCTGTTCGGGGACAACTACGCCGGCGAGGTGTTTGCGATCGACGCCGGGAACGGCCACGTGAAGTGGAAGACCCAGACGCAGGGCGGCGGCTTCCTGCGCGGGGGCGGGGTGTACTCGACCCCCGCCGTGGCCTGGGGCCGCGTGTATCTCGGGGGGCTGGACGGGCGGATGTACAGCTACGTCGAGAGGACCGGCGAGCTCGCTTGGAGCCACTCGACCGGCGCCGAGATCTATCCCTCGCCCGCGGTGGCCAAGACCCCCCACTCCCCGCCCACGGTGTACGCAGGCTCCGAGGACAAGCACTTCTACGCGTTCAACGCGCGCACCGGGGCGATCCGCTGGGAGCACCCGGTCGGCGGCGTCGTGCTCGGCTCCTCGAGCGTCGTCGACGAGACCGTCTACGTCTCGGTCATCGGCCCGAACATCGGGACCTTCGGCTACCACGTGAAGAACGGCAAGAAGGTGTTCGAGAACGACCAGGGCGAGTACAACCCCGTGATCTCGGACGGCAAGAAGATCTATCTGACCGGAACCTCGACGATCCGCGCCTTCAAACCCTCGAGGGGAAAGGGTAAGCACGGCGCCAAGCAGCACGGGGCCAAGGGCAGGCACCGCCCGCGGACGAGGCACGGCGCCCAGCCGAAGGCGGGCGCCGCCAACCGCCACAAGCCGAACCGCGGCAAGTAGCGCAGGCTAGACGCGCACCGGGATCCCGGCCTCGCGCAGGTGCTCCTTTGCCTGCCTCACGGTGTGAGTGCCGTAGTGGAAGATCGACGCACACAGGACCGCGTCGGCGTGGCCTATTGCGATCGCGTCCGAGAGGTGGTGGAGCTCGCCGGCCCCGCCCGAGGCGATCACCGGTACCGCGACGGCATCGGCGACCGTGCGTGTGAGCTCGATGTCATAGCCGCGGGCGGTCCCGTCGCGGTCCATGCTCGTGAGCAGCACCTCCCCCGCCCCGCGCTCCACCGCCTCGCTGGCCCAGGCCACCGCCTCCCGCCCCTCGACCCGCGTGCGCCCACCGTTCACGTAGACGTCCGAGGCGCCGTCCGCTCTCTTCGCGTCGATCGCCACCACCACGCACTGGGATCCGAAGATCTCCGCCAGCTCCCCGAGCAACTGGGGACGGGCGAGCGCGGCCGAGTTGACCGACACCTTGTCCGCGCCGGCGTCGAGCACGGCCTGGGCGTCGTCCACCGAGCGGATGCCCCCTCCGATCACGAACGGGATGAAGACGTTGTCCGCCGCGCGCCGCGCCAGCTCGACGATCGTCTCCCGCCGCTCGTGCGAGGCGGTGATGTCGAGGAAGACGACCTCGTCCGCGCCCTCTGCGTCGTAGCGGGCGGCCAGCTCGACAGGATCGCCGGCGTCCCGCAGGCCGACGAAGTTCGTCCCCTTGACGACCCTCCCGGCGTCGACGTCGAGGCAGGGAATGACGCGCCTGAGTGCCACCTCGCGAGCGTAGCGGCCGGTGGGGCTAGGGCCGCACGCCCCAGGTCGGGCTCTGGTCGGACACTAGGCTCTGCGTTACCTCGGGACGTCGGTGCCGTTGGCCCGCATCACGAGGATGTCACCGAGGCGGTAGAAGGCGACCTTCCTCGCATCGGGCGAGAAGACCGCACCCGAGCCGTGGCCCAGCTTTCGCTGGTGCGTCCCGCTGGCACGCATGACGTAGATTCGCGAGCCGTGGCTTCCGAACCTGGTGAAGAGGATCTTCCTGCCGTTGGGCGAGATGTCCGCGAGGGCATCGCCGACGGAGTTGTGCGTGACCTGGTGGAGATGGGACCCGTCGGGGCTCATCACGAAGATCTCGTCGTCGCCGTCGCGGTAGCTGTCGAAGGCGATCCTCTTGCCGCTCGCCGAGTAGGACGGATCGAAGTTCCTCGGGTCGTGCGTCAGCTGGTGCTGGTCAGAGCCGTCGGACCTCATCGTGAAGATCTCCAAGCCGCCCGGAAGCTTGCGTTGGAACACGATCCTGCCGTTGTGACCGGGAAACGCTGCCGGCGAGCGACCGGCCCACACGGCCACGCAAGCCACCCCGACCAGGAGCGCGGTTGCGAGCGCAGTCGTCGCGGAGCGCACCGTCCCTGGAGACCTCCCCCTCACCGAGGCCGGGCTACTGCCGAGGTGAGCTGACGTCAACGCGACTTCGGCTGCCAGAAGGCGACCTCTCCCCCGGCCGGTGCCGCGACCACGCTGCGCCAGCCCGCCGGCCCCTCCCGAGGCTCCAGGAGGACGGTCGCACCGAGGTCCCGCGCGCGCTCGGTGACCTCGCCGACCTCGGCCACCTCGACGTAGGGGAGCCAGAGAGGGCGCCGGGTCTCGCACTCGACGATGCCCCCGCCTAGCCGGCGCCCGAGCTCGAGCGCGAGGTAGGAGCCGCATTCGGCGTCGATCCTCTCCGGCCGCCAGCCGCAGAGCTGGGCGTAGAAGCCGCAGGCGCGCGGCAGATCGCCGGTATGGAGCTCCAGGTGGACGACGGGGTGGGAAGCGGGTCGCGGCATGCCCTCGTTCCTTTGACCCCCCGGCGCCGAGAAACTAATCGCTGAGGGCGTTGAGCCCGATCCGCTCTATCCGTCTAACCTGATCGACGATGGCCGGTCCTTCCACAAGCGCAGCCGTGGGGGAGCGGGAGCTTCTGGAGGCGGCGAAGCGAGGCGACGAGGGCGCCTACAACAGCCTCGTGGAGACCCATCGACGCGAGCTGCACGCGCACTGCTACCGCATGCTTGGTTCCGTGCATGACGCCGAGGACGCGCTTCAGGAGGCGCTCCTGCGCGCCTGGCGAGCGCTGGGCCGCTTCGAGGGCCGCAGCTCCATCCGGTCCTGGCTCTACAAGATCGCGACCAACACCTGCCTCGATGCCATCGCTCGGCGGCCAAAGCGCGTGCTCCCGATCGACTACGGACCGGCCGCGGACCCACACGCAGGTCCGGGCGAGCCGCTGATGGAATCTGTGTGGGTGGAGCCCTACGCGGACGAGCGGCTGGGCCTCGAGGACGGGTACGCGGCCCCCGAGGCCCGGTACGAGCAGCGCGAGAGCGTGGAGCTGGCGTTCATCGCCGCCCTCCAGCACCTGCCGCCCAACCAGCGCGCGGTGCTGATCCTCCGCGAGGTCCTCGGCTTCTCGGCGAAGGAGGTCGCCGAGACGCTCGAGACGACGACGGCCTCGGTGAACAGCGCCCTTCAGCGCGCGCGCAATGCCGTCGATGAGCGGCTCCCCGAGCAAAGCCAGCAGGCGACGCTTCGGTCGCTGGGCGACGACCGGCTCCGGGAGATCGTCGAGGCTTACATGGAGGCCTGGGAGCGGGGCGATGTCGACGCGGTGGTGGAGATGCTGACCGAGGATGCCGCCTTTACCATGCCGCCGCTTCGCACCTGGTTCCGCGGCCGCGATGCGATCGAGGTGTTCCTCGCGGGATCGCCGATGTCGGGCGCGTGGCGCTGGCGTCCGATCCCTACTCGGGCGAACGGCCAGCCCGCGCTCGCCTACTACAGCTGGGATCCGCGGGAGGAGGCCTATCTTCCGTTCGCCCTCAACGTGCTGACCCTCCGCGGCGATCGGATCAGCGAGGTCGACGCGTTCATCTCGCGAGCCGCGCCCGCTCCCGATCGCGAGGTGGTCGCGCGCATGCCGGAGCATCCGTACGATCCGACGATGCTCGAGGCCGCCTTTGGGAACTTCGGGCTTCCCGAGCGGCTGGACTGAACGCGGGCCGAAGCGGCCACCGATTAACTTCGCGACCGGCGGCGGTCTTTACCTAGGAGCCGAGGAAAGGAGGCGAGAACGCGATGCACGAGCACCAGGTCGGAACGCGCGAGGACTGGCTCGCGGCGAGAACCCAGCTGCTCGAACGCGAGAAGGAGCTGACGCGGCTGAGCGACGAGCTGGCGCGCCAGCGGCGGGAGCTCTCGTGGGTGCCGGTGGAGAAGGAGTATCGATTCGAGACCGACGAGGGATCCAAGACGCTCGCCGAGCTTTTCGACGGGCGCTCTCAGCTGCTCGTCTACCACTTGATGTACGGGCCAGACGACGACGCCGCCTGTCCCGGCTGCTCGTTCTACGTCGACCACCTGGGTGACAGCCTGATCCACCTGAACCAGCACGACGTGACGTTCGTCTGCGCGTCGCGCGCGCCGCTCGCGAAGCTCCAGGCGTACAAGCGGCGCATGGGCTGGACGTTTCCATGGGTGTCGTCCTACGGAAGCGATTTCAACATCGACTTCACCCTGTTCACCGAGGAACAGAGGCGAACGGGCACCGGGTACAACTTCGGCGCACCCCGCCGAGCCGGCCTTCGGATCGCGCCGGCGGCGCCGGACGGGGACGAGCCGATGGCGCTGAGCGCGTTCGCGCTCGAGGACGGCGTCGTCTATCACACCTACTCGTGCTTCGACCGCGGGACGGACGTGCTGATCGGCACCTGGCAGCTCCTCGACCGGACGCCCAAGGGGCGCTTCAAGGCGCCGAGCGAGGAGGCCGCGTCGGGGGACTGGCCGCGCCGCCGCGACGAGTACGAGGCTTGAGCTCGCTCGACCGCGTGCGAACCCTGTGTCTCGCCCTGCCGGAGGCGTTCGAGCTGGAGGCGTGGGGGCACCCGACCTTTCGGGTCGGTGGCGGCCGGGGCAAGATCTTCTGCACCGCCGCCGCCGATGGCTCATCGCTCACGCTGAAGGCCGACCCGCTCGAGCGGGAGGCGCTCGTCGCCCACGGGGAACCGTTCTTCATGCCGCCATACGTCGGAGGCAGGGGTTGGATCGGCATTCGCTCCGAGGAACCGCGAACGGACTGGGAGGAGATCGCCGAGCTGATCGCCACGAGCTACTGCCTGACGGCGCCGAAGCGGCTCGCCGCGAAGGTGACGAGCCCACCCTCCTTGCGGAATCGCCCCGGCGCCGGGCCGGTCAGCCGATCGCGGCCTTCTTGACGAGCGACCAGAGCTCGTCGCGCTCACGCTGGGTGAGGTTCGAGGCACGGCCGCGGGACTTCCGGACGAGCGAGCCAAGGCGCTCCCGCTCCCCCGGCTGGAGGTTGTTCCAGGCGCGCCTGCCGTGGCCGTAGACGAACTTCGCGCTCTCATACAGGGCCAGCCACGGGATCGCCCGACCGCGGGTGACGAGCCTCGAGATGCGCCCGGCCATGTCCGGCGGCTACCCCGCCAGGGCCCTCTGACCCTCGGCGACCGTGAACCGCCCCTCGTACAGAGCGCGGCCCACGATCACCCCGGAGACGCTCCCGAGCTCCAGCGCGGCCAGCTCGCGCAGGTCGTCCAGCGATCCCACGCCGCCGGAGTAGATCAGCTCCGTGCCGCAGTCGCTGGCCACGGCCGCGGCTGAACGAAGGCGCTCGAGCTGCGGACCGGCCATCGTGCCGTCCACCTCGATGGGCGTGTAGACGAAGCGGCCGACGCCGTGCGTGGCGAGCTCGCGCAGGAGGTCCTCGACGCCCACGCCCGTCTCTCGCTCCCAGCCCTCGGCGGTCACCTCGCCGGAACGCGCGTCCACCGAGACGACGACGCGGTCGCCGTGGCGCTCGACCAGCTCATCGACGAGGTTAGGGTTGGCCAGCGCCGCCGTGCCGAGGACGACGCGCTCCACCCCGGCGGCGATCGCGGCCTCGGCCGCGTCGGCGCTCCGAAGCCCGCCTCCGAGCTGGATCCGGGCGTCGAGCTCCGCGACCATTCGCTCCACGTGGGCGAGGTTCTCAGGCTGTCCCGACCGCGCGCCGTCCAGGTCGACCACGTGAAGAGCCTCCGCGCCCTGCTCGACCCAGCGGCGGGCCGCGTCGAGCGGGTCGGCGTCGTATGCGGTCTCGTGGTCGTAGTCGCCCCGCAGCAGGCGCACCGCGCGCCCGGCCCTGATGTCGATCGCGGGATAGAGGATCAAACGCGTACGGGGACGCAGATCTGGGCGAAGTTAGCGAGCAGCCGCAGACCGGCGGCGCTCGACTTCTCGGGATGGAACTGGACCCCGTAGAGCGGCGGGCGCTCGATCACGCAGGCGAACCGCTCACCCCATTCCGCGGTCCCGAGGATGTCCGCCTCGGCTCGCGGCCGCACCGCGAACGAGTGCACGAAGTAAAAGGGCGCCCCGCTTTCGAGGCCGGCGGTGAGCTCCGACGATCGCTCCCACAGAACGGGCTCCCACCCCATGTGCGGCACCTTGAGCCCCGGGGCCGCGAGCTCCGTGACCTCGCCGCCCAGAAGGCCGAGCCCCTCGGCGCCGCCCAGCTCGGTCGAGCGTTCGAACAGGAGCTGCAGGCCAAGGCAGATCCCGAGCACCGGAACGGCGGCATCGAGGCGCTCGACGACGAGCTCGTCCACACCGAGCTCGCGCACGCGCCGCATGGCCGCCGGGAAGGCGCCGACGCCGGGCAGGATGACGCCGTCCGCCTCGCGCACTGTTGCGGCGTCGGCGGTGATGGCCGCGTCCGCGCCGACTCGCTCGAGCGCCTTCTCGACGGAGCGCAGGTTTCCCATCCCGTAGTCGAGGATGGCGATGCTCGTCATCCGATCAACGTGCCCTTGGTGGACGGGACGTCCGGCTCTCCCGGATCGATCTGGACCGCCTCGCGGAGCGCCCGCGCGAATGCCTTGAAGCAGGCCTCGATCATGTGGTGCGCGTTGGAGCCGTAGCGCGTACCCAGGTGAACCGTGAGCTTCGCGTTCGTCGCGACGGCACGAAAAAACTCCTCGGCGAGCTCGGCGTCGAAGCCCGCGATCGACACCGGGGGCAGGTCTGCCCCGAACATGCAGAGCGGGCGCCCTGAGACGTCGATCGCGCACATCCCGAGCGCCTCGTCCATGGGGACGGCGATGTAGCCGTAACGGCGGATCCCCGCGCGGTCCGCCAGCGCCCGATCCAGGGCCTGGCCGAGGGCGATGCCCACGTCCTCAACCGTGTGGTGAGCCCCGGTCTCGAGGTCGCCGCTCGCCTCGATGCGCAGCCCGAGCCGGCCGTGGCGCCCCAACAGCTCGAGCATGTGGTCGAAGAAGCCGACGCCGGTCTTCGCCGAGACCTCACCGCCGTCCAGATCGACGCGGACCGTGACCTCGGTTTCGCGGGTCTTTCGGGAGATCTCGGCGGCTCGGCTCATGGTCGGGAAAGGGCCTGCAAATCGAGCATGTTCGCGCATCAGCCCCCGGCCCGGGCCGCGGCCGACTCGCCGTGCACGGGAAAGCCCTCGGCGCGCGCCAGCGCGGTCACATGGGGTTCGAGCCCCGCGGCGGCGCTGCGGGGGATGGTGACCACCGAGGTGCGACGCCTGAAGGTGGCGGGTCCGAGCGGGCCGGAGAAGCGGGCGGAGCCTCCGGTGGGAAGGACGTGATTCGACCCCGCCGCATAGTCCCCGAACGCGGTCGCCCCGCCGGCGCCGATGAAGACGCAGCCGGCGATCCGCGCCCGGGCGGCGTTCGCGTCAGCTCCCTCGAAGAGGAGCTCCAGGTGCTCGGGCGCCACTGCGTCGGCGAGCGTCAGGGCGCGCTCCAATCCGGTGGTGGCAACCAGGGCGAGCGATTCGGCTGCCACGCTTGGCCGATCCGCCACGAGGCCGTCTGTGAGCTCCTCGATCCGGTCGAGCAGCGCGGAATCCGGGGAGGCGACCACCAGCGGGCTGTCGTGCCCGTGCTCGGCCTGGGCGCACAGGTCGAGCGCGATCCAATCAGGATTGGCGGTCCCGTCCGCGACCACCATCAGCTCGCTCGGCCCGGCCATTCCGTCGACCCCCACTGAGGCGCACACGAGCCGCTTCGCCTCGGTGACGTAGCGATTTCCCGGGCCCGCCACCAGGTCGACGCGGCCGATCGTCTCGGTGCCGAAGGCGAGGGCCGCGATCGCCTGCGCCCCGCCCACCGCGTAGACCTCGTCGGCGCCGGCGATCGCGCAAGCGGCGAGCACGGCCGCGTTCGGGCGCCCCGCGGCGCCGGGGGGGCTCGCCACGGCGATCCGCGCGACGCCCGCCACCCGCGCTGGAATGCAGCACATGAGCACGGACGACGGGTAGGCGGCTCGCCCACCCGGCGCGTAGACGCCCGCGGCCGACACCGGCTCCTCCCGCACCTCCACCGATTGCCCCTCGGGCAGCTCGACCGACGCCGGGCGCATCCGCACCTCGAGCTCCGCCCTGGCCACGGCCTGGATGTTCCGGGCGGCCAGGCGGAGCGCGTCGCGGACCTCCGGCTCGAGCAGAGCGGGCGCCGCCTCGACCGCCTCGGGATCGACCCTCAGCGACTCGGGAGCGTCGGTGCCGAGCTCCGCGGAGATCTCGCGAATCGCGTCGTCCCCACCGGTTCGCACGCGCTCGACGATCCGCTCAGTCGCCTCCGTGACGTCCGCGAGTGGGGGAGCCAGCGAGCGCAGCCGCGCCGCGAGCGCCGGCGCGTCCCCGCCCTCCCACGCGATCCGTTCGACCCTCACTGCTCCGCCGCCTCGCGCATCCTCGCCGCCAGGTCGTCGACCTCGGCCGCGCGCAGCTTGTGGGTGACCCGGTTTGCGACGAGGCGCGCGGTGCACCTCGCGATCACCTCACGCACCTCGAGGTCGTTCTCGCCGAGCGTCCTCCCCGTGTCGACGAGGTCAACGATGCCGTCGGCCAGCCCGACGAGAGGGGCGAGCTCCACCGAACCCTTCACATCGATCACCTCCGCCTGGCGGCCGGTGTCCTGGAAGTAGCGCTCGGCGGTGCGGGGGTACTTGGTCGCGATCCGCATCGTCCCGAGGCGGCGCTCGGCCTCGCCCAGGCTCTCGTCTCCACGACGCCCGGCGAGCACCATCCGGCAGGCGCCGAAGCCAAGGTCGAGCAACTCGTAGACGGCGCGATCGTGCTGCTCGAGCAGGACATCCTTCCCGGTGATGCCCAGGTCCGCGGCGCCGGCCTCGACGTATGTGGGAACGTCAGAGGGGCGCATCGTCACCAGCACCAGCCCGTCGGACTGGAACACCAGCGAACGCGACCCTCCGCGCACGCCCTCCGTGCTGACCCCGATCCGGTCGAGCAGGTCGAGCGTTCCCTCCCATAGCGCCCCACGCGGCACGGCCAGCTTCAGCGCCCCCTCGGGGCGCGCACGAGTCGCCGCGACCCCCGCGAGCCTCACGCCTCGAGCTCCTGCCTGCTGCTCGCGCCCTGGCGTTGGCCCTCCTCCGCGAGCCGCTCCTCCTCGGCCTGCGCGACATGGACCCGCTCCAGGTACAGGGCGAAGCCGACCGCCGGGAGCGGGCGGCCGAAGCGGCCCATCAGCTCGTCGTAGCGCCCACCGCCGCCGAGGACGTGGCCGACCGCCGGGTCATACACCTCGACGATCGCCCCGGTGTAGTAGCCGAGGTCGCGCAGGAGGCCGAGGTCGAGGCTGACCCGGTCCACCACGCCGCGCGCCGCCAGCGCCCGATGCGTGTCGGCGAGGCGTTGCGTGGCGCGTTCGACCGCTGTCCCGCCCAGGTCCCTGGCCTCTTCGAGCATCTCCGGCCCTCCCCGCAACGCGGGCAGGCGGAGAAGCGTCTCGCGCTCCGTTGCGCCGACCCCGAGGTCGCCCACCTCGGCCTCGAGCCCGACCAGGTCGTGCATCGCGAGCAGCGCGAGAAGCCGCGCCCGGCGGTTGCCGTCGACGCCCAGCTCGTCAAGGAGCTGGCGGTAGAGGTCCGCGTCGCCCAGTCCGATCATGGCCCTCGTCAGGCCGGCCGCGTCGAGCGCCGCGCTCAGCACCTCGATCATCTCCGCCGTGCCCTCGGGCGCCTCGGCGCCGATGAGCTCCACGCCCGCCTGGGTGAACTCTCGCATCTGGCCGCGCTGCGGGCGGATCGCACGGTAGGCGTTCGCGATGTACCAGAGCCTGAACGGGGGCGCCGCCTCCGCGAAGCGGGTGGCGACGAGACGGGCGATGGGGATCGTCATGTCGGTGCGCATCGCGAGGAGCTCCCCGCCCTCATCGAAGAACCGATAGGCGGCCGGAGCGCCCCGCTCGTCCCCGCGGGCGAGCACCTCGTGGTACTCGATCGTGGGCGTGGAGACCGGGCCGTACCCGAAGCGGTCGAACGCGTCCGCCAGGTCGCCCTCCAGGCGGCGCAGCTCACGCATCTCGTCGGGGAGGATGTCCCTGGTGCCGGGGGGTGTTCGGTAGGTCATCGCGGCGCCTGCAAACCTTCGCATCTCATCGTCCTCGCCCGATCGTCTCGCTCACGTAGGGTTCGACTACGCTCGCTTCGCCGATCGGGCTGCGTCCTCGACCTGCTCGGTTTTCGCCGCCGTTCGCGGGTCCAGGATCAAGCTGGCACGGGCTCCACCGCGACTCGCTCGATCCTCGCTCCGAGGTCGCGGAGCCGGAGGTCGATGCGCTCGTATCCGCGGTCGATCTGCGTAACGTTGCCGATCTCCGAGGTGCCGTCCGCCGCCAGGGCGGCGATGAGCATCGCCATGCCGGCGCGGATGTCGGGGCTGTCGACGCGCTCGCCGTGAAGCCGGCTCGGACCGCTGACGATCGCTCTGTGAGGATCGCACAGCGTGATCCGAGCGCCCATCGCGACCAGCTTGTCGACGAAGAACAGCCGGTTCTCGAACATCTTCTCGAAGATCAGCACCGTGCCCCGCGCCTGGGTGGCGAGGGCGAGCGCGATGGAGGTGAGGTCCGCCGGAAAGGCGGGCCAGGGGCCGTCGTCGATCTTCGGGATCGCGTCGCCGAGATCGTCCTTCACCTCGAGCGCCTGCTCCGGAGGCACCATCACGTCCCGGCCCTCGACCATCGACTGGAGCCCGAGCCGCCGGAACTGGCGCCGGATCATGATCAGGTCGTTTGGCTCCGCCTCGCGGATTCGAAGCTCTCCCTTGGTCGCGGCGGCGAGCGCCATGAAGCTCGCCACCTCGATGTGGTCCGCGCAGATCCGGTGGTCGGCGCCGCCGAGCTCGCGTCGCCCGTGGACGGTCATCACGTTGGAGCCGATGCCGTCGATCTGGGCGCCCATCTTCACGAGCAGGCGGGCGAGATCCTGGACGTGGGGCTCACAGGCGGCGTTGGCGATTGTGGTCGGGCCCTCGGTGAGCGCGGCGGTCATCAGCGCGTTCTCGGTCGCCATCACGGACGGCTCGTCCATGAAGATCCCGCAGGGGACGAGGCCGCCGTTGGGCGCCGAGATGTCAAGCCAGCGGTCCCCGCGCACGAGCGCGCCCATGTCCCGGAAGGCGTCGAGGTGGGGATCGATCCGGCGGCGGCCGATGAAGTCACCGCCGGGTGGCGGCATCCGCACCTCTCCGAAGCGAGCCAGCAGCGGCCCGGCGAGCAGGAACGACGCGCGGATGCGCGCGGCAAGATCCTCGTCGACCTCGGTCCCTACGACCGCGTCGGCCCGCAGGCGCAGGTCGTTGTCGGCGCTCCAGTCCACCTTCACGCCCAGGCGCTCCAGCAGCGCGACCTGCGTCTCGGTGTCGCGAATGCGGGGGACGTTCGACAGCACCAGCTCCTCGTCGGTGAGCAGGCAAGCGGCGATGATCGGCAGCGCCGCGTTCTTGTTGCCGGCGGCGACGAGCTCGCCCGACAGCGGGGTTCCGCCCTGGATGACGAACTTCTCCATCGGTTCGGCGGCTAGGGTAACGGAGAGGTATGGACGGACCCTCGCGAGACGATGCCTGGAGCCTGGTGTGCGAGTGGATCGATTCCGATTCGCTGCGAAAGCACGTGCTTGGAGTGGAGGCCGCGATGCGCGCCTACGCGCGCAAGGACGGCGAGGACGAGGAGCTCTGGGCGATCACAGGCATCGTCCACGACCTCGACTACGAGCGGTATCCGGACCTGGAGACGGGTCATCCGCGCTACGCGCTCTCCGAGCTCGAGGCCCGCGGGTATCCGCAGGAGGTGATCGAGGCGGTAGCCGGGCACGCGGACTTCCTCGGCGTCCCGAGGGAGACGCGGCTCGCCAAGACCCTCTACGCCGTCGACGAGCTCTCCGGCTTCATCGCCGCGTGCGCGCTCGTGCGCCCGACCGGAATCGAGGGCATGCGCCCGACGTCGGTGCGCAAGAAGCTCAAGCAGCCGTCGTTCGCGGCCAAGGTGGACCGCGAGCAGATCCGTCGCGGGATCGAGGAGCTGGGCGTCGACGAGTCCGTGCACATTCAGCTCGTCATCGACGCCATGGAGGCGCGCGCCGACGAGCTCGGCCTCGGCCCCCGATAAGCCGCGAAAACCGAGCACATCAAGGACGCAGCTCGATCGGCGAAGCGAACGTAGTTGAAACCTACGTGAGCGAGGCGATCGAGCGAGGACGCCGAGATGCGACGGTTTGCAGCGGCTTACTGCCAGCGGCCGCCGGCCTTTGCCCAGGCGAGGAGGTGATCGACGGAGCAGAAGTCGTCGGCGATCCTGTTCTCGCCCCGGTGGCGCACCAGCACCAGACGGACCTCCCCGAGGGCGGCGCCGCAGTGCGCACAGGTGAACGGCCCGCGGTCTGCCGGCTCGGGCTCATCGAGATCGCCCGGCTCCCAGTGCGCGCCCTGGATGCCCCAGGGGATGACGTGCTCGAGCCGGCAGAAGACCGCACGGCGGACGCCCGCGGGCTCGTAGAGGCGAAAGCCGTCTTCGGTCTCGACCCCGGCTCCACACCAGGTGCACATCTCGAGGGCCACGCCTAAGTAATACCCTCGCCGACCGATGGCGACCGTGCGGATAGTCGCGCTCGAGGGGGATCAGACGGGTCAGGAGCTACTCGAGCAGGCGCTGCGCGTGCTGGAGCCCAGCGTCGTCGGACTTGTGGTCGAACTTGCCCGCTTCGACCTCTCGCTGGACAACCGGCGGCGCACGCGAAACGCGGTGTGCACGGACGCCGCCGCGGCGATGCGCCAGACCGGATTGGGTCTGAAGGCCGCCACCATCACCCCAGAGGGGGCGGAGGACGTCGGCAGCCCCAATCGGATCCTGCGGGAGGCGGTGGATGGGAAGGTGATCCTGCGGACGGGCCGGAGGATCCCCGGGGTGACCCCGGTCGGCGGGATCCATCACCCGATCGCCGTCTGCAGGATGGCGGTCGGAGACGCCTACGGGGCCGAGCAGTGGCGCGAGCGGGCAAACGGGGACGAGCTCGCGCGGCGCACGGAGACGATCAGGCGGTCGCACTGCCGGGCGGTCGCCGAATACTCGTTTCGCACCGCGAAGCAGCTCGGCGGCCGCGTCTACGGCGGCCCCAAGTGGACCGTGAGCCCGGTGTACGAGGGGATGCTGAAGGAGGAGATGGACGCAGCCGCCGAGCGCCACGGCGACGTCTCCTACGAGCCCGTGCTGATCGACGCGACGCTCGCGGGTCTCGTGAGCGGCGCCGCCTCGGAGCCGCTCGTCATCCCCACGCTCAACCGAGACGGCGACCTGCTGTCGGACCTGGTGCTCCCGCTGTTCGGCTCGATCGCGGGCGCGGAATCCGTCCTGCTGGCGCTGGACGACGGGCTGCGGACGACGGTGGCGATGGCCGAGGCGCCCCACGGCACGGCGCCGGCGCTCGAGAGCAAGGACATCGCGAACCCGATGGGGATGATCCTCGCCGCGGCGGCGGTGCTCCACCATGCCGCGGAGGCGGGCGCCGAGCACGCGGAGCGGGCCTCTGGGGCCGTCTACGGTGCGGTGCTCGAGGCGGCCGCGGCGGGGGTACGCACCCCGGATCTCGGCGGACATGCTGGAACGACGGAGTTCACCGACGAGGTGATCTCGCGCGTCCGCTCGAAGCTCGGCGCTACCGCCTGAGCTTCAGCCTGCCGTCGCGCTCCAGGGTGGCGGCCGCAGCCGAGCCGCCGAGCGCGGGGACCGCGGCCTGGACGAACCTCCGATCGGACCGCTGGGCGACCTCGTAGGTGATCTTCGCCTCCCCCTCGACGCCGGTCGCGTGGACGACGAGCGCGCACCGACCGGACGCCGACCCGAGCTCGGCGGCGAACGGCCCGGACGTCCGCGCGATCGGTAGGAGAACGTTCTTGAGGCTGGGCGCCGGACCGGTTCGGTTCCATGCCGCGACGCACTCGCTGGGAGATGGACCCCCGCTCCCGCCCCTTTTCCTCGCCCCGTCCTTGGGAGCGGGCCTCGAGCCCACCGCCGTGGTCGTGCCCGGGGCTTGGGAGGAGGTCGTGGAGGCGGCCGTAGTGGCGGTCGTCGTCCCCGAGCCGCCGCAGCCGGCGATGGCGATCGCGGCAGCGAGAAGGACGAGGCCCGCAAGCAGCGGGCGTCCGGGGCGTGGGGCGACCCGCGCAGCTACACGGCGCACGGCTCTCCCCAGGTCCGCTCCATTCGCCTTTACGCGCTCTGGCTGGGGGCGCGCTGCCCACCGCCGCCGGCTCCAACCCGCCGCCACTGGGCGATCTTCCCGTCGCGGATCACGAACGAGGTCTTTGCGATGCCTCCGGTCCCCGGGCCGCAGATGCCGGGGCCGGGACGCTCGGTTAGGCGGAAGGTGGCGGTCGTGAACCTGCCCGCGGTCTCCGCGTGGATGAGGCGGGCGCCGCACGGCAGCGACCGGTTGAAGCGGCGGGCGTCGGCGACGCTTCGGATGTGGACCAGGACCGGGCCGTTCTCGGCCACGCTGGGGATCGCGAAGTAGCCCGCCGCGGCGTCGACGTCTCCGCGGCGAAGCGCCGTCACCCAGGCGTCGATGACGTGGACGTCGGCCGGATTGGCATCGCCGGTTACTTCCGGCATCGTGGTCATCGATCCGCCGCCGCCGCAACCCGCCACCACGAGGAGCGCGACGGCGAGAGCTGCACCGCGCCGTGCCATGGCGTGAGTATGGCCGGTGAGTCAGGCCGGCTCGAGCACCGACCGCGTTCGCGTTGGGTGAGAGCCTCGCCATCCCTAGATAATGCGCCGGTGGCATACGACCAGGAACTGGCCACCCGGATCCGTGGGCTCGTCCGGGAGGAGGCTGGCCTCACCGAGAAGCGGATCTTCGGCGGATTGGCGTTCCTGATCAACGGCAACATGTCGGTGAGCGCGAGCGGTCAGGGCGGGTTGCTATTGCGCGTTGATCCGGCCGAAACCGACGAGCTGCTCGGCCAACCGCACGCGCACCCCTTCGAGATGCGTGGGCGCACGATGCAGGGGTGGCTTCGGGTGGACGCCGAGGGGGTGCGGACCAAGCGCGAGCTCGAGCGGTGGGTCGCTCGCGGGGTCGCCTATGCCCGATCGCTGCCGAGCAAGTAGTTAACCCGCCGGGGCCGAGGCCGGGTGGCCTCGGCGCGGATCCGGCGCATAGTCCGGTAACCGCCGGGGCGGGATGACGTCCTACGGATTTGATACGAACACGTGTTCGTATGTGTCCTGCTCACGAGACGGACCCCAACGGCACCAGCCAGTCGCAGCGCCCTACGGCGCCGCGCATCACAGACCCCAACGGCACCAGCCAGTCGCGGCGCCCTACGGCGCCGCGCATCATTACCTGCGCCCTCATCCCCCGGTTCGCCCTCCTGGCGACCCTGGGAGGCGGTCGCCGTGCCCTGCTGGAGCGCCCGCTGGCGCTGGCTCCCGAGCCAGGCGGACCGCAGGTGATCGGCGAGGCTTCGGGCCCCGCCGAGGCGTTCGGGGTGCGCGCCGGGATGCGGCTCGGCGAGGCGCTGGCGCGGTGCCCCCAGCTGGCACTGGTGCCGCCCGATCCGGAGCGGGCGGAGGCGGCCTGGGAGGAGGCGCTGCGGCGGTTGGAGGGGATCGGCGCCGCGGTCGAGCCGGGGAGGCCGGGCGAGGCGTTCTTCGAGGCCGGTGGGCTGCAAGGGCTGTACGGCGGAAGCCTGGAGAGGACGCTGAGGCGGGCCCGGGAGGCGATCGGGCAGGGGTCGAGGCTCGGGGCGGGCCGCACGCGGCTCTGCGCCTACGCCGCCGCGCTTCGGGCGCGTCCGCGCAGGGCGCCCGTGATCGTCCCCGCAGGAATGACGCGGTCCTTCCTCGCATCGCTTCCGGTGGGTCTGCTTCGTGAGCGATTGCCCGACGAGTGGGAGCGCGCTGACGTACCCGAGAAACTGGAGCGCCTCGGCGTGGAGAGCCTCGGCCAACTCGCGGCGCTGCCGGAGGGGGCACTCGCCGATCGTTTCGGCGAGGCAGGGCTGCGGGCGCTGCGGATGGCGCGCGGCGACGACGAGCCCCTGCGGCCGCGCAGCCCCCACGAGGAGCTGGTTCAAAGGCTGGAGCTGCCCGAGGCAGCGTCGGGCGTGCAGCTCGAGCGGGCACTGTCGTTGCTCATCGATCGGCTGCTCTCGTCCCCCGCTCGGCGGGGGCGGAGCCTACGGCGGCTGCGGCTGTCCGTGCGGCTTGCCGGGGGCGGCAGCTGGCGCGCGGTGGTCGGGCTTCGCAGGGCCAGCGTCGACCCCCAGCGCCTGCGCCTGGCGCTTCAGCCGAAGCTGGAGGGGCTTCCCGGCCCGGCTGCCTCGCTGAGCCTTCGGGCCCTCGAAACGGGGGCGCCCGCGAGCGATCAGGTTGCGCTTGGCAGGCTCGCCGAGCAGAACCGGCGGCGGAGGCTGACGGAGGCGGTTCGCCAGGCGCGCGCGGTGGCCGGTCAGGACGCGGTCATGAGGGTTCTCGACGTCGACACGGAATCGCGCGTGCCCGAGCGGCGCTCACTTCTCACGCCCTACCAGGAGGCCGAATGAGCGCGCGGAGGTCCGTTTACTGGCCGCAGCCGGTCGAGGTGGAGTCGGGGGTCGATGGCGTGCCGTGTGCCGTCGAGTCGGTTGCGGTGGACACGGTGCGCGAGGAGTGGCTGGTCGAGGACCGCTGGTGGACCCCGAAGCCGCTGACGCGTCGCTACTTCGAGCTCGTCCTCGCCGACGGGCGCAACCTGGTCGTATTTCGCGAGCCGGCTCAGGGAGCCGAAGGCGACCGGTCGTCCGGCGAAGCCGGACGGGGCCGCTGGTTCCTGCAGAGAGCATGAGTTACGTCGAGCTGCACAGCCACTCGGCCTATTCGTTCGGTGACGGGGCCTCGGCGCCCGAGGAGCTGGCGGCGCGGGCGGCGGAGCTCGGCTACCCCGCGATGGCCCTCACCGACCACGACGGAGTCTGGGGGGCGATGGAGTTCGCGCAGGCGGGCAAGGCGTTCGGCGTGCGGCCGATCGTCGGCGCCGAGCTGACCGTCTACGGCGGGGCCTCACCGGCGGCCCCGCGCGATCCGGATTGGCGCGGCAACTGCCCTCCCGGGTGCTTTCACCTCACGCTCCTGGTCGAGAGCCCCGCTGGGTGGCGGAACCTGTGCCGACTGATCACCGAGGCGCACCGCAACACGCGCCCGGTCCCGGAGCGGCAGCCCCTCCCCCCCGCCATCCCCTTGGATCGGGTCACCGAGCGGACGGAGGGACTCGTCTGCCTCTCCGGCTGCTCGCGCGACGGGGCGCTCGCGGCGCACTTCGGGCGCCCCGCGGCGAGACCCCGTGGCACCCGCGCCGCCGAGATGCTGGGGCGACGGCTCGCGGAAGCCTTCGGAGCGGAGCGCTTCCGGATCGAGCTTCAGCGACCGTTCTGGCGACGCGATCGGGCCCGCAACCGCTGGCTGGCGGATCTGGCGGAAGGGCTGGGGGTCCCGTGCGTGGCGACCGGGAACGTCCACATGCACGATCCCTCGCGGGCCCCTCTCCAGGACGCGCTGGTGGCGGTGCGCCTCGGTGGGACGCTCGAGGAGACGGAGCCCGGGAGGCGTGGGAACGGCTCCGCCTACCTGGCGGCGCCCGCCGAGATGGCGGCCCGGTTCGCAGAGCACCCGGAGGCGGTCGCGGAGTGCGGGCGCCTGGCCGAGCGCCTGGAGTTCGACCTCACCAACGAGCTCGGCTACCGATACCCGGGAGCCGAGGATCCCGACGCCGACCGCGCGCTGGCGGAGATCTGCAGAGCGCGGCTCGAGCACCGTTACGCGCGCGAGCCCGAGTATCGGGAGGCCCGGCGGCGGCTCGAGGAGGAGCTCGAGCTGGTCCGCGCGCTGCAGCTGTCGGGGTTCCTGCTGCTCCACTACGACATCCTCGAGCTGGCGCGCGAGGTAGCGGCCGAGGTGCGGGGACCCGATTCGGCGCGGTCGCTCCTGCCCCCCGGCCGCGGGCGCGGCTCGAGCGTCAGCTCCCTCGTCTGCTATCTCACCGGGCTCTCGCACGTCGATCCGGTGCGGAATGGGCTGTTCCTGGGACGGTTCCTGAACGAGGAGATCACCGAGGCGCCGGACATCGATCTCGATTTCCCGCGCGACATCCGCGAGCAGCTGATCCCCCGCGTCCACGAGCGGTACGGCAAGGATCGCGCCGCGCTGGTGGCGGCCTTCGCCTGCTACCGGTCCCGAGGCGCGACGCGGGACTTCGGCAAGGCGCTCGGGCTACCGCCGGGCGAGGTGGAACGCGTGGCGAGGACGGTTGAGATGTACGACCGCCCGGAGTCGGTGGAGGGCGACATGGCGGCGGCGATCGGCGCCGAGCGGGCGGGCTCGGGGCGGTGGCGGGCGCTGGCGCGGCTGGCGCGCGAGGCCTGGGGACTACCGCGCCATCCCTCCCAGCATCCCGGCGGCATGGTGATCTCCACTCAGCCGCTGATCGACGTCTGCCCGGTGCAGCCGGCGGCGATGGAGGGGCGGCAGCTGGTGCAGTGGGACAAGGACTCGTGCGCGGACGCGGGGTTCCTGAAGATCGACCTGCTGGGGCTGGGGATGCTGTCGGCGGTCGAGCGGTGCGTCGACGAGATCGCGCGGGTGCGAGGCGAGCGGATCGACCTCTCGCGGATCCCGATGAACGATCCGGACACCTACCGCGCGATCCGGGCGGCGGACACGACCGGGAGCTTCCAGATCGAGAGCAGGGCGCAGATGCAGATGCTCCCGCGCACGCGGCCGCAGAGCCTTGACGACCTCACGGTGCAGGTGGCGCTGGTGCGCCCCGGGCCGATCCAGGGCGGGGCAGTGCATCCGTATCTGGAGCGCCGTGAGCGGATGCGAAAGAACCCCTCCTACAGCGTTCCGTACGAGCACCCCTCGCTGGAGCCGATCCTCTCCGACACGCTGGGGACGATCGTCTTCCAGGAGCAGGTGATCCAGGTGGCGATGGCGCTCGCCGGGTTCTCCGCCGGCGAGGCCGAGGGGCTGCGCCGCGCGATGAGCCGCAAGCGCTCCGAGAAGGCGATCCTCGCCTACCGGGGCAAGTTCGTCCAGGGCGCGATCGAGCGCGGCGCTTCTCGGGAGGTGGCAGAGCGGGTGTTCGAGCAGGTGCACGGCTTCTCGGGCTTCGGGTTTCCGAAGGCCCACGCGGTCGCCTTCGGCCTCCTCGCCTACCAGTCGACGTGGCTGCGGGTCCACTACGGGCCCGAGTTCCTCTGCTCGCTTTTGAACGAGCAGCCGATGGGCTTCTATCCGTCCGACGCGCTGGTCCATGAGGCACAGCGGCGCGGAATCGAGGTGCTTCCCCCCGACGTCAATGGAAGCGGCGTCGAGTGCTCCGTCGAGGGGTCGGCCGTTCGCATCGGCCTTGGTTACTTAACCGGCCTGAAGGAGGACGACGCTCGTGCCGTGGTCACCGAACGCGAGCGCGGGGCCTCGTATGCGGACCTCGGCGATCTCGCTTCGCGCTCGGGCCTCGGGCGAGAAGGCCTCGAGCTGCTCGCGTGGTCGGCCGCCTGTGCGTCGATCGGCGCGGGCAATCCCCTGCGTCGTCGCGAGGACCTGTGGCGCCTCGGGGTGGCCGAGGGTGGCCGGCGCCTGCGGTTCGGCCTGGCGAAGCCTGGCGTGGCCGCGGAGGGCGGCGCGAACGTCGTCGAGGACGGCGCGCGAATCGGGCGCGGCGGCCGCCCGGAGGCCGCCGTGCAGAGCACCCGCAACGGTCGCGCCGCGGCGGCGCCGACCCAGCTCTCCCTCCCCCTCCCCATCCCGCCGGCGCCGGCGCTGCGGAAGCTCGACTCGTGGGAGCGGCTCGTCGCCGATTACGAGTCGACGGGGGTGGCGATCGCCGAGCATCCGATGTCGCTGCTGCGGCCGAGAGTCGCCGATGGGACGCTCTCAAGCGCCGAACTGGATCGGGTGAGCCATGGGACGCGGGTGGAGATCGCGGGGATGGTCGTCGCGCGCCAGCGACCGTCGACGGCGAACGGGGTCGTCTTCCTGTTGCTCGAGGACGAGGTGGGAACGGTGAACGTGGTGGTCCTCCCGCCGGTCTATGAGCGGTGCCGGCTGGCGGTGAGGACGGCGTCGTTCGCCCAGGTGAGCGGCAAGGTAGAGCGGCGCGAGGAGGTCATGAATGTCGTCGCCTTGGCGATTCAGCCCCTCGCGACGCCGGATCACCTCGCCGCCGACGTCAAGCACATCGAGCCGCCTGTGGAGCGCGAGACCGGGCGCCACGGCCGCGACGCCGCCGATCTCGCGGCGGTCATGCCCGCCGCCCACAGCTTCGGCAGGCGAGCGCGGTGAGGCCCGTGCAACTTCCGTTGCAGAACGTACGTTCCGTCCGGCGCCGTTCGTAGCTTGCGCCCCGCAATGTTCCACGGGCGCACCGAGCTCGACCAGCGAATCACAAGCAGCGTCGACCTCGCGATCGACCTCGCGACGCTGGGCGAATACGGCCTCGTGCCGCTCACCGCGGCCGGATCCTGTCGCGAGCCAACCGGGCGGCGATCCCGACCCAGTCGCCGTCGCGGGTGGGAGGGGCTGGCGACGATCCGCCGCGGCGCCTGTGGGACGTCCGCCTCCCGCGAGGCGGGGGCGGTGTCCCTGCAGGATCGGGCAAGCGAGTGGGGCTTTCCCCGTGGATCGGCCCGGCGCGCCGACTTCCGCTCGGCGCTCGAGCGCTACGCGGCGTAGCCGTTCGCGACGGCTCCGCTACTCACGTTTTCGTTCGACACCATCGCGCAGTATCTCGCGTCAAAGAAAAGCCGCCCCGAAGGGCGGCCTCGTTAAGAAAAGACCGGCGGCGACCTACTCTCCCAGGCAGTTGCCCACCAAGTACCATCGGCGCAGAGGGGCTTAACGGCTCTGTTCGGAATGGGAAGAGGTGTTTCCCCCTCGCTATGACCACCGAAAATCGGCGGGACCAAAGCCCCGGCGAGGCTTGAAAACTGCACGCAGGCCAAAGGGAAGAAAAAAAACCGTCAAGCCCTCGACGCATTAGTACCGGTCTGCTGAGCGTGTTGCCACGCGTGCACAGCCGGCCTATCGACCTGGTCGTCTACCAGGCGTCTTACTCCCTCAAGGGGATGGGAGAGCTCATCTCGAGGTTGGCTTCCCGCTTAGATGCCTTCAGCGGTTATCCAGTCCGCACGTAGCTAGCCTGCAGTGCCCTTGGCAGGACAACAGATACACCAGAGGTGCGTTCATCCCGGTCCTCTCGTACTAAGGATGACTCCTCTCAACTCTCCAACGCCCGTGGCAGATAGGGACCGAACTGTCTCACGACGTTCTGAACCCAGCTCGCGTACCGCTTTAATGGGCGAACAGCCCAACCCTTGGGACCTACTCCAGCCCCAGGATGCGACGAGCCGACATCGAGGTGCCAAACCGCCTCGTCGATGTGGACTCTTGGAGGCGATAAGCCTGTTATCCCCGGAGTACCTTTTATCCGTTGAGCGACGGCGCTTCCACTTGCAACCGCCGGATCACTAAGCCCAACTTTCGTTCCTGCTCGACCCGTCGGTCTCGCAGTCAAGCTCCCTTAGTGCCTTTACACTCCGCGCACGATTTCCGACCGTGCTGAGGGAACCTTTGGGCGCCTCCGTTACGTTTTAGGAGGCGACCGCCCCAGTCAAACTGCCCGCCTGACACTGTCCACGCCCCGGATCACGGCGGCGTGTTAGAAGCCCAGAACACCAAGGGTGGTATCTCAAGGATGGCTCCCCGGCAGCCGAAGCCGCCGGTTCACAGCCTCCCACCTATCCTGAGCGACATGCCCCAGATTCCAATATCAGGTTGCAGTAAAGGTTCACGGGGTCTTTCCGTCTTGCCACGGGTACTCGGCATCTTCACCGAGACTTTAATTTCACCGAGCCCCTCGTTGAGACAGCGTCCAAGTCGTTACGCCATTCGTGCAGGTCGGAACTTCGCGTTCAATCCCCCGTTTCCGAGGGCGCAGACTATCCCTTCACCTC
>JBKPIV010000022.1:0-7577 GCA_046730395.1 Actinomycetota bacterium | reverse complement strand
ACCTCGATGTCGAACAGGATGAACAGCATCGCGATCATGTAGAAGCTGACCCCAAAGCGGAAGGTGCGGGTGATGTGGGTGGGCAGGCCGCACTCGTACGGCTGCCCCTTGATCGGGTTCGGGCGCTTCGGCCCGATCACCGAGTTGAGCAGTGCGAAGGTGCCTCCCACGATGACCCCAAGGCCGGCAAACACGAGAACTGGGAGGTAGCTCTGAAGCACGGTCCGCTCGGGCGTTATACCACCGCGTCGGCGACTTTGTAGCAAGGTGTTACATAGTGCTTTTCCGCATCAACAAGCCGAATCCCGACCCTTTCTGGCGGCTTTGGCATCCAACACGAAACGGGTTGCTCCTCAGCTCCGCTTCGGAGCACCCTCGCATCTAAGCTGCCGCGGCCGTGCCGGAAGTCCATCTAGTCGTCGGGGTGTGTCTGATCGTCGCCAACCTGGTGGCGGGGGTCTGGGGCGGGTACTCGTGGCTCGAGTCAAAGCCCTCGACCGGCTTCTGGTACGCGCTCCGGATCGCGCAGGTGACGGTGATTCTGCAGGCCGGTCTCGGGCTGCTGCTCGTCTTCACCGGACACCACGCCAGCGACCTCCACATCCTCTACGGCGTACTGCCGCTGGTGGTCTCGCTGCTCGCGGAGGTGGTCCGCGCCGGCGCTGCCGCGCAGGAGCTGGGTGAGACCGAGTTCCGCTCGCTGCCGGAGGAGCGCCAGACCAATATCGCCTTTGCCATCGTTCGCCGCGAAACCGGCATCATGGCCACCGCTTGCCTCGTGATCTTCCTGCTCGCGCTCCGGGCCGCCGGGACGAGTTCCGCCTTCTAGTCCCAGCGCGCTTCGTCTGCTTGCTCACCGCCGTCGTGGTGTTGATCGCGGGTGCCGAGAGCACGGAGGCGGTGCGCTCCGGCGGTCACAACGCCCCGACGCGGAAGCTCGAGATCGCCTTCAAGGTGGCGGGTGGGGCGCGTGACGGATCGGAGGACGGTTGCTATCCCTGGCCCCGCTGGATGGCCGCACTGATCCGCCATTGGGGTCACCTCGAGGCGGACGTCACCCGCGGCTTCGGCGGGGTGACGAGGCCCGACGTCGTTTATGTGATCGGGCCGCGAAGCTCCTGCGAGCGCATGGTCTTCGCGCTGCGGCACGGTGGCGACGTCTTCGTCCTCGACACCTCGGGCGGGGACGCCTATCAGCGCGGCCTGCCGCCGGATCGCCGAGGGGCGGAGTCTCGACGTCTTGGGCGCGGGCCGCTTCGGCGCCTCAGCCTGACCGGGAGGACCTTCGCGCTGAGCGCAGCGGACCGGGCGAAGCGGCTCGTGGTCCGATGCCCGCGCGGCTCGTCCCCACTCGGGGGCGCCCTGGCGAGCGACCAGCCGCCCGGCCCGGACGGGGAGGCGATCTACCCGCACTCCTACGAGCGGCTGGGCGTCCAGCGCGGCTTTCACGTCACGGCGCTGATCATCGACCCGAGCCCCGCCGAGACCGCGACCCGTGCGGCCACCCTCCAGGTGGTCTGCGGCAGGGGGCTGGTCCCGATGTCGGCCCCGCATCGGACCGTGTTCGTGCAGCGGAACGGCGTCAACACGGCAATTGCCAGCTGCCCTCCGGGTCAGTACCTCTTCTCGGGCGGCTTCCAGCGAACGAACTTCACGACCCCCTTCCTGACCTACGGCGGCAACTACATCACCGAGTCGCGGGCGATCTCGCCGACCGACTGGAGGGTCACCGCCTACGCCGCCGGATGGGATGGAGGCGAGCTGACCGCGATCGCCTACTGCGCGCGCGATCCGAGTCTGCCCCTGACCGAGGTCCAGGCTTCGAGCCCGGTTGGCGGTGGCACATCGGCGACCGCGACGACGCCCGCCTGTCCGCCCGGGCTCGAGCTGACCGCGGGCGGGTTCAGCCTCAACGGCTCCCGGAACTCCTTCTTCGGCGACGGGTCCTTCGACGAAGACGGCACCTGGTCCGCGAGCGCCTTCGGCTACTTCGGGCCGGCGGACTCGCTGACCGCATTCGGGTACTGCCTGCGGCCAGCGGACGCGGAGATCCCCTCCGCGCAGCCGCCGGCTACAGCCCCGGTGGCTGCGTGAGCGAGAAGGTGGCGCCCTGCGGGTCGGCGAAGGCACCCTGCCGCAGCCCGGTGCCCGGGATGTCGTAGGGCGGCGTCAGCACCTGGCCCCCGAGCTCCTCGACCTTCGCCGCGGCCGCGTCGACGTCCGCGATCCAGAAGTCGACGTTCCAGTGCGGGGGCGGCCCGTCCCCGTTGGTGCTTGACGGGAGCATCGTCGCGACCACGTCTCGCTGGACCGGCTGCTCCGGCTCCCCGCCGACGTAGCCCGGCACCGTCCACATCACCATCTCGTCGTCGCCCATCTCGAAGGTCGCGATGCCCCAGCCGAAGACCTCGGCGTAGAAGCGCTTCGCCTCGGCGGGGTCGCTGGTCATCAGCGCGCTCATCGCGTAAGCGCCCGGTTCGTTGACGAGCTGGGCGCCCTTGTGCGTGCCCGGCGACCAGACCCCGAGCGCCGCGCCTGCCGGGTCGGCGATGACGGCGATCCGCCCGCCGTCGAGGCTGTCGAACGGCTCCACCGGCACGGTGCCTCCCCGCTCGAGCACCTTCGCCACGGTCGCATCGACGTCGTCCACCCAGACGTAGGTGGTCCAGGCCGTCACGGGGGGAGCAATCTCCGGCCGAGAGGCGATAGCGGCAACGTCCCGGCCGCGCACCCTGCACATGTAGTGCGTCCCCTCGATGCCCTCGGGCATCGTGTCCTCAGCGTCCCAGTCGAAGATCTGGGTGTAGAAGCTCATCGCCACATCGGCGTCGGGCTGCCAGGTGTCCACCCAGCAGGGGACACCCGCCTGGAATCCGTCTCGCTCGCTCATCGTCCGTCCTCCTCGTATTCGTCGTGCCGCCGCCACCATTCATAGGGCGGCGTCTGCGGATAGCCGTCGGGTGAGTCCTCCCAGTTCTCCTGGCGACCGAGGAGCGCGCGATCGAGATAGCTCCACACCGGCCCGATCACCTCGAGCCCGCGCCAGCTCGTGAAATAGGTCCGATAGACGTCGTCACCATCGCGAAAGAACGCGTTCAGCCCGAACATCTCACCGTCCTGGTACTCGCCGATCTGCGGCTCAGCCGGCGAGAGGCCGAGCTCGACGCCATAGGTGCCACCTCCCCACGAGTACCAGGGGACCTCCCAGCCCATCCTCTTCCTGTACCGCTCCAGCTTCTCGAAGGGGGCGCGCGAAGCCAGCGCGAAGCTCGTGTCGCGGGCGTGCAGATGGGCCGGATGGGTGAGCTGGTCGACGACCATCGAGCATCCGTCGCATCCCACCTCCTGATTCGGCCCGAACATGAAGTTGTAGACAAAGAGCTGCCGGCGCCCCTCGAACAGGTCAAGCAGAGTCGCCTTGCCGTTCGGGCCCTCGAACTCGTACTCCTTCTCGACCCGCATGATCGGCTGGCGGCGCCTCTCGGCGGCCAGCGCGTCGCTCTCCCGGGTCAGCGCCTTCTCCTTATCCACGATCCGCTGGTTGGCCTCCCCCCATTCCTCCTGTGACACCACGTCCGGGAGATTCATCCCTCACTCCTTTGTCGACTCACCCGCTCATACAACGGGTGGACCGTACCATAAAGTCCTAAAACATAACTAGCCCATTGTGTTCCAGGACCACATCGGTATAAACTTCAGCCATGGCGCGGACCAGGACGGAGCTCGACGGCTGCGGGATCGCGCACGCCTCGGACCTGCTGGGGCAGCGCTGGGCGCTGCTCGTCGTCAGAGAGCTACTGCTCGGCCCGAAGCGCTTCACGGATCTGCGCTCCGGCATACCGGACATCAGCCCGAACGTGCTCGGCCAGCGGCTGCGCGAGCTCGAAGGGTCGGGCATCGTCGCCCGCCGCAAGCTCGCTCCGCCCGCGGCGGTTCAGGTCTACGAGCTCACCGAGTGGGGCCGGGAGCTCGAGCCGGCCGTGCTGGCGCTTGGGCGCTGGGCCACCGGCTCGCCCTCCTTCCCACGCGACGCCGAGATGGGCCCTGACTCCCTGGTGCTGGCACTCAAGTCGACGTTCGACCCTGCGATGGCGGATGGGCTCGATGCGACCTATGAGCTCCGGCTCGGGGAGATCCCCTTCAACATCGCGGTGAAAGGGGGGCGCTTCGAGGCGGCTCGTGGCGAAGCCGACGACCCCGACGCGACGATTAGCAGCGACCCGAACGCGATCGCCTCGGTGGTCTTCGGCGGAAACCGGCTGGGGAAGGAGGTTGAGGCCGGCAGGGTCGAGGTCGACGGCAGCAGGCGGGCCGTCAACGCTCTGTTCCGGGCGCTGACGTGAAGCAATTGGCGGGTTCCTCACCGTATGCGTGAGTAACCCGCCAACCGTCTGGAATTGGCGCGTTATGCCCGCTAGGCGGGCAAAAGGCGCCAACTGAGGCGATCTGGCGAGCGCTTCCGGAAATGCCGCAAAAACTCGCCAAACGAGCCGGCCTTCATTGCCGGTTTTTCGTCTCTAGCTCTCCGCCAGCAGATCCCGATACGCCCCGCGATGAAAGAGCAGCGGCTGCCCCTCCCCGGACGCGGCCGCAAGCACGTTCCCGGTCAGGATCAGATGGTCGCCGCCGTCGATCAGATCCCGCAGCTCGCACGCCACCCACATCAGCCCGCCCGCCAGGCGCGGCAGCCCATCGCTCTCTGACCACTCCAACGACTCCCATTTCTCCGCCTCGGGCTCCTTGCCCGAGAAGCGTCGCGCCACCGCCTCCTGCCCGGCCGCCAGTGCATTCACGCCGAAGCGCCCCTGCGCCCGAACCGAGGTGAGCGTGCGGGAGCCGCGATCCAGGCAGGCCAGCATCATCGGCGGGTCGAGTGAGAGGGAGGTGACCGCATTGGCGGTGGCACCCGATGGCCCATTGGGGCCGATCGCGGTCACGACCGTCACACCGGTGGCGTAGGCGCCGAGCGCGGTGCGGAATTCATCCGAGGAGACTCCGTCGCCGGGCATGCCTGAAACCTACGGGGACGGCGCGTTCGGCGGCGGATCTGGGGCGTGATCCGCATATGATCCCGCCGCGTGCGAGGGGCATTCCTACTGATCGCAGTCGCCGTGCTCGCGACCGCCGCCGGTTGCGGGACACAGGGCATCCAGGTTCCCGCGAGCGATCCAACCCACGAGGGCGCCCAGATCTTCTCCGAGCGCTGCTCGGGCTGTCACACGCTGACCCCGGCGGGGACGGAGGGGAGTGCGAACCGAAGCGAACGCCAGCAGGGCCCCAACCTCGACCAGCGCACCGAGACGATGTCCGACGTGATCTACGCGATCCGCAACGGCGGCTTCTCCGGGGCGATCATGCCCCAGAACATCGTCGTGGGCGCGGACGCGGACAAGGTCGCGGCGTTCGTCGCCAAGTACGCAGGCCAGGACGTGGCCAACCCGCCCCGGCCGGCGTCCACGACGACGTCCGCGGCAGCCCCCTAGAGCCGGTCCGGAGCGGAGCACGCTCGATCTCAAGCAGATCCGCAGCGATCCCGATCGGGTCCGCTCGGCGCTGGCCAGGCGTGGCGCCGCCGACCAGCTCGACGAGCTCCTCGGCGCCGACGAGCGCCGGCGGGAGCTCAACACCAGGACCGACGCGATCCGCGCCGAGCAGAACAAGCTCTCCGGCGAGATCGAGGAGGCGGCCCGCGCCGGCGAGACGGACGACCCCAGGTTCAAGGAGCTACGCGACTCCTCCAGCGCGCTCAAGGCCGAGCTCAAGGAGCTCGAACCGCAGCTCGCCGAGCTGAGCGAGAAGCGCGACGAGCTGCTCGCCTCGCTGCCGAACATCCCCGACCCGGAGGCGCCGGACGGGGAGACCGAGGAGGACAACGTCACGGTCCGGGAGGTGGGTGAGAAGCCCGAGTTCGATTTCGAGCCCCTCGACCACTTGGACCTCGCCCAGCGCCACCGCTGGATCGAGATGGAGGCAGCGGCGGAGACATCCGGCTCGCGGTTCGCCTTCCTACTGGGAGACCTCGCGATGCTCGAGTTCGCCCTGGTGCGATTCGCGATGGAGCGGGTGCGCTCCGAAGGGTTCAAGCCCACCGTGCCCCCGGTCCTGGTCCGCGAGCGAGCCCTCTACGGGACGGGGTTCTTCCCCGCTGAGCGGGAGATGATCTACGAGATCCCGCGGGACGAGCTCTTCCTGGTGGGGACCTCCGAGGTCTCCCTGGCCTCGCTCCACGCCGACCAGATCATGGATGCCTCCGAGCTCCCCAAGCGCTACGCGGGATTCTCGACCTGCTTCCGTCGAGAGGCGGGCGCCGCGGGTCGCGACACCCGGGGCATCTTCCGCGTCCACCAATTCGACAAGGTCGAGATGTTCAGCTTCGTCGAGCCGGGGTCGTCCCACGAGGAGCACGAGCGCATCCTGGCCATCCAGGAGGGCATCCTCTCCTCGCTCGAGATCCCGTACCGGGTGGTGGACATCGCGGTCGGCGACCTCGGGGCTCCGGCGGCCCGCAAGTTCGACTGCGAGGCGTGGATCCCGAGCCAGAAACGGTTCCGGGAGCTGACCAGCGCCTCCGACACGACTGATTACCAGGCAAGACGCCTGTCCAGCCGGTACCGTGCCGCGCAAGGAGAATCCCCGGAACCCGTGCATACGCTGAACGGAACCGCAGTCGCCGTGGGCAGAGCGCTCATCGCTCTGCTCGAAAACGGCCAGAGGGAGGACGGGGGCGTGGATCTTCCGGCCGCTTTGCAGGAATTTGGCGCTCCAGAAAGGATTCCCACATAGATGAGCCCGTCCACGCCCAAGCGAGTAGTGCTCTGCGATGACCATGAGATCGTCCGCGAGGCGATCAAGGCCAGGATGGCCGCCGTCGAAGGCGTCGAGATCGTCGGCGAGGCCGAGACCGGCGAGGAGGTGGTGGACGTCGTCAAGGAGCTGGAGCCGGACGTATGCATCGTCGACGTCGAGCTGCCCGGAAAGGACGGCATCGACGCCACCAAGGACATCCTCAAGGTCCGGCCGGAGACGCGGGTGATCATTTTCACCGCCCACGCCCAACCCGATCTGCTGACGCTGGCCCTCCGGGCCGGCGCCTCCGGCTACGTGCTCAAGTCGGCGCCGAGCGAGGACATCGCCCGCGCCATCGAGGTGGTGGCCGGCGGAGGGACGTTCGTCGGCACCGAGCTCGGCCAGGGCGCGGGCGAGGTCGAGAAGCTGCTCGAGCTGACCCCCCGCGAGCGCGAGATCCTCGAGCTGCTCGCGGAGGGCCTGAGGGTCAAGCAGATCGCCGACCGCCTCTCGCTCAGCCCCGCCACGGTCCACACCCACGTCCGGAACGCAATCGCCCGGATGGAGGTGGACACGCGGACGGAGGCCGTCGCCCTCGCCGTGCGCTTCAGCTACCTAGGCGCCGGCGGCAAGGTCTGATCGAGGGTTACTCCTCGGGCTTGAACTCGAGGGCGCAGCCGTTGATGCAGTAGCGCTGGCCGGTGGTGTCGGCCGGGCCGTCGTCGAAGACGTGGCCCAGATGCGCGTCGCATCGTGAGCAGAGCACCTCGGTCCGGCGCATCAGGAAACTG
>JBKPIV010000021.1:0-23567 GCA_046730395.1 Actinomycetota bacterium | reverse complement strand
CACCTTCGCGCTCTCGAGCGCTCAGGCAAACGCGCCCGACGTCGCCAAGAACATGGGCTTCGCGAAGTACCCCAGGGTCGTGGCGAGCCGCCCGAGCAAGCCGCCCCTCGGAGGATTCAACATCGGCGTGGGCGCCTACTCGAAGCACGCCGCGCAGGCCTTCCAAGCTGCAGCCTGCATCAGCGGTTCGAAGAGCCAGCTGACCGCCACCGATCTCGACGGTCTCCCGCCAAGCCGCGCGAGCCTGTACTCGAACAAGGTGGTGAAGAAGAAGTTCCCCGGGTTCGCCCAGCTTGTCAAGAGGTCGATCAGCACGGCGGGGCCTCGTCCCCAGACGCCGGTCTACCAGGACGTGTCCCTGGCGATCCAGGACGCGATCCAGCCGCCGGACAAGATCGACCCCAACGACCCCACCCCCTCCTACGACACCCTGAAGTCCAACCTGGAGGATGCGGTGAAGAGGCAGGGGCTCCTGTGAGCGCCAGGCTCGAGCAAGGAGCCTTGTTCAGGGCCGTGCGCGAACGGAGGGCACCGTGAGCGTCGAGGCCGGACGCCTCCGCCTCGGGCGCCGGCGCCCGGCGATCACCGAGCGCGCACGCGAGGAGCGCCGCCTCGGCTGGCTGCTCTGCGCTCCGGCGGTGATCGCGATGCTGCTCGTGACCGCATACCCGATCTTCTACGCGATCGCCCTCTCCCTCCAGAACCTCGACCTGCGGTTCCCGGACCAGACGAGCTGGGCCGGCCTAACGAACTACAAGACCGTCCTCACATCGTCGCTTTGGTGGCAGGACTTCCTCAACACGGTCATCATCGCGGTGGTCTCGGTAGCGATCGAGCTGACGCTGGGGATGCTCATCGCGCTGGTGATGTACCGCGCGATCTTCGGGCGCGGGATCGTCCGTACGGCGGTCCTGATCCCCTACGGCATCGTCACGGTCGCCGCGGCGTTCGCGTGGCTGTTCGCCTTCTCACCGGACACCGGCTTCGTGAATCCGGCCCTGAACATCGACAAGGCCTGGTTCGGCGGCCACGTGAGCTCGCTGGCGGTGATCATCATGGCCGAGGTCTGGAAGACGACGCCGTTCATGGCGCTGCTCCTGCTCGCTGGCCTGACGACGATCGACGACGGGCTCTATGAGGCGGCGAAGGTGGACGGGGCGAACGCCGTGCAGCGCTTCTTCCGCATCACCCTGCCGTTGATGAAGCCGGCGATCCTCGTCGCGCTGCTCTTCCGCACTCTGGACGCCTTCCGGATCTTCGACAACATCTTCATCATGACCCGGGGGGCTCAGAGCACCGAGTCGGTGTCGATCCTCGGGTACAACCAGATCATCTCGCGCACCAACCTGGGCCTGGGGTCGGCGGTGTCGGTGCTGATCTTCATCTCGGTGCTGATCATCGCGTTCACCTTCGTGCGGGTCCTGGGTGTCCGCATGGCCGAGGGAAGGCCGGGGGCCTAGACGATGCGTCACGGCACCAGGGAGTACGCGTCGTGGAGCATCGCGATCCTGCTCGTCTTGGTCTTCGCCCTGGTTCCGCTCGTCTGGATGATCTCACTCTCGCTGAAGACGCCGGAGTCAGTGACCGACGGGCGCTTCATCCCCGCCCACTGGACGTTCGACAACTACAAGGCCCTGTTCGAGGGCGGAATCAACAGCCCGTTCCTGCACCCGCTGATCAACTCGATCGCGATCGCGCTGATCTCGACCCTGATCGCGATCGTCCTGGCCGCCTTCGCCGCCTACGCGATCGCCCGCCTGGACTTCCCCGGCAAGACGCTGATCCTGGTCGGCGCGCTCGCGATCGCGATGTTCCCGCAGATCTCGACGATCGGCCCGCTGTTCGACATGTGGCGCTCGATCGGCCTCTACAACACCTACCCCGGCCTCATCATCCCGTACCTCACCTTCTCCCTGCCGCTCGCGATCTACATCCTGGTCGCCTTCTTTCGGGAGATCCCCTGGGATCTCGAGCAGGCGGCTCAGGTGGACGGGGCGACCCCGTTCCAGGCGTTCCGCAGGATCATCATCCCCCTCGCGGCGCCCGGGACGTTCACGGCGGCCATCCTCGTCTTCATCTTCTGCTGGAACGACTTCCTGTTCGCGATCACGCTGACGTCCTCGAACGCCTCGCGAACGGTTCCCGCGGCGCTGGCCTTCTTCACCGGTGCCTCGCAGTTCACCGCCCCGACCGGCAACATCGCCGCGGCCGCGGTCATCGTCACCGTGCCTATCATCATCTTTGTGCTGTTCTTCCAGCGCCGCATCGTGGCCGGCCTGACCGCGGGCGCCGTGAAGGGATAAAGGAGGGAAGGCAATGGCCGAGATCGTCCTGGACGGAGTGAGCAAGCGGTTTCCGGACGGCTTTGAGGCCGTCAAGGACATGAACCTCGACGTCAACGACGGCGAGATCATGATCCTCGTCGGCCCTTCCGGCTGCGGCAAGTCGACCGCGCTGCGGATGATCGCCGGCCTCGAGGACATCACCGAGGGCACGCTGAAGATCGGTGACCAGGTCGTCAACGAGCTGGCGCCGAAGGACCGCGACGTCGCGATGGTGTTCCAGAACTACGCTCTCTACCCCCACATGACGGTGCGCGAGAACATGGCGTTCCCCCTGATGCTGGCGAAGGTGCCACAGGAGGAGATCGACAAGAAGGTCGAGGAGGCAGCGAGGATCCTGGACCTCACCCAGCACCTCGACCGCCGCCCGGCCAACCTCTCCGGTGGCCAGCGCCAGCGGGTTGCGATGGGCCGGGCGATCGTGCGCGACCCGAAGGCGTTCCTGATGGACGAGCCGCTCTCCAACCTCGACGCGAAGCTCCGGGTCCAGATGCGCACCGAGGTTGCCCGGATCCAGACGCGTTTGGGGACGACGACCGTTTACGTCACCCACGACCAGACCGAGGCGATGACCCTGGGCCACCGGGTCGCGGTGATGCGGAGCGGCGTCCTACAGCAGGTCGGCGCCCCGTCGGAGCTGTACGACGAGCCGGTGAACCTGTTCGTCGCCGGGTTCATCGGCTCCCCGGCGATGAACTTCCTGCCGGCGACCCTCGAGGGGGACACCGTAAAGCTGCCCGTGGGCGAGGTCCGAATCCCGGACGAGGCTCGGCAGCGTCTCGCGGCCCACGACGGCGGCGGGCGCTCCGTGATCGTCGGGATCCGGCCGGAGAGCTTCGAGGACGCCTCGCTCTTGGGCGCGGACACGCGCGACCGCGGCACGACGTTCAGGACCAGGATCGAGCTGGTCGAGTCGCTGGGCGCCGAGGACTACGTGTACTTCCAGGTCCAGAGCGGCGAGCTGCGGTCCGACCAGCTGGATGAGCTTGCAGCCGATGCCGGTGCGCATGAGGTGCCGAGCTCGGGCGCGGGGCAGGTGGTGGCCCGGGTCGATGCGGCCAGCCGGATCAAGCGCGGCGAGGAGGCGGAGCTGTGGCTGGACACGAGCAAGCTCCACTTCTTCGACCCCTCGAGTGGTCAAAGCATGACCGCCGGGTAGGACCACCGGATGCGCCCGGCGGGAGGACGCTAGCGAAGCTCCTTGCGGAGCCGGTGGACCATTGTGTCCTCCATGCTCGACGGGCGCCGAAGCTCCTCCCGCAGGCGGTCGACCACCTCATCGCTCCATTCGTGGGTGCGGAGGAGCAGGTAGCGCAGTCCGGTGACGCGCATGTACGCCTCGGTCTCGGTGCCCCTCCCGATCAGGTCCAGCTCTCGCAACGCCTCGACCACGGGCACGTACTCCTCCTGAAACCAGGCTTCGGCGACCGCCTCGCGCGTCAGGAATTCCCCTCGCTCCTGCATCAGCCGAAACCCCCACGCCTCGACGCTCTCGGCAAGCCCGGCGTACCGCCATTCATCGGAGAGCTGGATGCGGCTTCGCTCCTCCGCCCGCAGCGGAACCCGTTCGAAGAAGAGGCGCTCGTGACTCTTCAGAGCGAGGTCACGCAGCCGTGTCTCCCGCCCGGCGCCGATCGCAGTCACGACCTCCGTGACGTAGGCGTCGATCGTGTCAAGCCCGAGGGCGCGAGCCACGGAAACGCGGTGGTGCCCGTCGCGTACGAAGTGCACATCGCCGATCCTGTAGACCTCGATCGGGGGCATCGACTGACCTCGCCGGATGGCTTCGGCGATGCCCTGCCAGCGGCGTCGCACCCTGCGCGAGGTGGGCCGGAAGCGGCGATCGAAGTCGCGCGAGCGGTCGACGGTCCCCACGATCGAATCGAGGGTGATGCTCTGCAGGCCGAGGCGACGCTCTCCGCCGCGGCCGAGCGCCTCGACCACCTCGTCGAACGGCAGGATCACATTGACGTCGTCCGGCTCCCGGCGCAGCCGCCGGGCGAGGCGGGAGAGCGCCCGGCGGCGTCGCGCGCGGCTGAAGTCGGTCTGCGCGTCCTGGGCTGGGAACCCCGTGTCGGGCACCCGCCTAGGGTAGATCCCCTCGCGTCTAGGGGCCTATCGGGATAGGCCCCTAGACGACCGGCTGCTCGGCGCCGGCGAACCGCGTCCGGAGCGCCTTCTTGTCGAACTTGCCGACCGAGGTCTTGGGGACCTCGTCGACGAACTCGAACCGCTCTGGGATCCACCACTTGGTGACACGGCCCTCGAGGTGCGAGCGGAGCGCCCCGGCGTCGAGGTCCGATCCGGGGCGGCGGACGACGCATCCGCAGGGCCGCTCGCCCCACCACTCGTCGGGAACCGCGATCACCGCCGCCTCCACCACGTCCGGGTGGGACATGATCGCGTTCTCGAGGTCCACCGACGAGATCCACTCGCCGCCGGACTTGACGAGGTCCTTGGTCCGGTCGACGAGCCTGATGTAGCCGCCGGGCCTCAGCTCGGCAACGTCGCCGGTGCGCAGCCAGCCGTCGTCGGTGAACTTCTCCGCGCCTCCGGGGTCCTCGTAGTAGGCGCCCGCGATCCACGGCCCGCGAACCTGAAGCTCTCCGCCCGCCTCGGCGTTGATGCGAAAGTCGATCAGCGGCAGGATGCGGCCCTGGCACGCGCGCAGCTCGTACGCCTCCTCGTCGGAGAGCTCGACCCCGGCAGGAAGCCGGGACGTCGCAGCGAGCGGGCTCGTCTCGGTCATCCCCCAGCCCTGGACCAGCGGAACCCCGAACCGCTCCTCGAAGCCCCGGATCAGCGACTCGGGGACCGCCGCTCCTCCCGCCTTCAGCTCCCGGACGCTCGACAGGTCGGGCGGCGGATCGAGGCCGAGGAAGCCGCTCCAGATCGTTGGCACGCCCGCGCTCCAGGTGACCCTCTCAGCGGCGATCAACTCCGCGAGCCCCGCCGGCGTGACGTCCGGCCCGGGCAGCACCTGCCGCGCTCCGACCATCGTCGCCAGGTAGGGAATGCCCCACGCCATCGCGTGGAACATCGGCACCACGGGCATCGCCGAGTCGTGGTGACAGATGCCCATGGAGTCCGCGAGCCCGGCGCCCAGCGTGTGTAGGACGATCGACCGGTGGGAGTAGAGGACGCCCTTCGGGCGGCCGGTGGTGCCGCTCGTGTAGCACATGGCCGCCGCGCTTGACTCGGGAAGATCCTCGAATGAGAACCCCGGATCTCCCGCGGCGACCAACTCGTCGTAATCGAGCGCGCCCTCCCGCGCCCCCGGCCCGTCCGGCATGACGATCTCGTGCTTCACCCCTTCGAAGCGCGGCATCGCCGAGGCGAGCGAGGCGTCGAGGAAGATCACCCGGTCGCCGGCGTGATCCGTGATGTAGCGGAGGTCGTCCTCGAACAGCCTGACGTTCAGCGTGTGAAGGATCGCCCCCATGCTAGGCACGGCGAGATAGAGCTCGAGGTGTCGAAGCGAGTTCCACGCGAAGCTCGCGACCCGGTCGCCCGGCCGGACCCCGAGCTCGACGAGCGCTGCGGCCAGCCGCCGCGAGCGGCCCACGATCTCGCCATAGGTCGACCGCTCGATCCCTCCCTGCGTTCGCGCGACCACCTCGCGCTCGCCGAACAGCGTCTCCGCCCGCTCGGCGATCTGCTTGACGAGGAGCGGGCGATTCATCATCAGTCCGTCCATCGCCCGAGCGAAATCTATCCGTCTCCAGGGACCCCGCGCCACCGGCGCGCCCGCTGGTTCCTGTATGGATTCCGGCGATGAGGGTGTTGCTCGTGGGCGAAGGCGCACGCCTCGAGGAGCTATCGGCGGCGCTTCGGGCGGAGGGGGTGTCGGTGGAGCGGGTGCCGAGGGACCCGGGCGGCGAGCCGGTGGAGGAGATCGCCGACATCGCGGCCGCCGTGCGGACCTTCGAGCGGCTGCTCACCGAGGATGAGCCCGATGCGGTGGTGCTCGGCTCGACCTCGAATGCGGCGCTCGCGGCGATCCTGGTCGCCACCAAGTTGGGCGTGCCGGTGGCGCGTCTCGACTCGGCGGGCGGGGGCCTGGGCGGCACCGGGATCAACCGGGCGGTGATCGAGCAGCTTGCCGACGCCGAGCTTGCGGCCGACGCCACGGCGATAGCCGCCTGGACGCGACACTAGACTGCGCTCGGTGAAGCTCGGCATCATCGGGCTCGGCTACGTGGGGCTGCCCCTCGCCGTCGCCTTCGCGGAGGCGGGGTGCGAGGTCGTGGGCGTCGACGTCGACCCGCGGCGGGTCGAGCGGCTTCGCCGTAGCGAGTCCGACGTCGAGGACATCCCGTCCGAGCGGTTGCGGGGGATCGCGGAGCGCTTCACCGCCACCGATGAGTACCGCGCGCTCGCGGCGTGCGAGGCAGTTGTGATCTGCGTTCCCACGCCGCTTGCCAATCACCGCGAGCCGGACCTCAGCTATCTGGTTGACTCCGCGACCCACCTCTCACGGGTGCTCCACGAGGGCCGCTTGGTGGTGCTGGAGTCGACCACCTATCCGGGAACCACGCGCGAGCGCCTGCTGCCGATCCTGGAGGAGTCGGGGCTCGCGGCGGGCCGGGACTTCAACCTGGCCTACTCGCCGGAGCGCATCGACCCGGGGCGCACGGACCACACGATCCAGACGACGCCGAAGGTTGTCGGAGGCGTGACGGATGAATGTCGGCGCCGCGCCGCGGAGCTCTACCGGCTGATCTGCGATCAGGTGATCGAGGTGTCCTCCCCTGAGGTCGCCGAGCTCAGCAAGCTGCTCGAGAACGTCTTCCGGTCGGTGAACATCGCATTGGTCAACGAGCTCGCGCAGCTCTGTGACCGGATGGAGATCGATGTCTGGGAGGTGGTCGATGCCGCGGCGACGAAGCCGTTCGGGTACATGCGCTTCGATCCCGGCCCTGGCATGGGCGGGCACTGCCTCCCAGTGGACCCGTTCTATCTCGCCTTCAAGGCCCGAGAGCACGACTTCTACACCGAGTTCATCGAGCTCGCCGGAAAGCTGAACCAGGCTCAGCCGCAATTCTGCGTCGAGAAGATCGAGCGCGCACTCAACGGGGTCTCGAAGCCGGTGCGGGGATCTTTGGTGCTGGTCCTGGGCGTCGCCTACAAGGCGGGGGTCGGCGACCTGCGCGAGGCGCCGGCCGTGAAGATCATCCGGGGCCTGCGGGAGCTGGGGGCGGAGATCTCCTATTACGACCCGCACGTGCCCGTCCTGCCGGAGCTGTCGCTCGAGTGCACGGACCTCGACGCGGGGCTGGCCGCGGCGGACGTGGTCTGCATCGTCACCGCGCACCCGGAGGTCGACCACGAGCACGTCGTTCGCGACGCGCAGCTGGTAGTCGATTTCCGCGGCGTCACCAGGGGCATCCCGGCGCCGAACGTCGTCCGGCTCTAGCCGCCTCGACGCTCACGGGTCCGCGGCGAGCGACATGATTCGGCCGATGAGACGCTTCCGTGCCTGGATCGTGCGAAGCGCAGTTCGTCGGCGAGCCGACCGGCTGACCATGGGCTTGGCGGGCCTCGCCCTCGCCACCGCGGGCACCGTCATCGTCGGCGAGGGCGTCCGCCTGGCGCGCCGCCGCTCCCGCCGCCGGCCCGAGGAGGCGACGCGGCTGAAGGGGGCCGAGTGGAGCATCGGCACCGCCGGCCGCGCCACTCAGGACACGGTTGCCGTCCTGGTCGAGGGCTACGAGGCGACTCCTCGCGCGGAGACCGTGTTGTTCAACCTGCTCTCGGGGTTCGTCTTCGGCTTCGCGCTCATGCGCCTGTCGACGACCGGCATCCGCGGCGGGTGGTGGCCGTTCGGGAACATCAGGCTCGGCGGCCGTCACGTGCACCACTTCGTGCCCGGGATCCTCGTCGCGTTCGGCTCTGGAGCCCTCGCCCTGGTCACCGACGACGAGCGGCTCGAGCGCTTCCTCGCGGTTCCGTTCGGGGTTGGCGTGGGGCTGACGTTCGACGAGGCGGCTCTCCTACTCGACCTGCGCGACGTCTACTGGACGCGTGAGGGCGTCTTGAGCGTCCAGCTCAGCCTGGGCCTGTCCGCGGTCCTCGGGGGAGCGCTGATCGCGCTTCGCATGCTCCGGCGCGGGGAGGAGCTGGTCGAGGCCGAGGGCCGAATCCCCGCGGAAAGATCAGACTCTTGAAACGGCACCAGCCCGTTTCGGAGCTAAAGCTCCTCACCGGAATCTCTAGAACGGCACCAGCCTGTTTCGGAGCTAAAGCTCCTCACTGGAATAACTGGCTACCCGCGCGGGACCCGATAGCGGGCAAAGAGCTCGCCGTCCTCGGCGAGCAGCCACGCGAGCTCGACCGGGCGCTCCAGCTCGGGGAGGTCGACCACCATGCCGGGCCCCTGACCGCCGGCGAGCTTCGGCGCGTGGGTGACGAAGAGCTCGTCGACGAGCCCTTGGTCGATGAGCTGCGCGTGGACGCGCGGGCCGCCCTCGCAGAGGAGGGCCCGCACGCCGCGCTCCACCCGGAGGTGGCGAAGCGCCTCTCGGAGGTCAACGGCGGCATCGTGGCGGACCACGCGAACGCTTGCCTCGGTGTCCGGCGCATCCACGTCCGCGGCCGTGAAGATCAGCACACGAGCTTTGGGATCCGTGAAGAGCGGGGCATCCCAGGGCAGGTCGAGGCGCCCGCTGACGATCACCATCAAGGGGTCCGGCGCCAACTCGCGTCGCTCGCGCCGGGCGCGCTTCGCCGGGTCGGGGACCGGCCGTCCGTAGCGCTCCGCGCGCATCGTCCCGGCGCCGATCATCACCGCGTCAACGCGCGTTCGCAGGCAGACGAGCATCCGCGTGTCGGTATCGCTGCCGATCGGGCCGGAACGGCCGTGGAGCGTGGCCCTGCCGTCGAGCGTGACCGCGAAGTTGGTGACGACATACGGCCGGTCGGCGTGCGGGCTAGCGACGAGGTCGAGCGTCGCCACCTGCTCCTCGACCGTCGTCGGGCCGGGATCCGGGAGCAGGCGACGCATGGCCGCAGGCTATCCGGACTCGATCTCCCCGATGTGGTCTACGTTCGCGACGTCGTCGGAGTCCGCGCTCGCCTCGGTCGAGAACCAGGCGTCGAGAATCTCCTCGAGCTCGGCGGACGAGGTGGCGCGCAGGCTCAGAGCGAGAACGTTGGCGTCGTTCCATTTGCGCGCCCCCGACGCCGTGGGCGCGTCACCGCAGAGCGCCGCTCGAATTCCCGGGACCTTGTTCGCGGCGATTGACGCGCCAGTGCCAGTCCAGCAGCAGACCACCGCCTGCTCGGCGCGGCCCTCGGCGACATCCCGTGCCGCCGCCTCGCTCGCCCACGCCCAGTCGTCGCGTTCGGCCTCGCTCAGCGCCCCGTGCTCGATCGGCTCGTGGCCGCGGCGGCGGAGCTCCTCCAGCAGGGCCGCGGCGATCCCGACGCACTCGTCTGCCGCCACGGCGATCCTCATCGACCGCGAGTATCGCAGCAGGGCTCTGAATCGCTCACTCGTCGACCCAGCCGAAGCTCCGGCCCGCGTATTCCTCGAGGCGGGCGACGTCCTCCCGAAAGAGGCCGAGGAGGTGTCGGCGAAGCTCGGGCGAGACCTGCGGCTTCGGCACCTCCCCCGCGCCTGGATCGTGTACCAGTCGCTCGACCAGCCAGCGCATCGACTCGGGCAGCCGATCGAAGTTGCGGTCGAGCGCGCGCAGTCCCGGGAGACGGACAGCGCGGTCCATGATCCGGAAGCGCCCCCCTCCCTTGGCCGTCCCCGTTTCCCACTCGCGCTCGAACTGGTCGGACGTGAAGCTGGGATCGACGCCGAGGAAGGCGAAGGCGCGGCGCATCGTCTCGCCGCGGTGCCGCTTCAGCTCCTCCCGGCCGACGATCTCGACCGCGCCGCGCCCGAACGCCTCGAGGTAGGGCTCGAGCTGAAACCAGTAGCGGCTGCGGGCGACGTAGGAGCTCTCGGGGTCGGCGAACGCCTCGGCGAGCGTGCGAGCCTCGTACCCGCCGCCCACGTTGTGGAGGAATTGGGACAGCATCCGGTCGATCGGATCGCGGACGACGTAGATCAGCCTCGGCGAGCCGAGCACGGAACGGATGCGCTCCGCCACGCCGTCGAAGCGCGGCCGGTTGGTGTAGTGGGGCGAGCTCTCCCCTCGAACCGGCGCCCCACGATCGAAATGGCTCGCGTACCAGTCCGCTCCGAGCGGCCAGTTCAGCTCGGCGACGAAGAAGTTCAACTCCTTCGGTCGCGACATCGAGACCTCGGGATGGAGGCTCAGGTAGTGATGGAGGCTCGTGGTCCCGCACTTGAGGCCGCCGATCACGACCAGGTTGGGGAACGCGCCGCGGTCCCGCTGCCGGCGCCTCCGGGAGGCCCTTCGGCGCTCGGCGCGGAAGCGCTCGTGCGCCCGCGCCACCATCGCCTCGTCGGCGGGGTCGCGCGGGCCGGGGTCAGCCGGCGCCAAGCCTCTTCGCCGCGTCCCGGAAGTTCTTGACCGTCGCCGTGGGGGGCTTTCGCCCGTCCAGCTTCTCGCCCTTCCGATTGACCCAGATGACGGGCACGTTCATCTTCAGGAGCGGCGCCACGTCCGTCTCATACCCGCTGGCGATGTGCACCCAGCCCTTCTTGCCGCCAATCCGCCGGGCGCACTCCTTGAAGTGCGCCGGATCCGGTTTGTAGCTTCGGACCTGCTGGGCGGTCACCACCAGATCAAGCTCCGTGCGCAGATGGCGGCGCGAGACGCCGAGCAGCTTGTCGTCGATGTTGGAGACGATGCCCACGTCGTAGCGCTTGCTGAGGCGGTCCATGGCCGGGTTCGCCTCGCGAAACGGCAGCCACCGGCCGACGCTATCGGGCAGAAACTGCGCCCGGGAGGGCTCGATCTCCCAACCGATCTCCTTCGCCGTTCGCACCGTGGCCCGTCTCAGGACCTCAGCGTAGAGCTCGTAGGAGCCGCGGATGATCTCCGCCTGGATCTCGAAGAAGCGGTCCATGAGCGGCCCTTCCTCGAAACTGAATCCGTCGCGCTGGGCCTCGGCCCTGAAGGCGTCGAGGATGCCCTTCTCCCAGTCGATGAGGGTCCCGTAGCAATCGGACGTGACCCAGGTGATGTCCTTGAGCTTCGGCAGGGGCATGAGCGTCACTGCCCGCGCGGTCCGCCACGATCCGTCCCTCGGAGCCTCGCGGTTGCGGCGCGGGATTATGCCAAGCCGCACATTTCGCCCCGGCCCCGGCTCGACCTCCGACGATTGGCCAGGGCATCGAATGAGCGCGCGGCGGGCTTGGGATAGGGTGCGGCGCGCTAGATGCGGAAGCCCACCACCGCGCACACTCGGATGCCACCCGTGGCGCTCGCATCTCTTCGTCCTCGGGCGCTCGCGTGCCTTTGGCACGCGTCGCGCCGAGTGCCGTTAGGCGCGCGCGAGCGCGCGAAGCGCGCGAGATCCTCGATCTGCTCGGCCACAGGCGCCCCCGAGCGCACGCGGCGATGAGCTTCCGCATCTAGTGGACCTGCTCGAATATCAGGGCAAGCAGCTGTTCGCCAAGCACGGCCTGCCGGTGCCCGAGGGACGACCGGCCGACACGGTGGCCGCGGCGCTGGAGGCGGCCGACGAAGTGGGCTATCCCTGCGTGATCAAGGCGCAGGTGCGCATCGGCAAGCGGGGCAAGGCGGGCGGGATCAAGATCGCCAACGACCGCGACGAGGCCCGAAAGCACGCCGAGGCGATCGTCGGCATGGACATCCGGGGCCTCAGGGTCCACGAGGTGTGGGTCGAGCGCGCCTCGAGGATCGACGCCGAGCACTACGCGTCGATCATCCTCGACCGTTCCGAGCAGAAGCTGCTCGCGATGCTGTCCCGGATGGGCGGAATGGACGTCGAGGAGATGGCGGAGACGGACCCCTCTGCGTTGGTCAGGCGGCACATCGAGCCGGGCGAGGAGTTCACCGCCGACGTCGCGCGCCAGATCGCGATCGATGCGCGCATCGACGACGACGTCACCGACCAGGTCGCGGAGCTCATGGTCAAGCTCCACGTGGTCGCCCTCGCCGAGGATGCGACGTTGATCGAGATCAACCCGCTGATCGTCACCGCGGACCGGGAGGTCGTGGCGCTCGACGCCAAGGTGACGATCGACAACAACGCCCTCTTCAGGCACGAGGAGCTGGCCGAGCTCCGTGACCTCTCCGCCGAGGATCCCCAGGAGCGGATGGCGAAGGAGAAGGGGCTGACCTACGTCAAGCTCGGCGGCAACGTCGGCATCCTCGGCAACGGGGCAGGGCTCTGCATGGCGACGCTGGACGTCGTCGCCCAGGCGGGCGGCCGGCCCGCCAACTTCCTCGACGCCGGCGGCGGGTCAAAGGCGGAGGCGATCGTGGACGCGCTCGAGGTGATCACTTCCGACCGCAACGTGAGCGCGATCCTCTTCAACATCTTCGGAGGCATCACCCGCTGCGACGAGATCGCCAAGGGCATCATCGAGGCCTCGAGCCGGATCGACATCGAGGTGCCGCTGGTAGTGCGGCTGGATGGGACCAACTCCGAGGAGGGGCTGGGCCTGCTCGCCGAGGCGGAGCTGCCCGGGGTTCGCTTGGAGAAGACGATGCTGGGGGCCGCGGAGCGGGTGGTGGAGATGGCGGGCGCCTGATGGCAATCGTCGTCGATGGCGATACGAAGCTCGTCATCTCGGGCCTGACCGGCCGCGAGGGAAGCTTCCACGGCCTCCGCAACCGCGCCTACGGGACCGATGTCGTGGCCGGCGTCACCCCGGGAAAGGGGGGCCAGGACGTCGAGGGGATCCCAGTCTACGACGCGATCGCCGAGGCGGTCGCGGAGCGGGGCGCGAACACGTCGATGATCTTCGTGCCGGCGCGATTCGCCGCCGCCTCGATGGAGGAGGCGATCGACGCGGGCGTGGGCACGGTGATCGCGATCACCGAGGGGATCCCCGTGTTCGACATGCTGCGCGTCTACTGGAAGGCGAAGGAGGCAGGCGTGCGCCTGATCGGGCCCAACTGCCCCGGCGTCCTCTCCCCGGGCAAGTCGAACGTGGGGATCATCCCGGCGCAGTTCTTCGATCCAGGGGCGATCGGCGTCGTCTCGAAGTCGGGCACGTTGACCTATCAGATCGGGAACGAGCTGAAACAGGCCGGGGTGGGTAACTCGTCGATCGTCGGCATCGGTGGCGACCCGATCGTCGGCTCGGACTTCATCGACGTCTTGGAACTGTTCGAGGCCGATGACGAGACGGAGCTGATCGTGATGGTGGGCGAGATCGGCGGCGACGCCGAGGAGCGCGCGGCAGACTTCATCGCCGAGCAGGTCTCCAAGCCCGTCGTCGCCTACATCGCCGGCTTCACCGCGCCACCCGGCAAGCAGATGGGCCACGCCGGGGCCATCATCTCGGGATCCTCCGGCACCGCCAAGGCGAAGAAGGAGGCGCTCGAGGCCCGCGGCGTTCGCGTCGGCCGCTCCCCGACCGAGACGGCGCAGCTGGCGGTCGAGGCCATCGGGGCGGCGGCCTAGGGCTTGGCCCGCCTGCCGCATGGTCCGTTCCTATACTCGCCCGATGGCCGATGAGCTGATCAGCTTCGCGCGGGGGGCTCCCAGCGTCGACATCCTTCCGGTCGATGCCGTGCGGGAGGCGGCACAGCGGGCCCTCGCCAACGATTGGAAGCGAGCCCTCTCCTACGGCACCGGGGTGGGTCACCCCGGGCTCCGCGAGTGGATCGCCGACCGCCAGGGCATCGCGCCCGAGCAGGTGATGGTCACGAACGGCTCCCTGGAGGCAGGGGCGCTCCTCTTCCAGCACCTGGTCGCCCCGGGGGACCGGGTAATCGTCGAGCAACCGTCCTATGACCGCACGCTGCTGCTCCTCGAGCGGCTCGGGGCGGAGCGGGTGGGAGTTCCGCTTGAGGCGGACGGCGTCGACGTCGGTGCCCTGGAGCGGGAGCTGGAGGCCGGGCCGCCAGTGAAGCTCGTCCACGTGATCCCGAACTTCCACAACCCGGCTGGATGCACGTTGTCCGCGGCGAAGCGCGAGCGCCTGGTGTCGCTCGCCGCGGAGCACGGGTTCTGGATCTTCGAGGACGACCCGTACCGGGAGCTCCCGTTCGAGGAGGAGCCGCCGCCGACCATGCTCGGTCTCGACCGGTCCGACCGGGTAATCCACGCTTCCTCGTTCTCGAAGACCGTGAGCCCCGGCGTGCGGGTCGGCTACCTGGCCGGCCCCGAGGGCGAGATCTCGGCCCTGGCCAAGCGGGCGAACGAGATCTACATCTCGCCCAACATGCTCGCCGAGTCCATCGTCTGGGACCTCTGCCGCTCGGGGGCTCTCGACGAGAACATCGCCTTCGTCCGCGGGGCCCTGCAAGAGCGTCGCGACACGCTCGTCGAGGCGCTTCGCCAGCGGATCCCGGAGGCCGAGTTCGTGCTGCCGGGTGGCGGCTACTTCCTGTGGGCGACGCTGTCCGGCGACGTCGACTGCGAGGAGGTGCTGTCCGCGGCGCTCGAGGAGCGGGTGGCCTTCATCGCCGGCTGCGACTTCATGCTCGAGGGAGGCCGCTCGAACCTTCGCTTCTCCTTCGCCAGCGTCCCCCCAGATCGGATGGACGAGGGCATCGGACGCCTCGCCCGCGCGCTCGAGCGGGTTCGGGCCGCGAGTCCGGCCTGAGTTTCTCTACCAATTCTTTACTCACCGATTACATCCGCCTAAGGGACCGGCCCTAGGCTCGGCGCCGCCGTCGAGAGCCAACGAGAGAGATAGGAGGTGGGCACGCGATGACTCCGATCACGATGGTCGAGGGGATGAGAAAGCTCGATCCGGTGAGCGAGCGGAACCTGGCCGAGCGCCGCTTCTCCGCCCTGGCGTCCGCGATCCGCGAGCACGAGGCATCGGTGCGCCGCCGCGAGTACGCGATGCGCCCGCAGGACGAGGCCCTCTACCGGCGCCTGCGCCAGATCTGCGGCGAGGTTTGAGCTACACGCCGTAGCCCCTCGGCGCTGGACCGTGCGCTACCTGCCATAACGGTCGGCGCTGAGCTCGAGCTGCTCCGGCAGCGGCGCCCGAGGCGGAGGCGACGGCTCCGCTCGCACGGAGACGGTCTCGGCCACGCTGCGGGAGACCACGTGGCGCCCGTCGTCGGAGGCGACCACCACCTCGTCGCCGCCCGAGCTCTCGAGCGTACCGTCGAGGCCGGGGTGGAGACCGGCCTCCTTGAGGTAGTGCAGGAGCTCCTCGGCCTCGTTCTCGAAGCGCAGCACGTGCACGGTGGCGCCGGGTTCGACGTCGGCCAAGAGTGCCCCCTGTTCGCGCGCTCCCTCCACGAGCGGGTGCCCGTGCGGGCAGGTCTTGGCGTCGCCGATCGCCGCCACCATGCGCTCCTCGAGAACCGGCGACATCGCGTGCTCCAGCCGCTCTGCCTCCTCGTGGACCTCGTCCCAGGGAACGCCCAGCACATCGGTGAGGAAGCGCTCGATCAGCCGGTGACGGCGGACGATCGCCTGGGCGTGCGCTCGGCCGTTGTCGGTGAACGTCAGCGATTTGTCCGCGTTGCGCTCGACGTAGCCATCCCGCTCAAGACGCCCGATCATCTCGTGTACCGTCGGCGCCGAGAGCTGCATCGCGCGGGCGATGTTCGCGCCCGTGATCGGCAGCCGGGCCTCTTGGAGCCAGAACATGATCTGGAGGTACTCCTCCTCGGCGACCGTCGCGTGATCCTCCGTCACGGCTCCGAGTCTAGAACCACTAAACGGCACCAGCCAGTTTCGGAGCTAGAGCTCCTCACCCGAATAACTCGAGGGGTTCCGTGAGAGGATGCGGCCGATGCGGATCGAGCCCAGGGACACGGCGCTCGTCACCGGCGCGTCACGTGGGATCGGCCGCGCGCTGAGCGTGGAGCTGGCCGGGGCGCGGCGTCCGGCTAGGGCTCCTTGCCCGTGGCCGGGAGCCGCTCGAGGCCCTTGCCGCGGAGCTCCCCGAGAGCCCGGCCGGCCCGCACCTGCCGCTGGCGGCCGACGTGACGAAGCGGGGTCAGGTGCAACGGGCGATCGACCGGTTCGCGAAGCGCGCGGGCAAGATCGACCTGCTCGTCGCCAACGCGGGGGCGCTGCACTACGCGCCGCTCGCCGACCAGCGGTGGGAGGACGCCGAGGCGATGGTCTCCACGAACGTGCTCGGGGTGCTCAACACCGTCAAGGCGGTCCTCCCGCACATGCTCGACGAGGCTCGGGGCCACATCGTCGTCCTCTCGTCCGCGGCCGGCTTGCGCGCGTTTCCGTGGGGTGCGGTCTACGGCGGCACCAAGGCCTTCGACCGTGGCTTCGCCGAGGCGCTTCGGCACGAGCTCTCGGGCTCCGGCGTCTCGCTGACTACGGTCTTTCCAGGTGAGTACGCGACCGAGATCCTCGCCCACCAGCGCGACCGCCTTCCCGACTGGCGGGCCAACGAGTCGGAGCGTCCCGTGGAGGAGCTCGTCGCCGAGATCGTGAAGGGCATCGAGTCCGACAAGCGGAACGTCTACGCGCCGCCGGTGGTGCGTCTCCTCGGCCTGAACGGGATCGCGCCCCGGCTCACCGATCGGATCCTGGCGGCTGTCCGGGGCCGCACGGCTGCGCCCCGGACCGACTAGCTCGGATAGTTTCCCGGCGCGGTGACGAGCGTTCGCGACGCGGCCTACGAGCTGTTCCGGGCCCACGGGATGACGACGATGTTCGGCAACCCGGGCTCCACCGAGCTGCCGATGCTGCACGGGTTCCCGGACGACTTCAGCTACGTGCTCGGGCTTCAGGAGGCGGTGGTCGTGGGGATGGCCGACGGCTACGCGCAGGCGTCCGGTCGCCCGACGCTCGTCAACCTCCACACCGCTCCGGGGCTAGGCAACGCGATGGGCGCGATCTTCAACGCCCAGGCGAACAAGTCGCCGCTCGTGATCACCGCCGGGCAGCAGGTGCGGGCGATGATGACGCTGCAGGCGAACCTGACCAACCGCGACGCCGCCCGGGTCCCGCATCCGTTCGTGAAGTGGAGCTACGAGGTTCCCCGAGCCGCGGACGTGCCCCTGGCGCTCGGCCGCGCCACCCACATGGCGGCGCTACCGCCGCGCGGTCCGGTGTTCGTCTCGGTTCCCATGGACGACTGGGCGGCCGAGATGGACGATGGCGACGCGCGCCGGGCGATTGAGCGCCGGGTAACCGGGCGGGCGGCCGCCGATCCGGAGGTACTTCGGTCGCTGGCCGAGCGGCTCGGCGCGGCGGGGCGCCCCGCGTTCGTGGTTGGTCCGGACGTGGACGCGAGCGGCGCATGGGAGGCGGCGGTGGCGCTCGCCGAGCGTCAGCGGCTTCCGGTGTGGGCCACCCCGGCGCCCGGCGGCGGCCGCATCGGGTTTCCCGAGGGCCATCCGAACTTTCGCGGCACGCTCCCTCCGGCGATCGGCCCACTGGCGCAGATGCTGGAGGGACACGACCTGGTGCTCGTCGCCGGCAGCTCAGTGTTCCCGTACTACCCCTACATCCCAGGCCCGCTGCTTCCGGACGGAACGTCGCTGGTGGCGATCACGAGCGATCCGGACGAGGCCGCCCGCGCGCCGATGGGCGACGCAATCGTCGCCGACGTGAGGCTGGCGCTCGAGGCGCTCGTCGAGGCCGTTCCGGAGTCCGACCGCGAGCCTCTAGAGCCGCTCGGCCCGCCGGAGGCTCCTCCCGAGTCCGATCCGCTTAGCCCCTCCACCGTCCATGCCGCCCTCGGCCAGGCCCTGCCCGACGACGGGATCATCGTGCTCGAGTCGCCGTCCAGCACGATGGCGCTGCGCAACCAGCTTCGCCTCTCGCGCCCTGACAGCTACTACTTCAGCGCCGGCGGGGGCCTGGGCTTCGGACTCGCCGCGGCGGTCGGCGTGCAGCTGGCGGAGCGAAGCCGTCCGGTCGTCTGCGTGATCGGAGAGGGCTCGGTGCAGTACGCGGTGACCGCCTTCTGGTCGGCGGTCGCGTACGAGGTCCCGATCACCGTGCTCGTGCTGCGAAACGAGGAGTACGCGATCCTCAAGTGGTTCGCCCAGGCCGAGGAGGTGTCGGGGGCGCCCGGACTCGATCTGCCCGCGCTCGACACGGCGGAGATCGCCTCCGGCTACGGGCTCAGGGCGCGCCGCGTCGGCGGCCTCGACGAGCTTCGCGCCGAGCTCCCCTCGGCGATCGCCTCCCCGGAGCCCGAGCTGATCGAGGTCGGCGTGACGCCCGGCATGGCGCTCTTCTGAGGAGCTCCGTGGCGCTGCTCCAGCCAGACGTTCGGCGGATCGCACCGCGGCCGAGCGAGCCGGCCGCCGACCGCGCCCCGGAATGGATGGCGACGGGGACGCCGGAGCCGCACCGGGGAGACCTCGAGCGGCTACTGGGCGGCGACCGGGTGCTCTCGCGGGCAATCGACCTCGTCAAGTACGCCTCGGACGCGAGCCCCTATCGCCTGTTCCCCCGGGCGGTGGTGATTGCCCGCGACGCGGCGGACGTCGCCAAGGTGATCGCCTACGGGCGCGATCGCGAGGTGCCGGTCGTGTTTCGGGCGGCGGCACCAGCCTCAACGGCCAGGGGCAGACCGACGGGATCCTCGTCGACGTGCGCCGTCACTTCGCCGGGATCGCGGTCGAGCGGGAGGGAGCCCTCGCCCGGGTGCGCCCGGGCACCGTGCTCGGCCACGCCAACCGCGTCCTGGCGCCCTACGGCCGGCGGCTCGGGCCCGACCCGGCGAGCACGGACTTCGCGACGGTCGGCGGGGTGATCGCGAACAACTCGGGCGGCATGCGCTGCGGCGTCGTCCAGGATTCGTATTCGACCGTCCGCTCGATGACGCTTGTTCTGACCTCGGGGACCACGATCGACACCGCGGAGCCCGGGGCGGAGGACCGCTTCGCGCGGGATGAGCCCAAGCTCGCCGCGGGCCTCGCCGAGATCGGCGACGAGATCAGGGGCGAGGCGAAGCTCGCCGAGCGCATTCGTCGGAAGTTCGAGATCAAGAACACGACCGGATACCGCCTCTGCGCGTTCCTCGATGCAGGGACCCCACTGGAGATCTTTCGCCGCCTCGTCGTGGGCTCCGAGGGAACGCTGGCGTTCGTCGCCGAGGTGGTGTTCGAGACGGTGCCGCTCCGCCCTCGCACGACCACGGCCTGGCTCCACTTCGCGGGGATCCGCGAGGCGACCGATCCGGTGCCGGGCCTGGTCGGCGCCGGGGCGAGCGCGGTCGAGCTCATGGTGGCCCCGGCGCTGATGGCCGCAAGCCACTCGATCCCCGGCACGCCCGCCTACTGGCAGGAGCTGCCACCGGAGTCCGCCGCCCTCTTGATCGAGTTTCGCTCCGACGACGAGGGAGAGCTGGACGGCATGGAGGCCAAGGCCGCCGAGGTGCTCGCCGGCCGCGAGCTCCTCCGCGGGCCCGAGTTCACCCGCGACGAGGAGCTGACCGAGGTGTACTGGCGGACCCGCGAGGGCCTCCACGGCATCGTGGGGCGGCTTCGCCCGCAGGGCACGGCGCTGATCGTCGAGGACGTCTGCGTGCCGCCCGGGCGGATCGCCGAATCGGCCCTGGACGTGCAGTCCCTGCTCGGAAGCCACGGCTTCCTTACCGGCGTGGCCGGCCACGCCTCGGCGGGAAACCTCCACTTCATGCTCACCCCGAAGTTCGACGAGCAGCCCGAGCGCGAGCGCTACGAGGCGTTCATGAACGAGCTCGTCGAGCTCATCGTCGACAAGTACGACGGCTCGCTGAAGGCCGAGCACGGCACGGGGATCAACATGGCTCCCTACGTCGAGAGGGAGTGGGGCCCCGTGGCGACCGAGCTCATGTGGCGGGTCAAGCGGCTCGCCGACCCGGACGGCGTGCTGGCGCCGGGGGTGGTCTTGAACCGGGACCCCGGGGTCCACCTGCGGAACCTGAAGTCAACGCCGCCGATCGAGGAGGTCGCGGACACCTGCGTGGAATGCGGCTTCTGCGAGCCGGTGTGCCCGAGCCGCCTGCTGACCACCACGCCGCGACAGCGGATCGTCGTGCGGCGGGAGATGGCCCGCCAGCCCGCCGGCTCGCCGCTCCAGGGCGCCCTCCTCGACCAGTAAGAGTACGACGCGATCCAGACCTGCGCCGCGGACGGCAGCTGCATGCACTCCTGCCCGGTGGGGATCGACACGGGGAAGCTGGTCAAGGGGTTCCGCGACCTCGAGCGCACGGAACGCGCCGAGCGCGCCGGGCTGCGGGCGGCCAGGCGCTGGGGTGCCATCGAGCGGGCCGCGCGCGCCGCCCTTCAGGTCGGAAACGCCGCTGCCCGGGTCGCGGGCGAGGCGCCCCTCCGCGCGCTCTCGAGGGCGCCCCGGCGCCTCGTGACGGGCGAGCTCGTTCCCGAGTGGGGTGACGCGATGCCGCGCGCGGCGCCCGGGCGCCTGCCGCCGACCTCGCGCGACGGCGCCGCGGCGGTCTACTTCCCCGCGTGCATCAACCGGATCTTCGGCGCCTCGCGCGCCAACGGCGGCGGCCTGACCCTGCCGGAGGCGCTGGTCGCGGCCTCCGCGCGGGCGGACCTGCCGGTGTGGATTCCGCCCGACGTCGCGGGTCACTGCTGCGCCACGCCCTGGAGCTCGAAGGGCTACCGCCGCGGACACGAGTGGATGGCCGGCAAGCTGACCGACGCGATGTGGCGCTGGAGCGAGGAGGGGGACCTTCCTCTCGTCGTCGACGCCACCTCATGCACCAACGGGGTCGTCAACGACGTGCCGCTCGCGGTGGGCGAGGTCGGCCGCGAGCGCCACGCCGGGCTCGAGGTGATCGACTCGGTGATTTGGGGGCTCGATCGCCTGGTCCCGCGGCTCGAGGTGACGAGAAAGCTCGGCTCCGTGGCCGTCCACCCAACCTGCTCCGGGCGCCACCTGGGGCTCGACCGCCGCCTGCGCGCCCTCGCTGCGAAGCTGGCCGACGAGGCCCAGGTGCCGCCGTCGGCCGCCTGCTGCGGCTTCGCCGGCGACCGCGGCTTCCTGCACCCGGAGCTGACCGCGGCCGCCACCGTGGAGGAGGCCGCCGAGGTCAGGGCCGGCGACTTCGCCGCCTGCGTGTCCAGCAACCGCACCTGCGAGATCGCGATGGAGCGCGCCACCGGCCGCCCCTACGTGCACGTGATCCAGCTTCTCGAGGAGCTGACCCGAACATCTGTCGCAGCCGATGCGACCGCGCTGGGTTCCATTTGACTCGCTATCCGAGTAAAAAGGAACCCACCATCGGAACCTCGACGTCCTAGTCCATTCTCGTTGCGAGCCCGGCTTCAAATCGGCCCCGACGGGGCCGCGGGGTTGGGTCACGAGCGCCGCTCGGCCAAGGTCGAGACGATCGCCTCGTAGACCCCCTCGCCGTTCCTGCCCTCGGTGACGGTGACGTTCGGGCGCCCGCCGATCGCGTCGCGGAGCCCCGGATCACGCTCCGGTCCGTTGGCGACGATGAAGAACCGGCCCACGGAGTCCGCGGCGTCGAGGTCCTCGAGCGAGTCGCCGATCCCGATGCACTCCTCGGGCACGTAGCCGCGGGCGCGCATGTGGTAGGCGGCGGCCTTCGCCTTGCTCGCCCCGCCCGGCACCAGGTGGTAGGCGTGGGCGGGGCCGTCGATGCCCTCCATGCCGCGGACGATCGCGCCGTTGTCGAGGAAGCGAAGGTCGGCGTGCCCGTTCGCGGCCAGCATCGCGTTCGCCTCGGCGACGTCGACGAGCCCCCGGAAGAGGTGTGAGAGGCGCCGATCGTGATGCCAGGGGTGATGCCATTCCAGCCGCCCCGGGAACCGCTCAAACAGGAGATCGGGGATGCCGGCGGCCAGCATCTTCTCCGCCGGGGTCCCGTCGTCGTCGGGGACCCAGTCGCCGGTGAGCAGCGTGCGTTCGCCGTCGATCATCACCCCGCAGCCCGCCTCGTAGATGTACGAGGACTGCCCGAGCAGCCGGGCATCCGCCATCACCTGCGCCTCGCGGCGGCCCGACATGATCACTAGCTCCGTGCCCGCCCGGTGGCAGGCCTCGAGCGCGCGCGCCTGCCGCAGCGAGAAGTCTCCCTCCGCGTCCCGAAACAGCGAGCCGTGCCGGCCCAGGAGGGTGCCGTCGAGGTCGGTGTAGGCGCAGCGCAGGGCCACCGATTCAGCACGCTACCGCCGCCGCTCGGTCCGGGGGCGAGGCGCCGAGCGCCAAGCGCTCCGCGGCTGAGCTCGCGGCGGGGGAGGACTAAGTTAGGTGGGCATGCCCAGCTGGCGCCTTGCAGACCGGGTCCTCGATCTCGCCTCACCGCTGGCGGTGGGGATCGTGAACGTCACCGACGACTCGTTCTTCGAGGGGGCGCGCAGCGGCACGCCGGGCCGCGCGATCGAGGATGGGCTCGCCCTCGCCGCGGAGGGCTTCGACCTCTTGGACGTGGGCGCCGTTGCCGCGCGAAGCGGCCCACCGATCGCAGCCGAGGATGAGGCGGGGCGGCTCGTTCCCGTGGTCAGGGCCCTGGCGGCCGACGCGGGCGTTCCGGTGAGCGCGGAGACATTCCAGCCCCCGGTGGCCGCCGCGGCGCTCGACGCCGGGGCGGCGGCGATCAACGACGTCTCGGGCGGCGCCCACCCGGAGCTGCTCGATCTGGTGGGTAGGCGCGGTTGCGGTTACGTCCTCATGCACATCGAGGGCCCGCCGAGGATGGAGCGCGAGCCGCGGGGCCACGACGACCCGATCGCCCATCTGCTCCGGTGGTTCGAAGAGCGACTCGGGGCCGCGGTCGACCGGGGAATCGCGGAGGAGCAGATCGCGATCGACCCCGGGCTCGACTTCGATCTCTCGGTCGAGGACGATCTGGAGATCCTGCGAAGGCTCGACGAGCTCCACTCGCTCGGACGGCCCCTGTTCGTGGCGCTCTCGCGCAAGGACTTCCTCGGCGCCGTGCTTGCCGGCTCCTGGGAGGGGAGGGCCCCCGCTCGCGACCGCGAATGGGCCACGGCCGCGGCGACGGCGCTCGCGGTCGCGTCGGGTGCGGAGTTCGTGCGGCTCCACGATCGAAGCGCCCTGGACGCCCTGCGGACGGCGGCCGCCATCCGCGGCGGGCGCGCCTCAGACGGTGCCTCCCGTCCCGAGACGGAGGCCGGCGGCGTTGGCGGCTTCTCGGTGGGCGCCGATGGCTAGCGCCGGCGTCGCGGCGCGCGGCGGCTGGGAACGCGCGATCGAGCCCGGGCGCGCCGACGGCCGCCT
>JBKPIV010000020.1:0-15069 GCA_046730395.1 Actinomycetota bacterium | reverse complement strand
AGCGAGCCCGGGACCTCGGGAACGAGCTGGCCGACCGGCTACGCGAGGGCGGATTCTCCGTCGACAGGGTGCTGGTCGAGGACCTGCGCCCGGTCCCCGCGGTCTGCGCGATGGGGCGGCCTCAGGGCGGATGAACATGGAACCCCAACACCGTGTCGCGTTCCCACGATAGGGGGCGTCTACGCGGCCACCGCTCTCGCTAGCGCAAAGGACGACTTTCGAGTCTCTCGAGCGGTCGCTCGCGGGATCTCGCGAATACGCTCGCGCGTCGTCCTAGGCGGAAGCGTGCGAGCCAGTTGGTGACGCGCTCGCATGTCGCGAAAAGCGGGGGCCAACTGCCTTTCGTTATCGCGGATGCGGATTATGCGTCTGCAGCACTGTCTTCAAGGGTGCGCTTGAGAGCGGCGAAGTTTGCATCGACCCCTTGCTTGACCCCACGCGCCGCAAGCGGTCCGAGCATCGCAGCGACACCCGGCAACTCGACTTTGGCCTCGAGGTGGACGACCGTGTCAGGGCCGTCGGCGGCGAATAGGTAGCGGTAGATGAACGGCGTCGGCCCTGAGGTTGTGCGGATGCCGAACTCGCTGGGGCGCTCGCGGGCGAACACCTCAAGCTGGTTCTCGACTCTGCCGGTCGGCAGCTCGCGCTCCATCGAGTAGGTCGAGCCGGGCTCGTCCGTCTCTCCGGAGGTACCCCGCACGGCCTGCACCGCCGAGTTCCATTGCGGGAGCTGGATTGGGTCGGAGACGAAGGCGAAGACGTGCTCGATCGGGCGCCCGATGCGTACCCTGGTCTTGAGGCTGATCACGCCATCACCGCCTCGCGCGGTGGAGCGATCGTCCGGCCCTCTGCCAGGCGAGCCGCAGTCTCGGGATCATGCGCCGGCAGGTAGACGGTGGGCGTCTCCGCCGCGTAGGCGCGGATGCGCTCGTGGGTCAGGTGCTCGGCGGTCTCGTCGGGGCCGACACCGTCCACAACTCCGCGCAGCAGCGCGTCCTGGGTGTAGGAGCTGTCGGCGGCGAGAAAGACCGCGTGATCACCGTCTTCCACGACCACGGCGAGCTGGCCGGGGCTATGGCCGGGGACCGGCACGAGGGTGACGTCGCCGCCATCCGTTAGCGCCATGCTCGCGGGGAAGGGGCCGAACGGAGCTGCTGGCAGGTCAACGAGGTTCGGGTCAAACCACGCGGGCCAGCGCTTGTTCGGGTAGCCCCGGATACGCCCCCGCAACCCGGCCGCGTACTCGAGCTCCGCCCGCGAGACGAGAATCTCGTTAGTTGGGAAATGGTGCAGCCCGCCAGCGTGGTCTGTGTGGAGATGGGTCATCACGACGAGGCGGACATCGGACGGTGGGATGCCGAGTCGCTCGAGCTGCGGGCCGATCTCCTGCTCGGGCTCGACGCGCTCGCGAACCGCGAAGCGGAAGAACGGCTGCCAGCGCGGGAAGTAGCCGGGCTCGGAGACCCGGCTCGTCTCGCCGGTGTCGACGACGATCACGCCCTCGGGGTGCTCGATCGCGAAGGCGTAGATCGGAAGCGGCTCCGTCCACTCCCGGTCGAGGACCGTGTTAACGAGGCGGCGGCGGCCGTGGCCCACGCCCTCTCGCCAGTTGGTCGTGATTGCGACGGTGCCGGTCTGGATCGCGTGGATCTTCATCTCGTTTCCTTCCTCCGATTGGACGACTTCGTGGCTGCGGGCGGTGCGAAACCGCGAAGGATCAGCTCAACGACGCCCTCGGCAAGCTGTTCGTTGATCGGACCGCCGGTGATCAGCAACCGATAGAAGAGCGGCCCGCCGAGAACGTCGAGCGCGAGCTCACGGTCCAGGTCGGCGCGCAGGTCGCCGCGGTCCATCCCGCGTTCGAGCACCGCGCGCAGCGCCGCGCGCCGTCGTGCGAGGAACTCCTCGCGCACAAGGCGAGCTAGTTCGGCGTCCCTGCTCATGGCCTCTACCAAGCTGGGCATGACGGCGGCGTGCACGGACCCGCGATAGACCTCTATTGCATTCCGCATGAGGGCGAGGAGGTCGTGCCGGGTCGAGCCCGTGTCCGGGACGGTGATCTCACTGACCAGCGCCGCGACAGCGGCCGTGATCAGCTCGTCCTTCGACCGGTGACGACGGTAGATGGTGGCCTTGCCGACGCCGGCGCGGTCGGCCACGTCCTCCATGCGGAGGTCGTGAGCGCCCTTCTCGGCCATCAGCTCAAGCGTTGCGGCGAGGATCGCCCGATCGGCGCGCTCGTCACGTGGCCTGCCGATCAGACGCTGTGCAGCCGTTGTGTTGACTGTCATCCCGGACTTTCAGAACTCACTGGTTTCGTAAGTATCACCGTATCACACTTTCGGCACTAGCGAGTCTCGATAGTGACGACAGCAGGGAGGCGACAGCTCGGCGCCGATGCGCGAGCGCTCGGGAATGAGCCCGCCGCAACGCGGCCCCGCGGCCGACCGACCAGGGGTGCGCTGGTCCGCACGATCGCACTAGCGCCCGGGCGCACCGGCTTCGCAGACCGCTCTGACCGAGGCCGGGACGCTCGCGGCCATCGCGTATCTGCATTCCGTGACGTGACGGCGAGAACGCCCGAGTCGGGAGCAGTCTGCCCACTGCGACGGCGCCGGGCATCACCCCGGGCGCACCGTGGCTGGCCGCGTCGAGCTGAGCAGCACTTCGAGCAAGTCCCCCACCTCGCGCCCCTGGACCAGGGGATGACGGAGGGGAAGCTCCGGGACGACCTGGTAACGATTTCGTCGGCCCTCTCGCTCGCGCAGCACGTAGCCCTCTTCGACGAGGTCGGAGAGGATCTTGTGGGCGGCGCGCTCGGTGATCCCGACCGAGGCGGCGATGTCGCGCAGGCGGATGCCCGGGTCATCAGCCACGCACGCAAGGACGTGGGCGTGGTTGGTCAAAAAGTCCCAGCCGGTCGCCCCCGTAGACCTTTGCTGGTTATTTCTAGAAGTTAAATTCATGAATTTATGATACATTGTGTTCCACAACTACGCAAGGAGGCCAACATGGCCGCAACCGCCACCACTGCTCCATCCCCGATACCGCCCGCGCGTTCGGTGATTCCGCCGCCGCCACCGATGCCGGCCGCACCGCCGATCCCACCCGCATCGCCGATCCCCGACGCATCGCGGATCGCGGAGGGATCACCCCGAACGGAGACAGGCCGATGATGACTTCGCGCGTCGTCCGTGATCGGTCCTCTGGCGGGACCGGTCCGGCCGGCGCTGCAGAGTCTGTGGGCGCCGCGCAAGCCAATTCGGGCGAGGACGCTCAGCGGAACTTCGCCAACCGCTCGCGGGTCTTGCAGGAGATCGTCCGCCTCCACCGAGGGCGTCGGGCAACGAAACCCGCGAGCGCCGCCCCCGCCTACCAGCCGATGAGCGCCAGGTCCGGCGCGAGCGTGCGTGGCGCGCAGAAGAGGAGTGGGGCCGTGACCGACGCCATGTCAGCGACAGCGCAGCTGCCCAACGGGTTGCCGGCGGAAATCACCAAGTCGCTCGTCTCGCTGTGGACTCAATACGCGGGCAGGCCGCCGAGCAACGCGCGAACCGAAATCCGCGGCAACCTCGTCACCTGTGTGCTCGTCGACGCCGTCGGCGACTACAACAGGAGCATGGTCGCTCGACAAACCCGGGACACCGTCCAGGGGTTCGGGAAGCTCACCCCGGCGGCCTACAAGCGAGAGGCCGTCGCGGCCGTGGTGAGGCTGACGCGCCAGCGCGTCGCCTCCTTCGTGAGCAGCCACGACCGAGACACGGACGTGGCCACGGAGGTATTCACACTGGAGCCATCGTTCAATCGAGGAGCGCCCGCTCTCGCCGACAGGGGACCGGGAGAGGACTTCCGGCTTTTCCGAACGCGCGTCGTCTGAGCATCGAACGGACTGCGATGAGCTTTGAGACACGACAAGCGGGCACAGCCATAAACGCTAGGCTCACTGAGCTCAAGGCGGAGGAGCGATACGCCCGCGAGCGTTACCAGCTCTACAAGGCCAAGGCCTACGGCTCGCGACTGACCAGTCCAGGGCGCCTCCGCGAGCTCGAGCGACGGTCAAAGCTGGCGAAGAGGCGGCTGGATACGGCTCTGCGGTTCAACTCCCAGCCGGACCACCGCGAGCGGGAGGCGAAACGAAGCTCCGCTCACGCGTACGACGACTAACTATCGAGGAGAAGACAGGTGGCGAACACGATCACGGGAGACCAAGTGGTGGGGGCCGCGAAGGAACTCTCCCAGGAGGAGTTCACGCGCGCTGACGTCGCCGAGAACCTCGGGGTCAAGAAGCCCGAGCTCCAGAAGGGCTTCAAGGCCGCTCGAAAATCGGGGCGCGTCAAGAAGGTGCGTGACGACGAGCAGAGCACCGGCCACTTCCGCCTCACGGACGAGTAGGGCGTCCGCTCCCGCCCTGTCGGAGCAGCGGTTCCGACGGGTTCAATCGTGGCTGCCGGATTAAACCCCACGTCTTCGGGCGTTGGTGCGGGCGTGCGGGCGCTCGATTTTGTGCGCTCCCCGCCTCGCGCGGAAAGCAGTAGTGCGCACCGGCTCCGACTGCGCTCCTGCTGCGGACGACGGGCGAGCGTCTCGGGCTGTCCCGGCGAGTCTTCGGTGGACGCTTGCTTTCGCCGGTGTGAGCGAGAGCGGCCCGGACGCGGGAGCGCCTGAGCGCTCCCGCGTCTCGGGCGCTCCGTCAGAGCCGCAGCCCGGCGGTGGCGGACATCATCGGGGCGCGCCTGGCGTGGACGGCGGCGATGATCTCCTCGGTGTCGATGCCCTGCAGGTAGATCGACGTGGTGCCGAGGTTTGCGTGACCCAGCTGGCGCTGGATGATGTTCAGCGCCACCCCCTCGCGCGCGAGCTCCAGCGCATGCGCGTGGCGGAGCTGGTGCGGCGCGAATCGGCGCCGCACGCCCGCCTGGGCGGCGAACCGGCGAAGCTCGACGCGCACGCCGGCGCTCGACCACGGGCGTCCGCGGGTGGGGCCGTCGATGATGCAGAACAGCGGGCCCATCGGCAACTCGCTGCGGGCGGTGAGCCAGGGTCGCAGCTGCTCCCAGCCCCAGGTGTCCATTCCGATCTCGCGCCGTCGGCCGCCCTTCCCGTTACGCACGAGCACGGAGCCGCGCCTGGGGTCGAGGTCGGGCTCGGTCAGCGCGAGTGCTTCTTGGACGCGCAGCCCGCCGCGCCAGAGCGCGACGATCAGCGCGCGCAGCCGCCAGCCGTGGCGATCGTCGACGGCCTGGCGCATCACCGCGATGATCTCCTCGACGGTCGGTGGGTCGGCCGGGTAGCGCTGTCCCTTGTTGCGGGGCGGGCGCCCGGCGTGGTAGCCGGGCAACGTCGCGGGCGAGCGACGCCGACCGGCGGAATCGAGGACGGCAGAGGCGGTCATGGGATCCTCCTCCCAATCGAACGACGGACAGTGCCGCCGCTCTACCAGTGCCGCGTGCCGCCGTCAGACGTTTGGACCTGACGCCCTCGCTTCGCTGGACCGATGCGGAAGCGGGCCGCTCATCGGCTACACGCTTGACGCTCGTCCTTTCCGGGCACGTGCCGGCCGCTCGACGCCATGCCCGCTTCTCACGGCGAGCGGCAGTGACGCGCTGCCGACCGAGAGTCCAACCTCGCGACTCGCGGGGGCAGGGACGTCAATCTCGTGCGTCGCCGCACCGGCGGCATCTGGAGCGTCACTACCCGTCCGAACCTTGAGACGTGCCGCACCCCGTGACGCAACCGCTCGACCTTGGCCGCGAGACGGTCGCCGCGAGCGGTGTCGGCCACGTCGACTGATCTCTAAGTCGATTCGACGGCGAACAGCGCCCGCGCCTCCGGGATGCCCTTCAGGGTCACCTCGCCGCGGGCGGCGAATGAGATGCCAGATCCGGCGACGAGATCGGTAACCGTCCGCGTGACGAGGATCTCGCCCGCTCCGGCACGCGCCGCAACGCGGGCGGCGATGTGCACGGCGACGCCGCCGAGGCTCTCGTCGATCAGCTCGCACTCCCCCGTGTGAAGGCCGCAGCGGATCTGGACTCCCAACGGGCCGAGATCATCGATGATCGCCTGGGCTGCGCGGATCGCGCGGCCGGGGCCGGCGAAGGTCGCGAGGAACCCGTCGCCCGCCGTATCGACCTCGCGGCCCTCGAACCTCGCTAGCTGCCGCCGCACCCGAGCGTGATGCTGCTGGAGCAGATCTGTCCACGCACGATCGCCCAGAGCCACGGCGCGCTCGGTCGAGCCGACGATGTCGGTGAACAGCACCGTTGCGAGCACCCGGTCGGGGCGCGGCGCCGGGCGTTGTCCGGTCAGGAAGGTCTCGATCTCATCGAGCACCAGATCCTGATCACCCACCCAAGGAAGGTGGTCTGCACCGGGAAGCTCGCGAAACTGAGCATCCGGGATCTGCGCGGCGATCCAGCGCCCCTCGTCCACCATCGCATCGCGATCGTCACTGCGATGCAGGACGAGGGTCGGCACGGTGATCGTCCCCAGCAGGTCCCGAACGTCGATCTGAGTGTTCATGCGCAACAGCGCCGCCGCAGCCCCGGGGCTGGCGCTGCGACGGAAGTAGGTGGCCAGCCGATCGCTGAACTGATGGTCTCCCGCGGTGCTCGGCGCCAAGTGCTCAACATCCGCGTCATCTCCCCAGTGCTCCTCGATCGCGACGATGTCTCGCTTGCGCTGCGCGGGTGTTGGCGCCCAGGGGTACGCGTCGCTCCTCACGCGCGAGGCGAAGATGCCGAAGGTCACGAGCGCGACCGTTCGCTCGGGATGGCTTGCGGCGTATAGGACGGCGAGGCTGCCGCCCTCGGAGTGCCCGAAGAGCGCTGCCTGGCTTGACCCGACGGCATCCAAAACAGCGACCACGTCCTGCATGCGCTCCTCGAGCGTCGGCAACTCGTTGGTGGGAACTCGATCGGAGAGGCCGGTGCCGCGCTTATCGAAGAGGATCAGACGGGAGAAAGACGCGAGCCGTTCGAGGAACCGAGCAAGGAGCGGCTCCTCCCAAGCGAGTTCGACATTCGAGACGAATCCCGGGATGTAGAGAAGCTCGAACGGCCCTTCGCCGACGACCTGATACGCGATGTTGTAGTCGCCGCTCCTCGTGTAGTGGGTCGTTGGCACGCGGCATAGTGTTGCGCTCGATCAGCGCCCCGCCGCCCATGGCTGTGGGCTTGAGAGCGACACACCGATTGCGCCGGCGGCCTGCATCCCCGTAGCAGATCGTCTATGAGGTGTGGGAAGATCGTCTATGTGCTCAGGCTGATCCACGGTGCACGCGACCCAGCGAGCGTGTAGGAGGAGAAGAGCCGCGCCGGGAGGCACGCGCAGCCGGGCACACACGATCGCTTCCGGCGCCATCGAGGCGCGGCTGGGGTAATCCGCGAGACGCCTCAGATGGACGAGGAGGAGTAGCGGCCGCGCACGATGGGGATGGCTTCCGCTCGGTCGTCAAGGCGGAAGTGGCCGGCGCCACCTAGTCATTTCTGGCCAGCCGAAATGCGCCAAACAAATAACGCCTCGCGCAAGGCGACCCGCTGCTCCCATGACGCGTGAAGGCGGGCCCGCCGCTATCGCTCCTCGCCCCGCGAAGCCGTGTGCATCTAATCGGCGAATCTCTGTGGCCGGCCTCCGCCTCGCACCTCCGCCTCGCATCAGATGATCGTTTGGTCGCAAGCGCGAGCCTCACGTACACACGCCCGGGTTGGACGAGCCGCGTGCAGCGGCCGGAGGAGGAGGACCCCGACCGAGGAGACCGCACGCACCTCCTCGGCTCCAGCGCCGATCGCGGGCTCCGACACAATCGGGCGGGGCCGATGAGCGACCTGGGAAAGCGAATCGAAGGCCTCGACTGGCCGCGCCTTAAGGGCAGCCTCGACGAGCGCGGCTACGCGCTGACGCCGAGCATTCTGAGGGCCCGCGAATGCAATGAGCTGGCCCGGCTGTTCGATGACGACGAGCGCTTTCGCAGCGTCATCGACATGCGCCGGCACCGCTTCGGCTCGGGCGTCTACAAGTACTTCGACCGACCCCTGCCCGAGCCGGTGCAGGAGGTCCGGGAGCGGTTCTACCGGCCGCTGGCGAGGCTCGCGAACCGGTGGGCGAAGCGGCTCGGAAGCGGCGAGCGCTTTCCCGACACGCTCGGCGCGTTCCTGGAGATCTGCCACGGCCGGGGCCAGCGCCGCCCGACGCCGCTCATCTTCCGGTACGAGGAGGGCGACTTCAACGCCCTCCACCAGGACGTCTACGGCGAGGTCGGGTTCCCGTTCCAGGTCCTGACCGTGCTCGGCCGGCCCGGGCGCGACTTCACCGGGGGCGAGTTCCTGCTCGTCACCCAGCTGCCGCGGGCGCAGTCGGTCGGCGAGGCGATCAACCTCGGTCGAGGCGAGATGCTGATCTTCCCCAACCGCCAGCGCCCGGTCGAGGGGAAGCGCGGTGACTACAGGGTCAATGTCCGTCACGGCGTGAGCCGCGTGCGCTCGGGGACGCGGCACACGCTCGGGATCATCTTCCACGACTCGGAGTGGACGCCCGGCGGCGTGTCGCGCCGGCCGGCGGCCAATCGCGGCGACCGGCCCGAAACGGGACTTCGCCTGCGACCACGTGCGGATTCGCTGCGACACTGGACGGCCGTGCAGAAGGTCTCCGGCGGTTGGAACCACAACACGCTCTATCACCGGGTGATCCTCGAATCCGTCCCGCCGGGCTGCCGGAGGGCGCTCGACGTTGGCTGCGGCGAGGGCACCTTGACGCGCGAACTCCGAAGGGTGGTGCCCGTCGTCGTGGGAATCGACAGCGACGACGCGAGCATCGCCGCGGCGCAGGCGCACCCAGGCGCGGGTGATATTTGCTACGTCGAAGGTGACGTGCTGAGCTTCCCGTTCGAGCCGCGCTCGTTCGATCTCGTCGCCTGCGTCGCGTCCCTGCATCACATGGACGCCGCGGCTGGCCTGCGCCGCCTGAGCGGCCTGCTGCGGCCCGGCGGGGCGCTGGCGGTGATTGGGCTGGCCCGCTCGTCACCGAGTGACCTGCTGATCGATGCGGCGGCGATCGTGCCGAACCGGCTCCGCCGACGCCTCGCCCCGTACTGGCAACACCCCTCCCCGACCGCGTGGCCGCCGCCGGAGAGCTACGCGTCCATGCGGCGGATCGCAGCGCGTTTGCTGCCGGGCGCTCGCTTGAAACGCCGGCTCTACTGGCGCTACACCCTCGTTTGGGCCAAGCCGTGACGCTAACGCCCCTCGAGACGCTCGCGTCGCCTGGAATTGCGCGGAACCCCCGGGGGTCAGCTCAACCTTGCCGCTGTTTCCGGACGACGCTGAGCCGTCCCGCCGCCCGCGTCGACGGCGCCCGGGATTGCCGAGGCGAAGCGGCGTCTGGGATCGAGACGCCTGCTTCCCGCGGATGCAGGCGTCAGCGGTACGTTCCTATGAACGCGTCGTGTTCGTCCGACTCGGTAGTGATGTCGACGCCGGATGGGTCTGTTCAGACGCTCGCATTGTCGGCAATGCGAGCCTCTGTCTGACTATCGCGGTTCGGCGAAAGCGAGCGTCGCGTGGTTCCGCGGCGCGACACACTCGATCATCGTCCTGAGCGTGAGGCTCCCGCCCGCCGGCGGAGATGCTCGTTCCTGGGGCGAAGGAGAAGCGGCGAGGACGCCCCCGAAGCCGCCCGAGACGATCACACTTAGCTCGGAAAGGGAGCGGACTCAGCCCCAGCCGAGCTTCGGGATCGGCATCCGCTCGATTTGATCTGGCGTGCCGGTGCTCACGGCGTCGATATGGGTGTGGAGCCGCTTACCGAACGCCCGATGCGCAACCGCGGTCTGCCACCCGCTGACGATGGCGATCCCTTCATCCGTCCTGCAGGCCGCATAGAACACCGGGCGCTCGTAGTCGCCTTCCTGCGCCTCAATCCACATCTGGCGAGCCCGCTCGAATCGTTCAAGCAGATCGTCCGGGTCGCCGCTGAAGCGAATTATCACCGCGATTGGATCAGCCACTCGGTGCTCCTCGTTGACGGTCGACGCTCATCTCCGGCTCAGCGCTGATCTGCCGCCTTCGGGACTCGCCCCGAAGCAGGTTTGAAGTACCTCCGGGGCGCCGAGTCGCCGTCGGCGGACGACGCGATGTCGTACCCACGCTGGGCCGTGCACTCGACGAACCCCGGTGGCAGCGCGCCAACATCGCTCGGAGGCGTGCCGCCCCGCTTCGAGCCTCGACGGAAGGCGCTGCGGTCGCGCACCAGGGCTTCGATGACGTCGGAGCCATGGCCTAGACGACGTCCCGGCGGGAGGTTGCGAGGGCGCCGGCAACGACCGCGGCGACGGCGTAGACGGCGAGCAGGAGGAGGCTGAGCGCCGGCGCAAGGAGCGTGTCGGGCTCCTGCCCACTGATGGCCATTCCCAGCGTGCCCGGCGCGAACTTGCTGACGTCGGCGAGGTTGCCACCGAAGAGGCCCTCGACGAACAAAAGCCAGGCGGAGATGCCGACCAGAGTCGGAACCTGGTCGCGGACGATCGCTCCGATCCCGACCCCCATCGCCGCCCAGAGCGCCGACGCCGCCGTTCCCCCCGCGACGAGCAGGGCGTAATCGCCGCCGTCAAGCTGCACGTCGATGCCGCGCGCGCGAAGCACCGCGGTGCCGATCCCGGCGGCGAGCGCCGAGGCGGCGAGACCGAAGGCTGCCCCGACCAGGGTGCTCGCACCGACCTTCGCCGCGACGACGCGACCGCGCCACGGGCTGACGAGAAAGGTCGGCCGGATCGTCCCGTGGCGGATCTCGGCAGTGATCGACATCGCGCCGAGCAGGGCGGCGAATAGGGCGCCGAGGAACTCACCCCGGCCGAACACCTCCAGCTGGCTGTTGCGAGCCGCAAGGTCGGCGGCGGTGAGGCCGAAGCCGTGTAGGAGCACGGCGAGCAGGACGAGGCCGAGCATCGCCGAGAGCAGGCCCGCGTTCGTCGGGGTCGAGCGCTGCTTCAGCAGCTCGGAGCGAAGCTGGGCCGTCACGAGATGGCCCCTGCGGTCAGCTCGAGGTAGGCGTCCTCGAGGCTCTCGCCGCGACCGGCAAGCTCTTCGAGCCGCGCGATCGCCGCGAGCCGGCCGCGGTCGATGATCACGACCTGGTCGACGGTCTGGGCGACCTCGGCGAGCACGTGGCTTGAGACAAGGACCGTTCCGCCCTGCTCGGCGAACCGGCGCAGGAAGGTGCGTAGCCAGTGAACGCCGGCGGGGTCGAGCCCGTTCGCGGGCTCGTCGAGGACGAGTAGCTCGGGGTCGCCGAGGAGCGCTGCCGCCAGGCCGAGTCGCTGGCGCATGCCGAGCGAGTACGTCTTTACGCGCCGGGCCGCGGCGGCGTTGAGCTCGACCACCTCCAGCACCTCCTCGACGCGGACCTGTGGGATCTCGGCCGCCAGCGCGAGGGCGCGCAGGTGGTCGCGCCCCGACCGCCCGGGGTGAAAGTCATTGGACTCGAGTACCGCGCCGACCCGCCGGGCGGGCTGATCGAGCTCGCGGTAGCGGCGCCCGAAGACAAGGGCCTCGCCCGCGGTCGGCTCGGCAAGCCCGAGCAGCAGCCGCAGCGTCGTCGTTTTGCCGGCGCCGTTCGGGCCCAGAAACCCCGTGACGGTGCCGGGCTCGAGCGAGAACGTGAGGTCGTTCACCGCCGCGAGGTCGCCGAAGCACTTCGTCAGCGAGCTGACCAGCACCACCGGATCGCCCGCACCTCGGTGGGTCGAGGCGCGTGCGAGGCTTGCCCGATAGGTGTCGATCGCCGCCATCCCTTGACCTCGCTAGTGGGCGCCCCCACCAATCACGCCGGTGAGGTGAAGGACGACCAAGGCCGCAACGGCGACGAGCGCGACGGCGATCCCAAGCGGGGTGACCCAGCGCGGCCTGCTCGCCACGGGACCGGGCTCAATGTCGACGTGACGATCGTCGCCGGCTTCGCGCTCGGGGAGGGGTTCGCTCATCGCCGTCCAAGCTAGGACGGCGGCGACGGGACCACAACAGCCGCTGGGCTGAACTTTGCCGCCCGCGAAGCGTGCAGAGGGGCGTAAGCGATTCGTGCAAGGGGATCATCCGAAGGGCGGTTTCGACTCGGTGCGTGCGCAGGTACCCTCGGCTGCTGTGTCGTCACTGGCCAGGGCGCACCGGCTATCTGGGGCTCGGCCTGGATCGGGACAGATCGTCGACGTCGCTATCGCAGCCGTCGCGCTCACCGGCTCCCTAGCGCAGCTGTCTCACGGGGGCATTGCCGGCACGCACACCGGTCCGGGGGAGCTCGATTGGAGCGGCGGGGTGCTCGCGGCGTGCTCGACCGTTCCGCTCCTCGCCTGGCGCCGCGCGCCACGCGCCGTGTTTGCGTTCACCGCGTCGGCGAGCGTGCTGATGGGCGCCCTCGGCTATCCGCTCGCACTGGCGCTCGGACCGGCCGTCGCACTCTTTCTCCTCGCGCTAAGCCGCGACGAGGACGACCCCTGGACGCGACGGGACACCGGCGCCGTCGCCGCGCTCTTCCTCGCCTATCTCGGGGCGAGCGCGCTCGGCGACGGCCGCTTCCCGGGGAGCGAGTTCCTGCACACGGGCCTCGCCTGGGCGGTGGCCTGGTTTGCCGGAGATCGGACCCGGCTCCGACACGAGCACATCGCGGAGCTAGCGGAGCGGGCCACGCGCAACGAGCGCGACGCGGAGCGGGAGCGCCTGCTCGCGGTCGCCGAGGAGCGCGCCCGCATCGCCCGCGACCTCCACGACTCCGCCGGCCACGCGATCAACGTGATCGCGGTGAGGGCAGGGACCGCGCGGATGCGCGGAGAGCCCGAGCGCTCCCAGGCGGCGCTGGAGGCGATCGAGGAGCTGGCGAGAGGGACCGGCGCGGAGATCGACCAGATCGTGGGCACGCTTCGCGACCGTGCCGCCGCCGACTCTGCCGTGGAGGAGCCGCCCGGGCTCGCCTCACTCGACACGCTCGTCGAACGGCACGCGGCGGCCGGGCTGAGGGTGAGCGTGTCGAGCGAGGGCGACCCCCGACGGCTGGACGGGGCCGTCGACCAGGCCGCGTACCGAATCCTCCAGGAGGCCCTCACGAATGCCGCCCGGCACGGTAGCGGTGCGGCTCGGGTTGAGCTCGCGTTCGGCGAGGCGGCGCTCGAGCTAACGGTCAGCAATCCCACCTCCGGCGACAGCACCTCCAGGTCGAACGGCGGCCATGGGCTGATCGGCATGCGCGAACGCGCCACCCTGCTCGGCGGCAGCCTCGACGTCGAGCGCGCCAACGGCTCGTTTCGCGTCCACGCCCGCCTTCCCTACCGAGGGCCGAGCGCATGACCCGGGTGCTGATCGCGGACGACGACGACCTCATGCGCGCCGGCCTCGTCGAGCTTCTCTCGGGCGAGGCCTCGATCGAGATCGCGGGCCAGGCGAGGACCGGGCGCGATGCGGTCGAGAGGACTCGCCGCCTCAATCCCGACGTGGTCCTAATGGACGTGCGGATGCCCGACCTGGTAGGGATCCGGGCCACGGCCGAGCTTGCGGGCGCGGCGCCCGACGCGAGGGTCCTGATCCTCACCACCTTCGAGCAGGACGACTACATCTTCGGGGCGCTGCGCGCCGGGGCCTCCGGCTTCCTGCTCAAGCGAAGCCGTCCCGAGGAGCTGATCGCCGCCGTGCACACCCTGGCCTCGGGCGACTCGCTGCTTTCGCCGTCGGTCACGCGTCGCGTCATCGACCGCATGGCCCAGCAGCCGGCTCCCGACCTCTCCGATCAGGCCAAGCTCGAGGAGGTCACCCCGCGTGAGCGGGAGGTCCTCGAGCTGGTGGCGGGCGGTCTCTCGAACCGCGAGATAGCCGCTCGGCTCGTAATCGAGGAGACCACGGTTCGAAGCCACATCAGGCGGATCCTGATGAAGCTGGGGCTCCGCGACCGCGTCCAGATCGTGATCTTCGCCTACGAGACGGGCGTGAACCCAGCCCGTCGGCGCGGACATCCGGCGCCATGAGTTTGGGGAGCCGCGCTGAGCCGGCTACCGCGCGCGCTAAGGAGCACGCCGAAGCCGGCGCCGACGTCCGCGGGACTGCTCCTGATCGTCCAACTGAGGAGTCTCGTGCCTGCCGGTCGCCCTCGCTCCCTCCTCTCGGAGTGCGGAAGCGCAACACGACGTGGCAATGGCCGAATACGCCGTTGCCCACCTCGCGGAGATCGACGAGATAAGCGACGGTCGCTGTCCCTTCCGCCCGATCCGCCACAACTTCGGCATTACGTCGTTCGGGGTCAACACATGGACCGGCCGCGAGGCGGAGGACCGGATAATCAACGAGCACGACGAGGCTGGGGAGGACGAAGAGCTCTACGTCGTCCAGAGCGGTAGAGCGACCTTCGAGCTCGACGGCAAGCGTGTCGACGCCCCGGCCGGTCGGTGGTCGACTTGGTCGAGCCGTTCGGTCATGCCGCTTTCTTGCAGAAGCGGCACGCGCCGCGAACCTCGTCCTGCCGACAGGGGAGAGGAAGCCTGAGCGCTTCCACCGCTGGGGCGAGACTAGCCGCCAGTAAGCCGCGGGCTTGCTCTGGAACCGCCGCATTACGATTGGTTAAACGGCCGGATGTACGATCGGTTCCGGTGGCGAGCTCTGGTTGAGGAGGCCCGGGAGAAGCTGCGCCCTGCGGCCGCCGCCCCGCGGCGACGCTGGCGACGGCGCACGGCGGCGCTGGCCGCCGTCGGGGCGGTGGCGATCGGGGTGACGGCCTGCGGCGGAGGAGGAGGCGGCTATCCGGCGGGCTGGAAGCCCCACCCGGGACCGGTCCCGATCCTCGAGTACCACCCGATCCAGCCACCCGTCAAGGGCATGGACAGGCATCTCTTTGTCCCGCAGGCCGACTTTCAGCGCCAGATCAAGTGGCTAGACGACCACGGTTACCAGGCGGTGACGCTGGATCAGGTCGAGAACGCCTGGTTCAAGCACGGGGAGCTCCCCCCGAAGCCAATCGTCGTCAGCTTCGACGACGGCTACCTGAGCCAGTACGTGGCGGGGTTCCTCGTCCTCCAGGGGCTTCACTGGCCCGGGGTCATGA
>JBKPIV010000019.1:0-5416 GCA_046730395.1 Actinomycetota bacterium | reverse complement strand
GCGCGTGACCGCCGCGAGAAGGGCATGGTCGACAAGCTTGCGAACGAGATCCTCGACGCACTCAACCAGCAGGGCGGCGCCTTCAAGCGCAAGGACGACGTCTACCGGATGGCCCAGGCCAACAAGGCCTTCGCCCACTACCGCTGGTAGGGCCCTAACCGAAGCCCGCTCCCTTCAGGACGGGGAGCGGCTCATTGGTGCTTCAGGCTCTGCCAACTATTGCCACCAGCGGGGATGTCACCGCGTCACCTTTGAAGGCAGACGAACTCGTAGTCCGCTCCAACTACTTGTTTGCGTGCTGACCGACGCTTCCCTTCGTTAGCGGGATAGGATCGATTGCAGAGGAGGCCACGGCGCTGAACGTGTTGGGCACACTCGCTCTGATCGGCGTCGTGTCAGCGATCGCCCTCATCGTCGGATGTGGCGGCAATGGCGGTGGAGCAGGCCTCTGCGATCTTGGGTTTGCCATGATGGCGTTCCTCGCTTGGGCGCTGGCAACAAATGCGGCGGTCGCAAGTCGATCCCCGGCTGGGCACAATCCTTAAGCGAGGTGAATGGGTACCCGGTGGACAATGGACGCTTAAGGAGGTTAAGGCGATGGACCTCGTGTGTTATCTAACCGATGACCGCCCGGTGGATATACGTCCTGCCCCTCATCGTCGAGAGTGGATGGACCAGACGCCAGGTTCTTACGCGTATCGATGCCTGCCGCTTTCGATTGCGAACGCCCACGGCTGGGAGGTTCGTTGTCCTGTGACCTGCGAGGCTGAGTGGAACGGTGGCTCCGATAAAGACGCTATCCACGTCACGTTTGAAGATGAGGAAGACGGCTCTATGGGAAACGAGGAAATCCCCACTTTCGCGGAAAGTCATTCCGAAATGACTTTCGTGGAAAGTCATTTCGGAAGCGGCATCCTGACTTTCAGTGTGGGAGTTGTTATAGAAACGCCTCCAGGTTACGATCTTTGGGTAACTGGACCCGTTAATGAGTTTAAAGATGGCATTCAAGCGTTGTCTGCCGTTATAGAAACTTACTGGATGCCGTTTACCTTCACAATGAACTGGAAATTCACAAGACCGCATGTGAAAGTACGGTTTGAGGAGAGCGAGCCGTTTTGCTTCTTTTTCCCGATCGAGCACGGCTTATTGGAACGGTGCAATCCTACCTTCGAACAAATTAGGGAGGAGCCAGCTCTTGAGAGACAGTACAAGATTGCGTTCTACAAGCGCGCGGTCCCACTCGCCGCTCTCAAGAAACTGAAGGGTGAGGATTTGAAGATTAAGGAGAAGGATCGGTTCGACGGTTGGTATATCAAGGGTAAGATGCCTGACGGTACTGAGACTGCGGACCATAAGAAACGTCTTCAGCTCAAACCCTTCAAGTAGCCGCGGGTCAGCGTGCCGGTGAGGTGGCCGCGGGTCGCGGTGCCCTGGGGTCGGAGTCTTGAAGAGGTAAACACTTCAACACCTCCTACCTGTGAGGTTAGGGCACGGAAGTTTCCGTACGGCTATCCCGATCCCCGGGTATGGCTGGGTAGAGGAGCAAGCTGGTACCGGCGGTAGGGCGGCACCCGAGCCGCGGATCCACGCCCACCGCGATATGGCTGGAAAGAGCAGCAAGCTGGTCGCGCGTTGCGGTCGGTCCCGGCAACGCCCCAAGCGCCGCTCGATGGCCCCACGGTTGGGGGATTTGCGACGCATAGCGCCGCAAATCCCCCACGCGTCGCGAGCAGACCTGATGCGTGGGGTGTTATCCGGAAGTACGACCGCCGAAGCGGGCGGTGACAGGTCGTCGGCGCATACGCCGCAAACCTGCACTGCGTCGCCGCCTGGGGGCACGCGCTGCATGTTGTCGGCGCATGCGCCGCAAACACGCGACGCGTGGCCTGGCGAAGCCACGCGTTGCAAGTTCTCGGCAGTAAAGGCGTCCCTACCTAGCCAGTGGCGGCCTAGGGGATGGGGCGGGATCGTGCTTCACACGAGCGCTGGCTACCCCGGCGGGGCGCCGCGGGCGCGGGCCGGGCGGTCCGGCGGCTCGCTCTCGCTGCCCCGGCCGGCAACGGGATTGGCGTTGGGCTCGGGGATCGCCGCGGTCGAGGTTGGGGATGCCGATGCCGCGGTCGATCCGCGCAGCGCGAGCCACCGCGGGCGGAGGGTGGCGAGCTGGTCGGGAGTGAAGGTCGCGAGCGCCAGCCCGCTCAGCGCCAGCGCCAGGGCCCCGACCATCTCGAGCCAGAACCCCGCCTGCGGGTTGGCCTTCGCCTCGAAGAACTGCCCCGATGTGGAGGCGGAGCAGCCGGCGAGCGTGCCGCTGTTGCCCGCGTGCGGCAGATCGATGATCAAGAACAGAAGCAGCGCCAAGAAGCCCGCGATCGCAACGGCCATCGCCGCCGGCTTCGAGGCCCCGACCACGGCGACGATCACGGCGATGATCGAGAAGATCGCCAGGACGCCGAGCGCGAAATGGTGACGGCCGGCGGCCTGGACGTCGCAGAACGCGGCCCCGGTCGAGGCCAGCTGGAACGTGGTCATGAACTCAGAGACCAAGAGGGCGAGGGCGGAGGCGAGGCAGGCGAGCGGCAGCAGCCTCTCGGGGCGGGAGAAGCGCGCCCGGCGCGGCTGCGCCTCGGCGTTCAAGTGGCTGGCTCCTCCATGCCGGTCCCGCTGTCGGGCCCGGCAAGACGCCTCGGCGCGCGCGTGGCGACCCGGCCGGCCGCTCGCCGGGCATCGCGCTGGGCGCGAAGCTGCACCGCGAGCAGGGGGCCGATCACCATCAGCGTCGCCGCCGAGAAGAGCTGCGCCCAGAAGCCGCCGAGGAGAACCGCGTTGGCCCCCTGGTAATCGAGCCCGATGCTGCCCTCTCGAAGCCCCTGGGGCAAGTCCACGATCAGGCTGACCAGCACGACGGCGGCCCCCAGGAACAGCAGCAGCCGGGCGAGCCGCCAGTTGCGGGTGGCGGCGAAGACGGTCACGAACAGGCAGGAGACGGCGATCGCGAACACCGCCACCCCGTGGGCCGAGCGCGGCGACTTCTGGGCGACCTCGGGCGCCGGGGCGACGCTCTCCACCGCCCGGTACTGGGGAGCGCCCACCTGGACCGCCCGGTAGTCGCTGAACTGCGACGCGCCGAGGGCGACCGAGGCGGCGACGGCCACCACGCACAGGCCGCGGGCGGGCGTCGCCTCGCGCTCTCCCCAGTGAAGCGCCGCCCGCAGGATGCGCATGACAAACCTCGCCAACGGCAGGGCCACCCGCAGCCCGACCGCCAGCACGACGCGACCGACCGCCCGGGCGATCCCGAGCAAGATCCGAAGCGGCCAGGCGAGGAGCTCGCGGGCGATCCCGAGCACGTCGACGAGCGCGGCCCGAACGCCCACCAGCAGGCGGTCGGGCAGCGGGGCCTCCGGCGCACGACGGCGCCGTCGCCGCTCGAGCTCGCGCTCGACCGCCATCTGGCGCTCGCGCTCCCGTTCGACCGCCCGCTGCTCCTCGAGCTCGCGCTCGACGGCCATCTGCGGATGGGACTCTTTCCGCCGCCTAAGCCGCGATTTCAGGCTCATCCAGGCCTCCGGAATGGCCTCGGGGCTCCGCTATACTCAGGCGTCGCTCGCGCGTCAGCGAGGCGCGGCGCTCGAGCGGAAATCCATTCCATGGAGAGCCGCACGATATAGGCGTTTCGGGCTGAATCGGCAATCGCGCCAAAGGCCCCTGCGGGCCTTTTTTGTGCGCGAAATCCGGATTTTGCCCCTACGTCTCCTCCTGCTAGCCGGCGCTGCGGCGCCGGAATCGTCTACAGCACCTTCCCAGCAAACTTTACGCACAAATGGCACGCAGGTTCCCACTAGAGAAGACCCGCAACATCGGGATCATGGCGCACATCGACGCCGGTAAGACGACGACGACCGAGCGCATCCTCTTCTACACGGGCCGCACCCACAAGATGGGCGAGGTCCACGAGGGCGCTGCCGTCATGGACTGGATGGAGCAGGAGCAGGAGCGGGGGATCACGATCACCTCCGCCGCGACCGCCTGCGAGTGGCAGGAGCATCGCATCAACATCATCGACACCCCCGGCCATGTCGACTTCACGGTCGAGGTCGAGCGCTCGCTCCGCGTCCTGGACGGGGCGATTGCGATCTTCGACTCGGTCGCCGGGGTCGAGCCGCAGTCGGAGACGGTGTGGCGCCAGGCGGATAAGTACCGCGTCCCGCGCATCGCCTACGTCAACAAGATGGATCGCACCGGCGCCGACTTCGCCAAGTCGATCGAGACCATGCGCGAGCGCCTCGGCGCCCACCCGCTGCCGATCCAGCTCCCCATCGGCATCGAGGACGACTTCACCGGCGTCGTGGACCTGATCGAGAACAAGGCGCTCGTCTGGACGGACGAGCTCGGCACCGAGTTCTCCTATCGCGAGATCCCCGAGGAGCTCGAGAACCAGGCCCACGAGGCGCGCACGCAGCTGATCGAGGCCTGTGCCGACTACGACGACGAGCTGATGGAGGCGTACCTGAACGACGAGGAGATCCCCCACGAGCGGATCGCCTCCGCGCTTCACCGAGCGACGCTCGACATCAAGGTGACCCCGGTGCTCTGCGGCTCCTCGTTCAAGAACAAGGGCGTGCAGCCGCTGCTCGACGCGATCGTCGAGCTCCTCCCCTCGCCGCTCGAGGTTCCCCCGGTGACCGGGATCGAGCCGCCGAAGAAGGGGGAGGACGGCTCCGGCCGCGAGGCCGAGCGCCCGGCCGACGAGAACGCCCCGTTCGCGGCCCTCGCCTTCAAGGTGATGGCCGACCCCTACGTCGGCAAGCTCACCTACTTCCGGGTCTACTCGGGCAAGCTCTCCACCGGCAGCCGCATCCTCAACTCCTCCAATGGCCGCACGGAGCGCATCGGGCGCCTCCTGATGATGCACGCCAACCACCGCGAGGAGATCCAGGAGTGCTTCGCCGGCGACATCTGCGCCGGCGTCGGCCTGAAGCAGACCGGCACCGGGGACACGCTCTGCGCCCCCGACTCCCCGATCGTGCTCGAGACGATCGAGTTCCCGGAGCCGGTGATCGCGGTCGCGATCGAGCCGAAGACGAAGGCCGACCAGGAGAAGCTGTCCGCCAGCCTCGCCCGGCTCGCCGAGGAGGACCCGACGTTCCAGGTCCAGTCCGACGAGGAGACGGGGCAGACGCTCATCCACGGGATGGGCGAGCTCCACCTCGAGGTGATCGTCGACCGGCTGCTCCGCGAGTTCAGCGTCGACGCGAACGTCGGCCGCCCGCAGGTCGCCTACCGGGAGACCGTCCGCCAGAGGGTCGAGAGGGTCGAGGGCCGCTTCGTGCGCCAGACCGGCGGCCGCGGCCAGTTCGGCGACGTCGTCATCAACCTCGAGCCGGCTCCCGGGGAGGGCTTCGACTTCGTCAAC
>JBKPIV010000018.1:0-7949 GCA_046730395.1 Actinomycetota bacterium | reverse complement strand
GGGTCGCCTCGATCGTCGCCGTGCTTGGGCTCTCCTCCTCCTCTCAGGCCGGGTTACTCCGCGAGATCGATCGGCTCGGGACGAACCTGCTTACTGTCAGCAAGGGTCAGACGTTCACGGGCGCCGAGGCCGAGCTCCCGGTTTCGGCGCCGTCGATGATCGAGCGCATTCCGGGAGTCGAGCGGGAGGCCGACACAGGCTTCGTCGAGGACGCCAAGGTCTACCGCAGCCCGTTGATCCCCAGCGCCGAGACCAACGGGCTTCAGGTCCAGGCCGCCAGCCTGAAGCTGTTGCCGGCAATCGGCACCGAGGTCGCTCACGGCCGCTACCTCAATGCCGCGACGGCGAGGGAACCGGTCGCCTCCCTCGGCGCCGTTGCCGCCGAGCGGCTGGGGATCGACCGAATCCGACCGGGTGCGCGGATCTGGCTGGGCGGGCAGTGGTTCTACCTCGCCGGGATTCTCGAGCCGTGCACACTGGCCGATGAGATCGACACCAGCGTCCTGGTCGGATACCCCGCCGCCCGGCGCTATCTCAGCTATACCGGCGCCTACAAAGGGACTAACACGGCCGGGCCGCCGAGCACGATCTACGTCCGAGCGGAGACCGACCAGGTTGACACCGTCCAATCGCTCCTGGCCCAAACCGCGAACCCGGAATCGCCCAACGAGGCCGCCGTCAGCCAGCCCTCGGATGCGCTCACTGCGCGAGCGGCGGCGAAGAGCGCTCTCAACGGCCTCTTCCTCGGCTTGGGGGCTGTGGCGTTGCTCGTGGGGGCGGTCGGTGTTGCGAACATCATGATCATCTCGGTTCTGGAGCGTCGCTCCGAGATCGGGCTTCGGCGGGCTCTCGGGGCGACCAGGACCCAGATCCGCACCCAGTTCCTCTCCGAGGCAATCGCCCTGGCGCTGCTCGGCGGAGCCGCCGGGGTGCTGACGGGCGCGTTGGCAACGCTGATCTATGCCTCGGGCAGAGGCTGGTCGACGGTCATCCCCGCCGAGGCATGGGCGGGCGGGATCGCCGCCGCGATCGCGATCGGGGGCATCTCCGGGCTGTTGCCCGCGATGCGTGCCGCGAACGTCTCACCGACCGAGGCCTTGCGGACCGTCTGAGAATTCAATGCACGAGGGCCGACCGCTGATCAGCAACGCATCAGTACGCGGAATCGGAGGTGAGCTGACCCCCTCCTTCTGGTTGTGGTCCCGGTCGTCGGTTCGAGTCCGGACACGCGCCTTACGCGGTCGAGAGGCGAATCGCCGGCCTCCTGGACGAGCTCGCCTCGGGCTTGAGCTAATCTCGCTCCGCGGCGCTCCACAACGGCTGCGGGGGCGCCGAATCGAGCGCGCGGCGGAGCAGTGCCATCAGCTCCCGGCGCTCCTTCGCGCTGAGGCCGGCCAGGACCTCGTCCTCCACCTCAGAGAGCAGCCCCCGGGCCCGCCCGAGGAGCCGCCGGCCCTTTGGCGTGATCGCAACCTCCCTGGCCCGGCGGTCCTTGGGGGAGGGCCGGCGCTTGGCGAGCCCTTCGCTCTCGAGTTGGTCGATCAGCGAGACCATCGTGCTGCGATCTATGCCCAGCACAGAGCCAAGCTCCTGCTGGATGTCCCCCTCGCGGGCGCCGATGACGTTCAGCAGTGCGAACAAGGACGGCGTCAGGCCGATCGAGTCAAGCGCTTCCGCAGTGCGCGTGTGATTGGCGCGCCAGAGCCGGAAGAAGAACTGCCCGGCGAACTCGGTGACCGGGGGATCGGCAGAGGGGTTCGTGACCATATTCAGCATTCTCGCACAGGTCCTCCGCTACACCAATCATTTGTGCTACAGATTATCTGTGCAGCAACACAAATCGTAACGAAAGGAGGAAACGATGAGCACAACGAAGACCAAGGGATTCAGCGCCGAGGAGCGAGCCGCGATGAAGGCCCGCGCCAAGGAGCTGAAGGCGGAGGCAGAAAGGGCGGACGGGGAGAAGTCCCTGCTCGCGAAGATCGCCGAGATGCCGAAGGCGGATCGCGTCATCGCCGAGCGGATCCATGAGATCGTCAAGTCCAGCGCGCCGGACCTCTCACCGAAGACCTGGTACGGGATGCCCGCGTACGCAAATGAGGACGGCAAGGTCGTCTGCTTCTTCAAGTGCGCGGACAAGTTCAAGGCGCGGTACGCGACGCTCGGCTTCAGCGACTCGGCGAACCTGGACAATGGCGCCATGTGGCCGACCGACTTCGCGCTGACGACGCTGACCGCGGCCGAGGAGAAGAAGATCGCCGCACTCGTGAAGAAGGCGGTGCGCTAATCCAATGAACTCAACCCCGACGCTTTACGAGTGGGCCGGGGGCGAGGCGGCGATCCGGCGGCTGATGGATTGCTTCTACGACCGCGTCGAGAAGGACGAGCTGCTGTCGCCGTACTTTCCGGGCGGCGTGCGCGAGGAGCACCGCGCGCACGTCGCCACCTGGTGGTCGGAGGTGCTCGGGGGCCCCCCTCGCTACACCGATGAGCTGGGCGGCTACGAGAATATGGTCGCCCGCCATCGGGGGCTCGCGATCACGCCCGAGGAGCGGCATCGCTTCGTCTCCCTGATCAGCCTCGCCGCCGACGATGCCGGTCTCCCTGCCGACCCGGAGTTCCGCTCGGCGCTGATCGCCTACGCCGAGTGGGGAACGCGCCTCGCGATGCACAACTCCCAGCCGGAGGCAGAGGTCGTCGAGCACGCTCCCGTGCCCCGGTGGGGCTGGGGCGAGGCGCCCCCGTACGAGCCCGAGAAGGACTCGTGAGGTCACCGACACGCCGCACGAGCGACTCGACCCTGGCACAGGCCGAGAATTGAAGTCGGAGATCGTTCCGCTCTCGCCCAGGCAGGCGGCCTCGGCCGGCGCGGTCCTCTCCCGAAGCCATGCCGACTATCCCTCGTTCCGCCATCTGTTCCCCGAGCGCGCTCGACGGCCCCGAGCTCTGCAGGCGATGTTCATGGGCGTCGCCCGCGGCGCGGCTCGGCTCGGCCTACGCAGCCGTAACCGACGATGGGGCGGTCCTCGGGGTGGCGATCTGGCTGCCGCCGGGAAGGTATCCCTGGAGCGTCCGGCGCCAGCTCCGCGGGGCGGGTTGGATGCTCAGGGTCCTGCGCGCCGCACCGGGTTCGTTTCGAGCGTTCATGAAGACCGGCGCGAACGGCGCCCGGCTTCACCCGACATACCGGCACTGGTACCTCCGAGACGATGGGAGTTGATCCCGGCTCCCAGCGCATGGGGCTCGGCGGGAGGCTGCTCAAGCCGGTGCTTGAGACCGCGGACCGGGAAGCTGTGGACTGCTACCTGGAGACGGCGGACCCGGCGAACGTCGAGTACTACGCTCGCCACGGCTTCGTCGTCGAGAACCGCTCCCTCGAGCTGGTACCGGACGGCCCCGCCCACATCTCCATGCGCCGGCGCCCGGGCGCCTCTCCAAGCTGAGCGAAACTGACAGGTTGTGCCTCAAGCTCCGTTTTCCGGTCTCGTTCGCCGTGGCGTTCGCAAGTACGACCCGACGACGGTTTGTGAGGCGGCCGGCGTTTGACCGGCAGGTCGGGGACTGAGCCAGCCTGGGTTGTGTCCAACTGCCTGCTCGCCACTGGCGAGCAGCCCCTCGAACGAGCAAGACCATGATTCCGATTCGTGGTCCCTTGGTTGCGAAAGCGGGACCAGAAAGTATCGTTTTTCCAGGTATTTATGGCGAGGGCCAGAATCGAACTGGCGACACCACGATTTTCAGTCAAGGAAATGGAAGCGATGATTTGGCCGTGGTTGCAGGGACTTTCCTGATCGGGTCCGCCGATGAGTTGCCGTTGGTTTCCTGCGGATTCCCGTAGGTTTGGGTCATGCGCGCCCGCTCATGACCAATAAGAAGTCCGAAATCGGGGCGGTCTCGAAAAACCGTTAGAGCCTTTGAGTCCCTGGTGGGTTCGAATCCACCCCTCCGCTGAGGCCCGTCTCGGATTGCGCCATGCTGAGGGGTCCCCTCTTGTCACGGTCGATTGTCCGGCTGCCTTCCCCACAACGCGACGAGAATCGACCCTAATATTGATCGTAGACCGCACTCCCGGATTGAGAGATGCACGTGGGTAGGACGCCCCTGCTCCTGGAGCGAGAGACGGAACTCGAAGAGCTGTGGATGGCGCTCGAGGATGCCCGCTCCGGTAACGGCCGCGCGGTAATCGTCGAGGGCGTCGCCGGGATCGGCAAGACCGCGCTTCTCGAGTCCGCCCGTGAGAGCGCTAACCGCACCGGCATGCGGGCCCTGTCGGCCCGCGGAACGGAGCTTGAGCGCGACTTCCCGTTCGCGATTGTCCGGCAGCTGTTCGAACCTGTGGTGCATGCCTTAAGGCCCGCGGAGCGAGATCAGCTTCTCGATGACGCCGCCCGATTGGCCGGTCCCCTTGTCGGTATCGAGCCACGGAGGTCGGCTACGGATCCTGAGCACCTCGCCGGTGCCTCGTTCGAGATCCTCAACGCCCTCTACTGGCTGACCTCGAACCTCGCCCAGCAAGAACCTCTTCTGATCGTCGTTGATGACGGCCACTGGTCCGATCAAGCCTCGCTCCGATTTCTGATGTTTCTCCTGCCTCGCCTCGGGGCCCTCCCCGTCGCGCTGGCGGTCTCCACCCGGGACGGCGAGCTCGACGCCGAGTCCGAGCTGCTAGCCCAGCTCAGCGCCGATCCCGCGGCCCGGATGCTCCGCCCGGCTGCGCTCGGCATGGATTCGGTCGCCACACTCGTGAGGGCCGAGTTCGGCGCCGAAGCGGAAGACGCATTCTGTGCCGCGTGCAATGAGGGGACGGGCGGCAATCCCTTCCTGCTCCAGGAGCTACTGCTCGAGTTGCGAGCCGAGCAGAGACAGGGCGTCGAGGCAGAGGCCGCCACGGTGCACAGGCTCGCGCCGAGGTCGATCCGGCGGGCCGTGCTCGCCCGGCTTGCGCGGCTGCGAGATGACTGCCGGGCGCTCGCCCGCGCAATCGCGGTGTTGGGCGACGACGCGGAGCCACAGCAGGCCGGCGCGCTCGCAGGGATTGACGGGACGGCCGCCGCCCGGGCCGCCGACGCGCTCGCTGCCGCCGGGATCCTCGAGGCCGGCAGGCTGTTGCGATTCGCGCACCCGCTCCTGCGCAACGCCGTCTACGCCGATCTTCCAGGCGCCGAGAAGCTTGCCTTGCATCGCATGGCCGCCGACCTGCTCGAGGCGGGCGGTGCCGGGCCGGAGCGGATCGCCGTCCACCTGCTCGCCACCGACCCGCGCGGGGATGGCCGCGTGGTCGAGACCCTGAGCGCAGCAGCGCGCCGCGCGCTGGAGCATGGTGCTCCCGAGTCCGCGGTGGCCTATCTCCGGCGGGCGCTGATCGAGCCGCCTCGGCCAAGCGCGCGGTCGGATCTGCTGCGCTTGCTGATGACCGCATCCCTCTTCTCCATGGACGCCTCGCTCCTCTCCGTTGATCAGGAGGCGCTCGAGGGCCTTCAGATGGACCCGATCAGTGAGCTGACCGCCGAGCCCCAAGGCCTGTTCGCTGCCGCTGCGGAGCTCGCACCCCTGTTGCACATCTCCGGCCGCAGGGAGGCGGGGGTAGCCCTGCTGGAGAGTGCCACGGCCGCGGCGATCGAGGCCGAGGAATACGACCTCGTGATGAGGTTTCAGGCCCAGATCGTTCTCTGGGGCTGGCTGCCCCCAGGCCCCGAGACCGGTCGCTGGGAGCCCCACGAGGGCCGAATCGCACCGGGCACGCCGGGCGAACGGCTCCTGCTCACGATGAAGGCGTACACCGGCTATGGCACGGATGAATCGGCGTCCCGCGTCGCGGAGCTCGCGCGACGTGCCGTGGAGGGGGGAGCGATCTTTCGTGAGCAGCGGGACCTCCTGATCTCGGCTGTGACGGTCTTGATGCTGATTCGTGCCGATGACCTCGACGCGGCCGAGCGCGCGATCGAGGACTACTCGCGCGCAGCGGAAACACGCGGGCCCGCGCCGACCATCGCCAGCGCGTGGATGCGCGGCGAGCTCGCATACGCCCGCGGACAGATTGCGCGCGCCGAGCCCTACGCGCGGGCCGCGGTTGAGGTGGCACGTCAGAGGGGATTTCTGGTCGGCCCCGCTTGCCTCTGGCTTGCGCTGCTGATCGACGTGCTGATCGAGCGCGACGCGCTCGACGCCGCCGAGCATGAGCTCGAGACGAGCGGCTTCGGTGACGGCTCCCCGATCATCTATGCCAGCCCGCTGAAACACAGCCGCGGCTGTCTGTTCCTGACCCAGGGAAGGACCGCCGAAGGGCTCAAGGATCTCCTCGCGGTGGCCGACCGAGGCAAGCGCCTCGGCTTCAAGAATCCCGTGCTCCCGACCGGCGCGGTGGCGGCGATCGCGCTGTCCGCTGCCGGCGAGGACGAGGCGGCACGTGCCGCGGCCGAGTCGTATCGCTGCTCGGCCGAGCTCTGGGGCACCCCAAGGGTGAAGGGGATCGCGCAGCACTGCGAGGCCGTCGTCAAGGGTGGGGATCGTGGAATACAGCTGCTGCGGGAGGCCGTCGCGACCCTCCGCCGCTCGCCCGCGCGGTTGGAGCTTGCCCGTGCGCTGACCGATCTGGGCGGGGCTCTCCGGCGCGCCAACCACCGCGCCGAGGCACGCGCGCCGTTGCGTGAGGCGCTAGACATCGCCCGCCGCGACGGGGCGCTCGCGGTGGCCCGCCGCGCTCACGAGGAGCTCGAGGCGACCGGCGAGAGGCTCCGGCCGCTGCTCGCGAGCGGCGTCGAGTCGCTGACGCCCTCAGAGCGCCGGGTCGCTGCACTGGCCGCCGAGGGCAAGACCAACCGCGCCATTGCCCAGGAGCTCTTCCTCACCGTGAAGACGATCGAGGCCCACCTCTCGAGCGTCTACCGCAAGCTCGACATCGGGTCGAGGTCCGAGTTACCTGACGCTCTCGGCGTCGAGTTTCGAGACGCTGCCGTCCCATCTCGTCTCTGATTGGACCCGCGCGGCGGACTCTTCGAAGCCGGCGAAAAGGGCGGCCACTGGCGCCAGCCGCCCCTCGCGCCGGAGTGATTCGCTCCTAGGGGCCGCCGCAGGCGTCCACCAGGAGGGCGGTCGTTTGGTCATTCACGAACGTCGGCACGTGCTGGTCGAACACACCGCCGTAGCTAGTACCGGGATTCGAGGTTACCGCCAGGCAGGCTGGCAGGGTATTCGTGCCTGGCTGCTCGGGGAACGTCGTCCCCGGTATATCCACCGGGGGTCCCGGCGGCCCGGTGTCGCCCAACGCCGGAGCGGCACCGACTGCCATGAACGCGACAGCGCACAAGAACGCCACTATGCGACTTCTCATGGTGTCCTCCTCTCACATCGCAGAAACAGCGGGTACTCCGCCGGGCATCTTCGGCCCGCAGGCGCGGCCTCGCAACGGGGTCCGACCCTAATATCGACCCCACATCCGCATTCGGGGTAGGAGCGCTCTCGTTCAGTCCGGTTTCCTTCCCACTGACGTTCCCCTAGCTTGGCCGAGCCGGCGATTTGCAGCGAGTTTCAAGAGTCCCGGACAGCCTCGAAAAGCGTTAGGGGCCTCGACTCCTGCCGTGGCGCCCTGCGTGTTCCACGCTACAGGGCACTTGAGGGCAGCTGGGCTTCCTCGGACCGGGAAGACCATGATGCTTTGGCCGTGGTTGCAGGGACTTTCCTGAACGGGTCCATCTGCGGGGTGCCCGTGGTTTCCTGCAGATTCCTGTGGTTTGTGGTCACCAGAGCAGTTCCGTGACCAAATCGAGTAGCTGTGGCCTCGGTTAGAAGCGGTAGGCGCCGACCTCCTGTACCTCGCTCACCTGCGGCTGCTCCTCGCAGCGGTCGGCGATCTCGCGCTGGAACTCCTGAAACGCCGCCACCTCGGGCAGCGGGTTCGGATCCGCGTCGGCCCGGGCGATGTGGACGAAGCTGACGCGGTCATCGAGCAG
>JBKPIV010000017.1:0-12665 GCA_046730395.1 Actinomycetota bacterium | reverse complement strand
GCGTGGCGGCCGGGTGTTGGTCGTCGCCTCCCACTTCGGGTCGGAGGGGTGGGCGATGACGAGCACGTCGGCGCCGGCGAGCGTGTCGCGGGTGAGGGCGCGGTCGGCGTTAGGGACGACGTCGAAGTCGCGCGAGGCGAGGCGCTCGGCGGCGAGGGCGTAGGAGGAGTCCTCGGGGTGGGCGGGCTGCATCTGGCGGGCGAGGTCGCGGCGGATCGTCCACGCCTCGGAGTGGGACTCGTCGAAGAGGACGCGGGCCATCTTCGGCTGGGTGAGCCGCGGCTGTTGGTGGCCGGCGGGCGAGGTGATCTCGCGCTCGGCACGCGTCGTCGTTTCCTGGGGCATGACGGTCCTCCTCGTGGTCTGCCCGTCCTGCGTCCCGTGGGGCGCTGCAGCGGGCATCCGTGCCCGCTGCATCTGCTTCTAACGGTACGGGGCTACCAGACTCGCGTCAATCCCCGATTCGCTGCGAATTTGCGCAACAATTCAGCGAATCGACGCATTAGATCGCAAGATTCTTTCGCTCCTGGTGGAGGACGGCCGGCGCACGTACGACGACGTCGCGCGGCGGGTGGGGCTCTCGGCGCCGTCGGTGAAGCGGCGCGTCGACCGGCTGCGGCGAAGCGGGGCCCTGGAGGGCTTCACCGCGGTGGTCGACCACGGCGCGATGGGGTGGAACACCGAGGCGCTGGTGGAGCTGTTCTTCCAGGCGGGGACGACGCTGGACCGGGTGGCGAGGACGCTGCGCGAGCACCCGGAGGTGGTGGAGGCGTGGAGCGTCACCGGCGAGGCGGACGCGATCGCGCGCGTGCGCACGGAGGACAACGCCGCGCTCGAGCGGCTGATCATGGACCTGCAGCGCAACGGCCTGGTGATCCGCACCCGCTCGCAGGTGGTGATGTCGCGCCTCGTGAGCCACGCTCCCGAGCCGCGGTAGGCCGTGGAGAAGCCTCCGGCCGAGGCGGCGCCGGAACCTGAGCCACCCGTCGAGTCGCGTGTCGCGGCCGCCCGGGAGCCCGAGAGCGACGATCGGGTCAGCCTGCGCTCGGCGACGTTCGAGGACCTGCGAGGGCTGGGGATGACGGTCACGCAGGCGAGGCGGATGCTGCGCTACCGAGACGAGCGCGGGGTGGATTCCGTGACACGGCTCGACGAGGTGCCGGGCCTGCCGCGGGACTTCCGGGCCGAGCTGCGCCAGAAGCTTCGGGACTGACTTGTGACTAATCCGCGCCGAATCCGTCACGGATCCGTGACGTATGTCGGATTTCGGCTCTAACAAGCCCTTTCTGGCCTGCTTCGATCCGCACCGGCCCCTACGGTCGTGGCATGACTGCGACGCGCCTCAAGCCTCGCGAGCAAGGGGACTGGGGGGAGCTGGCAGCTATGACGTGGCTGCTGTCAAAGGGAGCGTCCGTGTATCGGTCGGTATTCCACAGTCCGGATGTCGACTTAATCGCGATGCTCGGGCATCAGGTGCTGCGCATCGAGGTAAAGACGTCGACACAGGGGCAGGCGAACGGCCGTTGGGCGGTCTTGATCTCGACGCGCGGGGGAAATCAGAGCTGGTCAGGACTTGTGAAGTACTTCGATCCGAGGCGCTGCGACTACTTGTTCGTGCTCGTCGCCGACGGGCGTCAGTGGTTTATCCCCACCGCTGCGCTCAACTGCAAATCTGGACTCATTCTCGGCGGCCCCAAGTACTCGGAGTATGAGGTTGAGCCCGGCAGACCTCTCGAAGCGGCCTCTAGAATCGACGGGCCCACACTGGGGGAGCGCCGGAGTGGGAGAGCCGGGCCTGGCTGTAAACCAGGTGCCTCGAGTGCTGAGGGGGTTCGAATCCCTCCTCCCCCATCACCTCCCAGACTCCCGCCCATAACCGGCCTGAAACTCAGCAAGTACGAGCGGAAGCTGGGCCGGATGTGCCAGGCGATCATCAACCAGAAGCGCCGGGTGAACATCCCTCAAAGACCGTTCTATGAGGCCGGCTTCGAGCAGGGCGATCGAGTCCGCGTGCGGAGTGACGGATACGGGCGGGTCGTCCTCGAGCGGATCGAGTTACCTCATTGGGCGCGATCCCTCGACGAGACCGAGATCGGGCCGGAGGCCGACTGAGCCCCACAACGAGCGACGCCGCCCGAAGGCGGCGTCGCGGTGCGAACGCTAGGGGGGAATGCGATCGCATTGCGGGCAAGCTGCTCCTCGTGCCGCCGCTGGGGAAGAGACGACACGCATCCCTGCAGCTATGCAGATCAAAGATTACCCACCTTGCGAAAAGTGAAACCCCATACAACGACTACGCGCGCTTCCGCCGCCGGCGCGAGCGCCGCGAGCGCCTCCGGGCCCCGTCGCCCGCATCGCTCAGCTCGCGCTGGAGCTCGCGCCCCGCCGCCTCCTCCACCGCCTCGCTCATCACCTGCTGGAAGATCGCCAGGAGCGCCTCCGAGGCGAGCGGACGCAGCCGCTCCAGCGCGTCGCGCACCTTCGGCCAATCCTCCTCCGGGCGCCCCGCGCGATTGAACGGCTTCCAGACGCTGTCCATGAACAGCTCGATGAACACCCGCGCCACACGCCGCGCGTGCGTACGCACCTGCGCCGCAACGTCCAGCCCCACCTCGGCCGGAACGCCCAGCTCCGCGAGCTCCATCCCTGCCCGCTGCAGCCGCGGGCTGAGAATCTCGATCCGCCCGTCGCCCAGCCGCCGCATCATCCCGAGCTTCTCCGCCCGCTCGATCAACGCCGGGTCCGCCCTTCCGCCCCACCGCTCCGCCATCTCCCGCATGTCGATGATCTCCGGCTGCTCGTCCTCGAACGGCGCCCGCAGCGCGCGTGAGAAGTTGAGCACCTCGGCTCCCGAGCCGCCGGCCCCCTCCAGCAGCCGCCGGATCGCCTCGAGATTGAACCAATCCGCCTGCAGCTCCTTGATCAGCTCGATCCGCGCGAGGTGCTCCTCGCCGTAGTACCCCGTACGTCCGCGCACCTCCGGCGGCGGTACGAGGCCCCGCGACTGGTGGGCCCGGATGTTCCGCACCGTCATCCCGGTCTCCCGGGCGAGCTCGTCGATCGTCATCGACGCCTCAGCGCCCGAGCCGTTCTTCCGCGCGCCCTTCTGCGTCGTCCCGGCCATGACCGCATCGTACATCCGGGAATGTGCCATGAAACGATGTTACATTCGGCGATGCACGGGGTAGGTGCCCTGCATGAGCCAACGAACCGCCCGCATCCGCCGCGAGTTCCCCCTCCAGGAAACGCAGCTCCACGGCCACCGGGTCGGTTTCCGGATGGCGGGCGAGGGCGAGCTGATCGTGCTCATCCACGGGATCACCTCGCGCTCGGACGTGTGGCTCGAGGTGATGGAGGACCTTGCGCAGGACCACACCGTCGTCGCGCCGGACCTCGTGGGGCATGGCCGCTCCGCGAAGCCCCGCGGCGACTACTCGCTCGGCGCCTACGCGAGCGGCGGCCGCGACCTCCTGGGTCTCCTCGGCTTCGAGCGCGGCACCGTCGTTGGGCACTCGCTTGGCGGGGGCATCGCCCTCCAGTTCGCCTACCAGTTCCCCGAGTACACCGATCGCCTCGCTCTGATCTCGAGCGGGGGCCTCGGGCCGGAGGTGCATCCGCTGCTGCGCGCCGCCGCCCTGCCGGGCGCCGAGCTCGTCCTGCCGCTGATCGCCAACGAGCGCGCGATCAACGCCGGCGCGGCGGTCGCCGCGTTCCTCGAGCGCCTCGGATTTGCGGCCGGCCCCGACCTCGCCGAGGGAGCGCGCGGCTATGCCTCGCTCGCCGACGCCGACAGCCGCCAGGCCTTCCTGCACACGCTCCGGGCCGTGATCGACCTCGGCGGGCAGCGGGTCAGCGCCACCGACCGCCTCTACCTCGCGGAGCGGATGCCGACCCTGCTCGTCTGGGGAACCGACGACCCGATCATCCCGGCGGAGCACGGCCGCGCCGCCCACGAGCAGATCCCCCACAGCCGCCTGGTCGAGATTCCCGGCGCCGGGCACTGGCCGCAGCTCGACGACCCGCGCGCTGTGGTGGACGCCCTCCGCGACTTCCTGGAGACCACCGACCCCTTCGAGTTCGACTTCGACCACATGCGCGACATGCTCCGTCGCGGCCCCGGGGGCCCCGCGACCGAGCCGCAGCTGAGCGATACGGGCTGACTAGGCGAGCTCCCGAAGCCGCTGGGCCTCGGGTAGTTGCTTCAGCTTCTTCAGGGTGTTGTTCTCGATCTGGCGGATCCGTTCGCGGGTGACGCCGAAGGCCCGGCCCACCTCCTCGAGCGTCAGCGGCTCGTGGCCGCGCAGTCCGTAGCGGAGCTCGATCACCTGCCGCTCGCGCTCGGGCAGCGCGTTGAGCGCCCTCTGGATGTCCTCGCGCTGCAGGTTCTCGGTCGCTGTCTCGAACGGCTCCTCGGTCGCCTCGTCCGCGACGAAGTCCCCGAGCTCCGATTCCTCCTCATCGCCAACGGGCTTCTCGAGCGAGACCGGCATCTGCGCTACCCGGAGGATGTCCCTCACCTCCCGTACCGAGACCTTGAGCTCGGCGGCGATCTCCCCCGGCTCGGGCTCGCGGCCCAGGCGCTGCACCAGCTGGCGCTCCACGTGTGTGACGCGATTCAGCTTCTCGACCATGTGGACGGGGATCCGGATCGTCCGCGCCTTGTCGGCGATCGCCCTGGTAACCGCCTGGCGGATCCACCACGTGGCGTAGGTGGAGAACTTGTAGCCGCGCCGGTAGTCGAACTTCTCGACCGCGCGGATCAGCCCCAGGGAACCCTCCTGGATCAGGTCGAGGAAGCTCAGCCCGCGGCCGAGATAGCCCTTGGCGATCGAGACGACGAGCCGTAGGTTCGCCTCCACCATGTGGCGCTTGGCGCGCATGTCGCCCTTCTCGATCTTCTTTGCGAGCTCGACCTCCTCGTCGGCGGTGAGCAGCTCGACGCGGCCGATCGAGCGCAGATAGAGGCGCAGCGAGTCGAGGCTCGGCTCCACGGTCAGATCGAGCTCCGGCTTCTTCTGCGCGCCCGGCTGGCCCGACTCCTTGGCCTCCTTGTAGGCGGTGAGGCCATCGGCCGCGATCACGTCGACCCCGTGCTCGATCAGGTAGGTGTGCAGGTCATGGACCTGCTCCTTGGTGACTTCGACTTCCTCGAGCGTCGCCGCGATCTGCTCGAAGGTCAGGTACCCCCGCTCGCGACCCTGCGCGATGAGCGTTCGAAGCTCCTCGGAGTCGGAGAAGGGCGGGTCGCCGTTCAGGTCGGCTGCCCGGCCCCGGTTTGCGTCAGTTGCGTTCGCCTGGCGGCTCTCGTCGCCGAGCAAATAGCTCTCCCCTTTGTCTGACACTCCCCGTCCCCACCTCTCCTAACTGTCGGGGCCCGGGCGGCCGCAAGTATACGGACTGGTACCCCGCCGGACGGCATCCCGCGCCCGCTAACCTTGGCCGTCCGGCCAGTCTCGAGCGCCGCGGGTGGAGTCGGCACACCGGGCGCCAAGCTAACTTGACGGCCAGATCGAGATGAGCGACACGAGTCAGGTTTTCTCCCCGAGCGTCGACGTTCAGGCGTCCCGACCGAGCACCGAGGTCAGCCTCACCCGGGTCGGCGTCCGCGGCATCGAGAAGGTGATCCGCGTCAACGGCGCCAGCCGCGCGCCGACGCCGGCGGCGGCGCTGCGCGAGGAAGCCGGGAGCTACTACTTCGCTGAGCTCGAGTGCTTCGTCGACCTCAACCCCCGGCAGGCCGGCGTCCACATGTCCCGCTTCGAGGAGGTGGTCAACACGGCCATCGACAAGGTGGTCCTCGCCGAGACTCTGCGGGCCGAGGAGCTTGCAGCGCACATCGCGAACCGGGTGCGCCAAGAGCAGGGCGGCCTCCGGGCCGAGGTGACGATCGCCGCCCGCTACCCGGAGACGGTCGCGACCCCCGTGTCGGAGATCCCCACCCAGGAGATCTACACGCTCCACGGGACGGCGGTGGTCTCGGAGCGAGGCACCCGCACCCTCACCGGCGTCGAGGCCCAGGGCATGACCGCGTGTCCATGCGCTCAGGAGGAGGTCACCGGGCGCTCCCGCGAGCGGCTCGCCGCCGAGGGGTTCACCGATGACGAGATCGAGCGGGTGCTGAGCGCCGTCCCCGTCGCCACCCACAACCAGCGCGGCATCGGCTCCCTGCACATCGGCCGGGCCGAGGGGCTCGAGCTCGACGTGGACGCGCGGGACCTGCTTCACATCGTCGAGCAATCGATGAGCTCGGAGATCTACGAGCTGATGAAGCGCTCCGACGAGGTATCCGTGGTCGAGAAGGCCCACCTCAACCCCCGCTTCGTCGAGGACTGCGTGCGCGAGATGGTGCGGCGGGTCGCCGACGCCTATCCGGAGCTCCGCGGCGCCGGCTTTCTGCTCGCGCGCCAGGAGAACCTCGAGACCATCCACCGCCACTCCGTGTTCGCCGAGCGCTCCGGGCTCCTGGCCGAGATCCTGGCGGAGCTCGAGAGCGGCGAGCATTCGCAGCACCACATCACCGAACGGGAATGGCTTGAGGCTCCGTGTTCCTAGCGCGGCCGCTGCAAAGCGTCGCATCTCGGCGTCCTCGCCGGAGCGTCTCGCTCACGTAGCGTTCTACTACGCTCGCTTCGCCGCTCCCAGCGCCGAAGGCGCGGTGCGAGCGCTACAGCGCGAGGTCTTTGAGCTGCTCGCTTTTCGCGGCCGCTCGCCTCTCCCTCTCCTCCTCCAGCCGCCTGCGAAGGCCGAAGAAGTAGTCGGCGCCGGAGATGACCGTGGCCGCCACGGCCGCGTAGACCAGCACGTCGACCCAGATCGGAGACGGGTTCCAGATGATGAGCGCGAACACGGCCGCCACCTGGAGCGTGGTCTTCAGCTTCCCGAGCCAGCTCGCCGAGATCACCACGCCCTGCTCGACGGCGACCGCTCGCAGCCCGGTGACGGCGAGCTCGCGGGCGATGATCACCATCGCCACCCACGCCGCGAGGCGGTCGAGCGAGACCAGCGAGACCAGCGAGGCGATGATCAGCAGCTTGTCGGCGAGCGGATCCATCAGCTTTCCAAACGTCGTGACGTCCTGGCGGCGGCGGGCGATGTAGCCGTCGAGCCCGTCGGTGAACGCGGCGAGCGCGAACACGCCGGCGGCGAGCGCGTCGCCGTTGGGCGTCTCTCCGAGCAGGGCGACCACGATCACCGGCACCGCGATGATCCGCAGCAGGGTGAGGACGTTCGGCAGGTTGACCGGGAACATCCCGGCCTCAGTATGCCCGGGCCCGCCGCCGAACGCCCGGGCCGCCCGCGTCAGGCATCGCCCCGGTCAGCCGGCGGCGAGCTCTCGGGCGCGGGCGAAGACGTCGTCGAGCATCGCCTCCGTCAGCTTGCCCGTGAACGTGTTCTGCTGCGACGGGTGGTAGCAGCCGAGGAGCGTCAACCGCCCGACGTCCGCCTCAGCGCCGTGGGCGAAGCGCGGCCTCGGGCGCGGCGCATCGACGCCCAGCTCCCGCAGCGCCCGCAGCGCGCCAGCCCAGGCGAACGAGCCCAGCGCGACGATGACCCGGGCGCGTTCGAGAAGGCGAAGCTCCTCGATCAGGTAGGGCAGGCAGTTGTCGCGCTCCGCTGGCGTCGGACGATTCCCCGGCGGCGGGCACCGGTTGACGGCCGTCACCCAGGCGCGCCGCAGCCTCAGGCCATCGTCGCGGTGCACGGAGGTGGGCTGGTTCGCGAAGCCCGCGCGGTGAAGCGCCGCGTACAGCCAGTCGCCGGAGCGATCGCCGGTGAAGATGCGCCCGGTGCGGTTGCCGCCATGGGCCGCCGGCGCGAGTCCCACGATCACGACCTTGGCGCCCGGGTCGCCGAACCCGGGGAGCGGCCGGCCCCAGTAGTCCTGACCGCGGTAGCGGCGGGGCGGGTTCGCTGCCGAGCTCTCGCGCCACGCGACCAATCGCGGGCAGCGGCGGCAGCCGACTACCTGGCGCTCGAGGGTTTCGAGGGACTTCGCCATGAGGACAGGCTAGGTGGAGGGCGGGGTCCGGCCGAAATTCGGCGAGGGTCGAATTCCGTCCACCATGTCGTCGGAATTCGCCCCTCGAAGGATCGGGGCGAATACGATCGCCCCCGATGGACCCGAAGCCGGTGTCCGAGTCGAGGGCGGTCCTCGTCAAGTGGATGGGGATCGGGGACGCCAACGCGGCCGGGTACGTGCACGGGGGCGTGGTGATGAAGCTCTGCGACGAGGTCGCCGGGATCTCGGCGATCCGCCACTCGCGCTGCCGGGTGGTCACCGCCGCGGTCGACCGGATGACCTTCATCCAGCCGGTCAAAATCGGCGAGCTCCTCACGTGCACGGCGAGCGTCAACGCGGCGTGGCGCACCTCGATGGAGGTGGGCGTCCGGGTCGAGGCCGAGAACCCGCGGAGCGGCGAGCGCCGGCACAGCTCCACCGCCTATCTGACGATGGTGGCCCTGGACGAGAGTGGCTCGCCAACCCCGGTCCCGGACCTCCTCGTCGAGTCCGAGCCCGAGCGACGGCGCCAGCGAGAGGCCGAGGTTCGGCGCCGCAACCGGCTCGCCGAGCGCGAGGAGATCCTGGCCGCGAGGGCGAGCCAGGGAGTCGCCGAGCGCGGCTAGGAGATCGCGTCGGCGAGGCGGTCCGCGGCCCGCCTGCCCACCAGGAAGACGGCCAACCACATCACGGTCGCCACCGCGGTCGACGCAAAGGCGACCGGTATCGAGAGGACGAAGACAGCGGCCAGCAGCAGGTTGGCCGGTCCCGCGTAGCGGCGCTCGACAGCGCGCGCCTCCGCCCTCATGAGGTCGTTCCTGTACGAGTAGACGATCTGGGCGTAGAAGGCGACGTTGACGCACGCCAGGTTGATCGCGTAGAGGACGATGGCGGCGGTGTGGTCGCCGTAGTCGCCCAGGACCTGCGAGGTGAACGGCACCAGGCCGATGAACGCGAGGTAGGCGAGGTTGAGCCCCATCAGCGTGCCGTCGAATCGCTCGAGCGCGGCGAAGAACCGGTGGTGCGCGAGCCACAGCTTGCCGATCACCGCGAAGCTGATCGCGTATGCGAACAGGTCCGTCCACTGCTCGAGGAGGGTGTGCGTAACGTCCGGCACGTGCTCGGGAATGAAGAGGCCGAAGACGAGCAGGGTGATGGCGATCGCGAAGACGCCGTCGCTGAAGGTGACGATGCGGTTGAACTCAACCTGGGCCTCGTCGCGGTGCGGCGCCTGCGCCTCGCCCAGGCTCGCTCTCGGCTCCTCGCGATCCACGATCTCTCAATACGGGCGGACGGCTGAGAACCCTGCCCGGCGCGTGCCGGTGCCGATACCCCCACGGGGTATATACTACGCCCATGGCGGACGTCGTCTCGACCCTTCTCGATGGGCTGAAGAACGCCGGGCTGATGGCCTACGAGGTCTGGTGGGCGCTGGTGCTGGGCTTCGCGATCTCGGCGATCGTCCAGGCCTGGGTGCCGCGAGAGCGAGTGGAGCGGGCGCTCTCGGGCAGCGGCGTCGCGCCGGTGTGCAAGGCCACCGGGCTCGGCGCCGCCTCCTCGTCCTGCTCGTATGCGGCGATCGCGATTGCCCGCTCGCTGTTCGCGAAGGGCGCCTCCGCCGCCACCTCGCTCGCCTTCCAGTTCGCCTCCACCAACCTCGTCTGGGAGCTCGGCCTCGTCCTCTGGGTGCTGATCGGGTGGCAGTTCACGCTCGCCGAGTTCGTCGGCGGCGTGGTGCTCATCGCCCTGATGGCCGTGCTCCTGCGCGCCTTCGTCTCGCCGCCGCTCGAGGCCCGGGCACGCCAGCACGCCCAGCAGGCGCGGGGCGGCCACGAGCACCATCACGGGGCGGGGGGGTCGAGGGCGTTGCGTGAGCGCCTCACCTCCGTCGACGCGTGGTCCGACGTCGCGGCCAACTTCCGCGGCGACTGGAGGGTGCTCTGGAAGGAGATCACGATCGGGTTCTTCCTGGCCGGGTTCATCGGCCTGCTCGGCGACGACTTCTTCAACGGGCTCTTCGTCACCGACGCGCCGGGCGCCGTGCGGACGATCGAGAACGTGATCGCCGGCCCGCTCATCGCCGTGCTCAGCTTCGTCTGCTCGATCGGCAACGTGCCGCTGGCGGCCGTGCTGTGGTCGGGCGGGATCTCCTTCGGCGGCGTGATCGCCTTCCTGTTCGCGGACCTGATCGTCCTGCCGATCGTCGTCGCCTATCGCAAGTACTACGGCACCGCCTTCGCGCTGCGGATCACCGCGCTCATGTTCGTGACGATGGTGCTCGCGGCGCTGCTCGTGGATGGCCTGTTCTCGCTCGCCGACCTGATTCCGGCGACCAGGCCCACGCGTGCGGACGTCTTCGGATCGATCGAGCTCGACTACAAGCTCGTCCTGAACGTCGTCGCGTCGCTCGCCTTCGGCGCCCTCATGTACCTGAGCCGCCGGGTGGAGCATCCCTCCCACGACGAGGCGGCGATGGCCCATGCCGCCTGACTGAGTCCTCGGGACGCCGACTGGGGGGCGCTCGCAACGGTTGCGTTTCAGAGAGCTCTGCCAACATCCGGTGCCGGCCGGAGGGCGCTAACCTGGCTCCTTCAAGGGGTATCGCGGCAGCCGAAGCGGCGCCCATCCCCACGAGCGATGGCCGCAGACCACCCTCAACTCCGCAAGCTGGCGATCGTCCCTGCCTACAACGAGCAGGGGATGGTCGGACGAGTCGTGCGGGAGATCCACCGTCACGCGCCTGACTTCGACGTCGTGGTGGTCGACGACGGCTCCACCGACGAGACCGCGGCCGAGGCGGAGGCCAGCGGCGCCTTCGTCCTGCGCCATCCCTTCAACGTCGGGATCGGCGGCGCCATGCAGTCCGGGTTCAAGTACGCGCTGCGCGCCGGCTACGACGTGGCTGCGCAGGTGGACGGCGACGGCCAGCACAAGCCCGCCTACCTGGAGGAGCTCCTCGCCAAGCTCCGCACGAGCGGCGACGAGGCCGACATGGTCTGTGGCAGCCGGTTCCGGGGCGATCCCGGCTACAAGGTCCCGCTGGGACGGCGAATCGGCAACCTGATCTTCTCGGTCGTCCTCTCGGCGATCATCCGCCAGCGGATCACCGATCCGACCTCCGGGTTCCGGATGACGAACCGGCGCGGGATCGAGCTGTTCGCCCGCGACTACCCGCACGACTATCCGGAGGTCGAGGCGATCCTCATGCTGCACGCCCACCGCCTGCGGCTGCACGAGGTTCCGGTGCGCATGAACGCGCGCGGCTTCGGCCGCAGCTCCATCGACTACCCGCGCAGCGCCTACTACATGGCGAAGGTGCTGCTGGCGCTGTTCATCGGGCTCTTCCGGCGCCGCCCGCTCCCGATGGAGGCGCCGGCCGACGAGCCAGAGGGCGAGCCGGTGGCTCCCGGCGCGGCGGTCTCCGGCGCCGGCGGAGCGCCGCAGAGCCACTGACGATGGCGCGGGCGACGCTGCTCCTCGCCTCCACCGCCCACCTCGACAACCGGGTGCGGATCGTCGCCGTGATCGTGACCGCGCTCATGCTCGGGACCGTGCTCGAGCTCGTCCGCCGCCGGCGCCTCGTCGAGCGCTACGCGCTGGTCTGGATGCTGGTCGCACTCGCGCTGCTGGTGCTGGCGATCTGGAACCAGCTGCTCGGGGAGGCCGCGCGCCTACTCGGGATCGCCGTCCCCTCGAACGCCCTCTTCATCGCCGCCTTCGCGGTCGCCTTCCTGCTCCTTCTCCACTTCTCGGTGATCACGACCCGGCTCTCCGAGGAGACGAAGATCCTCGCCCAGGAGGTCGCGCGCCTCGACGCCGAGGCCCGCGCGGCGAGGGCGGCGCGGGCCAACGGGGACGGGGCGGAATCGCCCGCCGAATCGGGTCAAGCGCCGCTGGCCGAGCGCGGGCCGCCGAGCAGCGCGAGCACCACCCGCCAGTAGGAGCGCAGCAGCGCCCGGAGCGCGCGCGAGCGGGCCGCCGCGCCCAGGTACGGAGACTCGAGGTCCGCCGTCAGTGCGCGCGCGAACCGCGCCACGCTCACCCGGCGGGTCGGCTGGATCGCGCGGCGCTCTCGCAGCAGGCGCGGCAGCGCCCGCGCCGTGTCCGTCCAGGCGAGCAGCTTCTGGGGCGCCCAGCCGCCTGCGATCGAGATCGGCACGAGGGCGAGCTCCGTGGCGAGCAGCGCCGGCGCGAGCAGCCCCAGCAGCGCCGCCGGATAGGTGCGGATCACGGTGGCCCAGCGGTTGCGCTCCAGGTAGCGCCACTTCGCGGGCCCCTTGCCGAACTCATACTCGTGGTCGACGCGGGCCTCGGGCTCGGTGCCGAGCCGCGAGCCGCGGAGCCGCAGGCGAAGCGAAAGGTCGACATCCTCGTGGTAGAGGAAGAACTCCTCGGGAAAGCGCCCGGCCTCCTCGAACTTTCCTCGCGGAATCGCCAGGCAGGCGCCGGAGACGAACCCGGGCTCGATCCGCGGGCCGTAGCCGGTCCATCCCTCCCACCGACCGGCCGGCTCGCCGGCTCCCCCGGCCCAGGCGATGCCGGTGAAGTGGAGGATGCCCCCGCGCGTGTTGACGATGCGCCCGCCGTCGGCGGTCACGAGTCCCTGCCAGGCGTCCCAGCCCCGATCGTCGGTGAGCGGACGCTCGATCGCGTCGCGGAAGCCCGG
>JBKPIV010000016.1:0-7544 GCA_046730395.1 Actinomycetota bacterium | reverse complement strand
GGTCTATGGGACAAGCTGAGACAAGCGAGCAACTACCTTCGCAGGCTGCGGATATCTCTCGGTCCCGACAGCTACTACCAGTACAAACGAGGGCGGAAACACGAGCGCAAGCAAGCAGACCACGCTCGTGAGCACGCAAAGGACTCCGCTGAACGGGAGCGTCAGCAGGCAGAGCGCGAACGTGAGTACGAAGAACGCTATACGGGTGAGCGCGAGGGCGACATTGCGCGGGAGCAGACGGAGCGGGCAGAAGAGATGGAGGCCGACCGCTAGAGAGGAGGATCTCTAGGCGCACGAAGATCCTGGGGTTGGCGAGCATGCCGAGCAGCGCCGAGCTGCTGCGGGCGGTGGTGGGGGGAGGAGATCGAGGACGCGGAGGTGCTCGTGATCGCGCCGGCGCCGACTCCTCGACGATGTGCTTCTGGACGTCGGACGCCGATCAGGCTAACTGGCGCCGCGCCCGGCTGCTGGCCTATCTGGCGCTGGCCCGGGCCGGTGCGATGCTCATCGTGCTGGGGACCTTGTGCTCGCGCAACCCACGGGTTGCGGCGGCGGCCATGGCGGTGGTGGGGTTCGCCGTCCTGTTCTCCGCCGTGATCAGTGGCTACTACGTCGCCGGGGCGACAGCGGCGATGCTCACGTTCGTGCTCCCGGTCAAGCTTCCCGCGAGCCCTTCCGTCATTCCCTCGCGCCTGGAGGGATGGGGCCTGCGTGGGTGTCTCTGATGACTAGTCGCGAGAGGGCCGCGAGCGTCCAACTTTCGGCGAGCACTTCCGAAGAAGTGCAACTGCGTGAGAGCGCGGGGGAGGCGGGAGCCGGCGGGCGGTGGCTCGGAAGGCAGGACAGCTCGCCGTGGGGGCTGCGGTCGATGTTCTCGAAGCCGACGGCGAGGCGAGGCCCGGCGAGCGGCTGCCGCCGGCGTGCGACCTGGCCAGGGTGATCGGCGTCAACGCCAACACCGTTCTTCGAGCCCTGCGGACTCTTCGCGACGAAGGGCTGCTCGAGTTTCGGCGCGGGCGCGGCATCACTGTCGCCGGCACCCCCGAGCGCGGCGCGGTGATCGAGCGGGCGCGGGATGTCGTCCGCTTCGCTCGCTGCCAGGGTTATGAGCGCGACGAGCTGATCGGGATCAGCGAGAACGTGGGCTGAGCCAGACCTCACTCGAAAATCGGCCGCCGTGGTCCTCGCGGTCGGCTCGCTCGGCTGCAGTCAGCGAGCGCCGAGCCGGGCGGTCGCGGCTTCCTCGTAGCGCTCGGCGAGCGCTAGCGCGGCGTCGCGGAATCCCTTGACGTCGCTTTGCTCGGCCTGCTCGCGCAGCTCACGCGCCCGTGCCCGCATCTCATCCGGGTTCCGCGAGCCGGCGCTCAGTCGCTTCTCCATCGCTGTAGTGAGCCAGCGATCCTCGTCACGCAGCGTCGGCCAAGGTCGAACGGACATCGGGGCGAGTGTACCCAGCGCATGGGACCCCTTGGCGGAGGGGCAGGGCAACTCGCCTTGGCCCGCTCTTCGTTGAGCCCAAAAAATTGCACGGTCGATGTCTGACTGGCGCACCGACTGGCGCACCAGGGCCCTCAGAGCCCTTGCGCCCCCGGTCAGCTGAGAACAAACGGCTTGAACAAGCCCAAATGAAACGCCCCGCCGAAGCGGGGCGTCTCAGGGGTACAGGGAGGAGAGATATATGTGTTCTATGGGAGGGTGGTCGAACTCCTAGGGCGCCGCTGGGATGCTGAACCGCGTCGATGCGGTCAGCGCCGCCTGGGCGACGCCGATGCCGACCAGAAAGAGTGCTGAGGCCCACTCGCCGGTCACGAGGCCGACCGCGAGCCCCCCGGTGCTCGCGAGGATCGCAAGCACGTAGTCGAAGCCGGCGTGGGCGGAAAGCGGGATGGCGCGGCCGGGGCCCACCGACTGCAGCGCGAGGCCGAAGAGCGTGACGCCGATCGCAAAGGCGATGACGCCTGCCGCCCGGCCGAAGCCCAGGAGGAGCGGAGCGGCCATGATCGCTGGCGCCGCAACCGTCTCGATCGCCGCGTGGACCGAAAGTGGGATCGTCCGTGTACCACCCATGACTCTCTCCAAGGTACGAACGTATGTGCGATGTGTGTGTGAGGCCGGTCACACAATTCAATTCCCGCCGGCGCTCCGGGCGCCATGTACCGTTCGCGACATGGAGCGCCGGCGAATCGATGCCTTGCTCGCGGAGCGCGGCCTGGCCGCGTCCCGCGCCAGTGCCGCTGCGTCGATCCGCGCCGGCCAGGTCCGCATCGGCTACGACGGGCCGGTGGCAACCAAGCCCGGCCAGCTCGTTCCGGATGACGTCGAGCTTCTGCTCGACGCTGGGCGGCAGTTCGTATCGCGCGGTGGACTCAAGCTCGAGAACGCACTCGAGGCGCTTGAGATCGACGTCTCGGGCCGTTCGTGCCTGGACGTCGGCGCCTCCACCGGGGGGTTCACCGACTGCCTGCTGCAGCGCGGCGCGGCGCGGGTGATCGCGGTCGACGTCGGCTACGGCCAGTTCGACTGGGAGCTTCGCAACGACCCCCGGGTGAGCGTGCTCGAGCGCACCAACGCCCGCAATCTGACGGCTGCCGACCTGCCCTATGCGCCCGACCTCGCGGCGATCGACGTCTCCTTCATCTCGCTCGCCAAGGTGCTGCCGGCGGTCGCAGCCTGCCTCTCGCCGGATGGCGAGATCCTCGCCCTCGTCAAGCCCCAGTTCGAGCTCGGCCGGCGACGGGTTCGGGGCGGGGTCGTCCGCTCAGCGGAGGAGCGTCGAGAGGCGCTGATCGCGGTGGCCGCGGCGGCGAGGCGCCTCGGCCTGGGCGTGAAGGGATTCGCGGCCTCCGGGCTTCCGGGTCCCAAGGGAAACCTCGAGACCTTCATCCGGTGCGCGCCGGGTGCGGATGGCATCGAGGATCTGGAGGCCGCCGCACGCGAGGTCGAGCCGTGAGCGCCGTGAGCACTCGGGCAGCGATCCGCACGACGGTGCTTCTGACGCATGGCCATCCGGAGCAGACGCGGGGGGCGCTCCGGCGTGCGCTGGAGATCGCGCAGCGCTCGTCGTGCACGGTCATGGTCGACACCGACGAGGTCGAGAAGCACGGGACGGACGTCCAACGGCTTCACGCCCGCGATGGGCTGCCGGAGCGCCCGGATCTCTGTCTCGTGCTCGGCGGCGACGGAACGATCCTGCGCGGGCTCCGCATGTACGCGGGCAGCGCGGTGCCCGTGTTCGGCATCAACTTCGGGACGGTTGGCTTCCTGGCCGCGGCCGAGCGGACAGAGGTGGACACGGCACTGGAGCGGGCGTTCGCCGGCGAGTTCGAGGTGGTCTCGCTGCCCGGGCTTCACGCGAAGGTCGACGCCCTCAACCCGGTAGCCCTGAACGACGTGTCGTTCATCAGGCGGCCCCATGGGGGGGTCGCCGAGCTCTCCTACCGGCTTGGCGGCCAGGAGGTGGGGCACGTGCGCTGCGACGGGTTGGTCGCCGCGACGCCTTCCGGCTCCACCGGCTACAACCTGGCGAACCAGGGCCCGATCCTTGCCTGGGGGGTGAAGGGCTATGTGGTCAGCTTCATCGCCCCGCACACGCTTACGGCCCGCCCGCTCGTCGTCGCCCCCGACGACGTGCTCCACGTCGCCAACCAGACGGGGAGGGAGGCCGTGGACGTGGTGCTGGACGGGGAACCGGTCGGAGAGCTCGCGAGCGGAGAGGAGATCGAGGTCTCCTTCCGGGACGCCCTCGGGACGCTGGCGCAGCTTCCCGGGGCGAACTTCTACCGTCGCATTCGCGACAAGTTCGGCCGCATCGCGCACTGACTCCCCGCCGCGGTCGCCGGCCCCGAAGTGCTACCGCCGGTTGCTAGGTTCGAGTGAACGAAACGAGCCGCGGAGGTGTGCTGGATGGAGCGCAAGTGGTGGACGTTGATTGCCGTCTGTGTCGCGACCTTCATGCTGCTGCTCGACATCACGGTGGTGAACGTCGCGCTGCCGGATATCCAGAAGGACCTGAACGCGAGCCTGTCCAGCCTCCAATGGGTCGTCGACGCCTACTCGCTGACGCTGGCCGCGTTCCTCCTGACCGCCGGCTCCTTCGCGGACCGGGTCGGACGCCGTCGCGTGTTCACGTTTGGCTTCGCGATCTTTACGGTCGCCTCGTTTCTGTGCGGGATCTCCGGCGACGCCACTCTCCTCAACCTTGCGCGCGGCCTGCAGGGCGTCGGTGGCGCGGCGATGTTCGCGACCTCTCTCGCCCTGATCGCCCAGGAGTTCCAGGGGCGTGAGCGCGGCACGGCGATCGGCGCGTGGGGCGCGACGATCGGCGGCGCCGTCGCGGTCGGCCCGCTGATCGGCGGGGCGCTCACCCAGGGCCTCGGGTGGGAATGGATCTTCTTCGTCAACGTGCCGATCGGCATCGGGGCGATCGCGCTGACGACGACCCAGCTCGCCAACCTCAAGGCGCCCGACCCGGAGCCGATCGACTGGCCCGGCCTGGTCACCTTCTCGCTCGGCCTCTTCGGCCTCATCTACGGCCTCATCCGGGGCAATCCCGACGGCTGGTCGAGCGCCCCGATCGTCGCCTCGCTCGCCGCCGCCGCGGTCCTGCTCGTCGCCTTCCTGGTGATCGAGTCGCGGCGGGAGAACGCGATGCTCGATCTCACGCTGTTCCGAAAGCCCGCCTTCGCGGGGGTGTCGATCGCCGCGATGGCGCTGTCGGCCGGGATGTTCGCGATGTTCCTCTACATCACCCTGTACATGCAGGACGTCCTCGGGTACTCGCCGCTCGAGACCGGCGTGCGGTTCCTACCGCTAACGGTCGTGTCGTTCGTCGTCGCTCCCGTTGCCGGACGCCTCTCGGCTCGGATCCCTGTGCGCGCCCTGCTCGGCGCCGGGCTGGTGCTCGTGGGAATCGGGCTCGTGACCCAGCACGGCATCACGCTGGGCGACACATGGACGACGTTGCTGGCGGGCTTCCTGCTCCAAGGGGTCGGCATCGGCATGGTGAACCCGGGCATCGCCTCGACGGCGATCGGCGTGGTCGCCCCCGCGAGAGCCGGGATGGCGTCGGGTGTCAACAACACGTTCCGGCAGGTCGGCATTGCCACAGGCGTGGCGGCCCTGGGCGCGGTCTTCCAGTCGGCGATCTCGTCCAAGCTCTCCGAGCTGGCCCCGCAGGCTCCCTCGAGCTTCGCGGACGCGGTCTCCGCGGGTAGCGCCCAGTCGGCGATCTCCTCGGCGCCGGCGGGCGCTCGCGCCCAGCTGACGACCGCCGCCAACCAGGCCTTCATCTCCGGGTTCAATGACATCCTCCTGATCGGCGCGATCATCGCCTTCGTCGGCGCCGTCCTCGGCTTCGCCCTGGTCCGCTCCCGCGACTTCGTCGCCGCCGCCGAAGAGGAACCCGCCCCCGAGCCAGTCGCGGCGTAGCGCGGGGCGAATCCGTCCCTCCCCGCTGCTAGTAAGGGGGCGGGCATGCTCCACGAGCTTCGGATCGAGAACCTGCTGCTGATCGAGCGCGCCGAGCTCCGTCTCGCGGATGGGCTGAACGCGATTACCGGCGAGACCGGGGCCGGGAAGACGGTCCTCGCCCACTCGATCGATCTCCTGATGGGTGGAAAGGCGCGCCCGCAGATCGTTCGCCCGGGCGCGGGCGAGGCCTACGTGGAGGGTGTCTTCGCCCTACCGCCGAGCCTGCTCGCCGACCCGGAGCTGGCGGATCTCGCCGAGAGGCTCCCCGATGAGGTCGAGGAGATCGTCCTCGGGCGACGGATCTCGGCCGCGGGCCGCACCAGCGCCTTCGTGCAGGGTCGAAGCGCCTCCGCGGGCGACCTCCGCGCCGTCGGCTCGCGCCTGCTCGCCTTCTACGGCCAGCACGAGCATCGGAGGCTCGTCCTCGCGTCTGCACAGCTCGAGATCCTCGACGGCTTCGCGGGCAGCGACCACCTCGAGCGCCGGGCGCGCTACCGGGACGCGCACGCCGAGGTTGCCGCGGTCTCAGCGGAGCTGGCGGAGCTGCGCGAGCGCGGGGGGGCGCGCGAGCGAGACCTCGACCTCTGCCGCTACGAGCTGGCCGAGATCGAGGCGGCAAACCCCGATGCCGAGGAGGAGCGGGAACTGGTTGCAGAGCGCGACCGCCTGCGGCACGCCGAAGGTCTCCGCGGCGCCGCGGCGGGCGCCCTCCACGCGATCGCCGGCGGGGACGACGACGGGGCGGCTCGCGGCCTTGTGGGCGCCGCCGAGGCCGAGCTCGGCGCGACCGAAGGCGTGGACCCGTCGCTCGACGAGCTCGCGCAACGGGTCCGCGCGATCACCGTCGAGCTCGACGACGCCGCGAGCGCCCTGCGCGCTTACCTCGACGGCATCGAGGCGGAGCCCGGCCGTCTCGAGCGGGTCACCGAGAGGCTCGACTCCCTGGAGCGCCTGAAGCGAAAGCACGGGGGCTCGCTCGACGCCGTCCTTGCCCACGCGGATCGCTGCCGGGACCAGATCCGGCGCCTCCAAAACGCGGAGGAGGCGACCGCGGAGCTCGAGCGTCGGCTCTCCGCGGCGACGAGCCTGCGCGCCACCCTGGCGGGGGAGCTGAGCGACGCGCGCGCGAAGGCGGCTCGCAGGCTGGCCGCGGAGGTGGCCAAGGACCTCGCCGACCTCGCGATGCAGGATGCGTCGCTCGAGGTATGCCTCGACCCACACCCCGCGGGCTTCGGACCGACTGGGGCGGAGACGGTCGAGTTTCGGATCGCGACAAATCCCGGCCTCCCGCAGTCCCCGCTCAAGGATGCGGCGTCCGGCGGCGAGCTGTCCCGGATCATGCTCGCGCTGACCGGCCTCGGCTCCGGCAGCCCGGACGCCACCCTGGTCTTCGACGAGCTCGACGCCGGCATCGGCGGCACCACGGCGCGCGCGGTCGGGGAGCGCCTTCGGGCCAGGGGTCGGGAGCGACAGGTCATCTGCATAACCCACCTGCCGCAGGTCGCATCGCAGGCCGACGCCAACTTCCGCATCGACAAGCGGGCCAAGGCGGGCCAGGCCACGGCCACCGTCGAACGGGTGAAAGGGGACGACCTGGTGGCCGAGATCGTTCGCATGCTGGGCGCCGCCGATGGGGACGAGACTGCGAGCCGCCATGCCCGAGAGCTCCTCGCCGCCTAACGGCCGTAGGCCCCTACATCGTGTCTCCATCTGTTAGGCGGGGCCGCCTTCGCGGTCTCCGTCGGCGTCGCCTGGCTCGATCTGACCAGCTTCGAGCAGTACGTCTGGTTCTCCTTCGCTTCGGCCCGTGCAGCCTCTGAGCGCCGGCCACGCGGCGCGCCCGGCCGAGGCGTCAGACCAACCAGCGGCCGTCGCGCATCAGCTCGCGGTCGGGCAGCTCGTTCACCTCGCGCCAAGCCTGGATGCGGCGCGGGGAGATACGGAACCAGCAGTACGGCGTGGCCAGCGCACGCGGGTCGAAGCCGGTGCGCGCGGCGAACCGGTCACCCCGCTGATGCGGCAGCGCGTCGATCTCGTGGACCTCGACTTCGCCATCGATCATGGACACGTCGCGG
>JBKPIV010000015.1:0-11814 GCA_046730395.1 Actinomycetota bacterium | reverse complement strand
GGGCTGATCGGCTGCGGAGTCAACGGCTCCTGGGCGGGGCGCTGCCTGGCGGCCGCCGGGTACGGCCCGGGCGTCTGCGCCGACGTCCGGCCGGGCGCCGCCGAGCGCCTCGCCGGCGAGCTCGGGTGGCGCGCCGGCGAGCGGTCCGAGGCCGCCGCGCAGGACGTTGTGGTCACGATGACGCCCGGCGAGGAGCCGGTCATCTTCGCGTCCGAGCTTCGGCCAGGCCAGCATCTCGCGGCGCTCGGGGCCGACGCCAAGGGAAAGGCCGAGCTGGAACCGGCGGCGCTCGGGCGCTGCCAACTGTTCTGCGACGAGTGGCGACAGGCGGCGGCCGGCGGCGAGCTGTCCGGGGGCGTCTCGGCCGGGATCGTCAGCCGAGAGCGGGTCACGGAGCTCGGGAGCGTCCTGGCCGGCCGTTCGGCCGGCCGGGCATCGGACCAGGAGGTGACGCTATTCGACTCGACGGGCCTGGCGATCCAGGACCTGGCGATCGCCGTGGCCGTCCTGGAGGCGTGGCGCCGCGGCCGGATCGGGGCCGCCCGGGTCGCCCTCTGAGCGCGGCGCGGACGTTCGCGTCCGCGTCCGAGGCGTAACCGCGGCCCAAGGCGCGCTCGCAGCGGGTCGCGGACGTTCGCCCTCGCGCCCCGACGCGGCCTTAGTCCCCGCCGCCCTCCTTCTTGGCTTGGCCGGGCGGGAGCCCCGTGCCTCCGGTGGGCTTTGCCTCCTTCGGGGGCTTCGGCTTCCCGGTCGCAGGCGCGGGAGCGGGCGCGGCCGTCTGCGTGGTCGTGGCGACGCTCGTGGTCGTGCTGGTGGCGGTGGTCGTGAGCTGCTTCGGCTTCGAGCTGCCGGGGTGATCGCCGGATCCGCCGCCGAGCGCCACGATGGCGATGATCGCGCCGAGAGCCACCGCCACCAACGCGACCAGGATCCGCCGGCCCGTGATGTGGATCTCGCGGCTGGCCGTGGCGCCCGGCGATTCAGCCAGCGGCTCGGTTGCCTCGGTCGCGAGCGCGGCGGTGTCCAGCTGGGCGAGGGCCTCATCGGCGGAACCCGGGCGCTGCGCGGGGTCGGCTCGCGTGAGGCGAGAGAGCAAGGCGGCCACCTCCGGGGCCCGCGAGCCCCTCAGGCACTCGCGCAGGAGCACCCCGCAGGGGTAGAGGTCGGACCGTGGCGTGGCCGCGTGCCCGCGGCGTACCTCGGGCGCCATGTATCGGAGCGTCCCAATCACCTCGCCGGTGCGAGTCAGCTTCGTGGCGTCACGCGGTTCCGCGATCCCGAAGTCGGTCAGCCACGCCCTGCCCTCGCGGTCGAGGAGGACGTTGGACGGCTTCACGTCGCGGTGAACCACGCCGGCGCGGTGAATTCGCGCCACGGCGCCGAGCAGCTCGCGGGCGAGGCGGCGCGGGTCCACGTCGCCCAGCCGTCCGGCGGCGATGCGATCGGCCAGAGTCCCGGCCTCGATGTACTCCATCACAAGGTAGGGCCGCTCGGATTGCTTGGAGAAGTCGAAGACCCGCACCAGGTTGGGGTGCGAGAGGCCCGCGGCGAGGTGGGCCTCGCGCTGGAATCGGGCCACGTAGGCGGGATCCTCCGCGAGCACGTCGGATAGGACCTTCACCGCCACCGGGCGCTCGAGCTCCTGATCGCGACCCAGCCACACCGTCGCCATTCCGCCGGTGGCGAGGCGCCGCTCGAGCCGGTACCGACCGCCGAGCGTCGTGCCGGGCTCGAGCAGATGCCTTCCGGCCTTAGGGGTCATCCGGATGGTCGATCAGCCGGGCGGCTCGGAGAACTGGCGCGTCTCTGTGTCGGGATCGACGTCGGGCTCCTCGGGCTCGTATTCCTCCGGCGGAGGCTCCGCGGACGCGAACGTCCCCGGCTCCTCCTCCTCCGCGAAGGTCTCGGGCGCCAGCTCCTCGTCGTCGAGTGCCGCCGGTTCGTACGCTGCCTCCGTCGGCTCGTATGCGGCAACGTCCTCGGCCCGCGCGGCGCGCCGCGGGCGATTGGCCTCCCTCAGGCTGATGACCAGCGAGATCCGCGCCCGCATCAGGAACCCACCTGAGGTGATCAGGAGGGCGGCGGCGAGAGCCAGCCAGGCGCCGATCTCGCGCGAGCTGTGGACCGCTGTGGGGGGCGGCTGGATCAGGTTCGCGACGACGATGATCAGTGCGCCTATCCCGGCGTAGACAACGCTGCCCTCCGGCACCAGGCGCTCCGTGCCCGGGCGGGCGAACGCATCCGCGACCGCCACTCCCACCACAAGAGCCCCAATCAACGCCAGCACCAGATCGTTCAGCTCAAACACCGTCCAGGCACTGCGCCCGGGCGCGAACCAGTCGAGAAACAGGCTGACGATCAAGAGCCCCGCGCCGACCGCGGCCACGGCCAAGCCGCCGTTCATCCGTTTCGGCATCGCGACCTCCTTTCCCGGCTACGCCGGACCTATTCCCTTGTTCGCCAACTGACAAACTCGCACCGAGCGCGTTTCTCTCGGCGGCAGTCGCCGTCGTGCCTCCGTTCACGCCGACGTCGAGGAGAGCTCGCCACCATACCGGCGTCAGAGTCGCGCGGGCTGGGTGGATACGTCGTCCTACTTCCACCGCCCCGCCGCTGGTTCCTTTTGACCCGCATGGCGAGCTAAAAGGAACCCACCGCGGCTACGGGTGGCACATCATGGCTAATCGGGAGCGCTCCCCGTGAGGCCGAGCAGCGCGCGGAGCTCGTCCTCCAGCGGGTCCGGCTCGTGCAACATCCGGCGACTCGTGACCCGGACGATGCGATGTCCTGCGCGCTGGATTCGGGCATCCCGCCGCCGATCGGCCTCGAATGACTCGCGATCGCCGTGATGGCTCCAGCTGTCGAGCTCGACCACGAGCCGCTCCTCGCGCCACAGGCAGTCGACGACATACCCGGCCAGCGGCACGTTGACCGCCGGAATGGGCAAGCCACGATCCCTGCAGAACCGTAGGAACTGGCGCTCGAGCTCGGACCGGGTCGCCGCCAATGGCAGGGACCGGGCTGCAAGGAGGGCGCGAAGGGCGCCGGTTCCGCGCCGGCCCGAGGTCCGTGAGCACAAGTGCGCAAGCCGCGCCCGGTCGAGGAGGTCCAGCCGCTCTGCCTCCTCGAAGGCGCGCTGGAGCTGGGTACGGGAGACGACACTCGCGAGGTCCAGGAGGGTCCGCGAGGGGTTGGTCACGGGAATGCCCCAGCGAACGGCGCGATCAAGATCGTCGAGCCTGCGCGGGCGATGGATCGCGATTCCACGCGGCCCGTTGCGCCGTCCGTTATTGCGCCGCCCCGGGACGGTCACGTCAATCCGCGCGAACGGTAGATCGACCATGCCCCACGATGCACCGGCGCTTCGGTGACTGAGAAGTGCTCCGTCGCCACAAGCGAGAACAGCGCCCATCCACAGAGCCCGTTGGCTCAGATACTTGTGGCCGACCGCGTAGACGCCGGCGTGTAGTTGGTGAAGGCGGCCGGTTTTGAGGCGCCGGCCAACGCCGCCTCGGGTGAGCCCGAGGGCAAGGAGCTGGGAAATCGCCACGACGCCATGCTGTCGCCGGGCAAGCTCCGCGATGTTCCGCTCGGGCGGCTCCGCTGGGTTCCTTTTCGCCCGCATATCGGGTCAAAAGGAACCCAGCGCAGAAGCCCCCGGCCCAGGGGGGATGGCTCCAGGCGGCGCGCGGGTGTGCCTACAGCGGAATGTTCCCGTGCTTTCGCTTCGGCTGGTCGACCCGCTTGGTCTGCAGGGTGCGCAGGGCCCGGATCAGCTTCGGGCGGGTCTCGTGGGGGATCAGTACGTCGTCGATGTAGCCCCGCTCGGCCGCCGAGTAGGGGTTCGCGAAGCGCGCCTTGTAGTCGGTGATCAGCTTTTCCCGACGCTCGTCCGGGGTGGGGGACTGCTGGATGTCGCGCCGGAAGATGATGTTCACCGCTCCCTCGGGTCCCATCACCGCGACCTCGGATGTCGGCCAGGCGAAGTTGAAGTCGGCCAGCATGTGCTTGGAGTTCATGACGTCGTAGGCGCCGCCGTAGGCCTTGCGCGTGACCACGGTGAGCTTCGGGACAGTCGCCTCGGTGAACGCGTAGAGCAGCTTCGCCCCGTGCCGGATGATCCCGCCCCACTCCTGCGAGGTGCCGGGCCGGAAGCCCGGCACGTCGGTGAACGTGAGCAGCGGGATGTTGAAGGCGTCGCAGAAGCGCACGAAGCGGGCCGCCTTCTCCGAGGACTCGATGTCGAGCACCCCCGCCAGGTGCTTGGGCTGGTTGCCGACGACCCCGATCGGATAGCCGTCGAGGCGCGAGAAGCCGACCACGATGTTCTGGGCGAAGTGCTCGTGGACCTCGAAGAACTCACCGTCGTCGACGCACAGAGAGATCACGTCACGCATGTCGTACGGCTTCGAGGGGTCATCGGGGACGATCGCGTCGAGCGCGTCGTCCTGACGATCGGGGTCGTCGTAGGGGTCGACCCGCGGGGGCATCTCGAGGTTGTTGAGGGGGAGGAACGACATCAGGTAGCGCGCGTCCTCGAGACATTGCTCCTCGTTGTCGGCGGCGAAATGGGCGACGCCCGACTTCGTGTTGTGGGTCATCGCGCCTCCAAGCTCCTCGAACGTCGGCTCCTCGCCCGTGACCGTCTTGATCACGTCGGGCCCCGTAATGAACATGTGCGAGGTCTCCTTGACCATGAAGATGAAGTCCGTCATCGCGGGGGAGTAGACGGCGCCGCCCGCGCACGGCCCCATGATCAGACTGATCTGCGGGATCACCCCCGAGCACTGGACATTGCGAACGAAGACGTCGCCATAGGCCCCCAGCGAGACCACGCCCTCCTGGATCCGCGCCCCACCGGAGTCATTGATGCCGATCACCGGGCAGCCGATCTTCGCCGCCAGGTCCATGACCTTGCACATCTTCTCGGCCATCACCTCGCCCAGTGAGCCGCCGAAGACCGTGAAGTCCTGGGAGAAGACGGCGACCGGGCGGCCGTCGATCGTTCCCCAACCGGTGACCACGGCGTCCCCCCACGGGCGGCGCTTCTGCATCTCGAACTCGTAGGTGCGGTGCCGCACGAAGGTGTCGAGCTCCTCGAAGGAGCCATCGTCGAGCAGCTTCTCGATCCGCTCCCGTGCGGTGAGCTTCCCCTTCTCGTGCTGCTTGGAGACCGCCTCCTCCGACGCCGAGTGGATCGCCTGCTGGCGAAGCTCGCGCAGGTAGGCGAGCTTCTGCTCGTGGGTCTCCGGAAACTTCTCGCGCACGCGCGCCGATTCTATGAGGGCAGTCCAGGGTCTCGCGTCCGGCTCAAGCTCGGCACGGGCCCCGCCGAAGGAGGCGGTGATGGCTGGCCCCGGCATCGACGTCTCCGAGATCACCCGCGGCTTCCGCGCCGAGCGGAACGAGGCCCTGCACCGGGTGCTCAGGCGCCTGCCCTACGACTTCATCGTCGCCCTGATCGAGGGGCTCGAGGCGGCGGACGTGATCACCCCCGGGCGCCTGTTCGCCGGCCACAGCGGCGGTTGCGCGGTCGGGGTCACGCTGCGTGCGATGGAGCCCCGCTATCGAGGGCGGCGGATCGTCTGGGGGCGCCTCGTGAGGCGGTCGGTTGTCACCCTTCGGCGGCGGTTGCCGCCCGCGTCGCCCATCTCTACGCACTCGAGCAGGTCTTCGACCGCTCGGTGCGCGTGGCTCAGTCCGGGTATCCGTGGAGAGACCCACGCGTAATCGCGAAGGCGGTTGCCCTCTGGGTAGCGGACGAGGCGAGGGCGGAGTTGCTGCTGCGGGAGCTGAACTCCGAGTGGATGGACCGGGTGCTGTCCGAGATCACCGCTGCGGCGGATCCAGCTCCCGAGCGAACGCGGATTTCGCCACGTCAGCCGGCCCTCGCCTGAGGGTTCGCCTAGGCGCGGCCGGCGACGCGATCCAGCATCGCCACCAGGCCGTCGACCACGCGTGGGTCGAGCTCTTGGCCCCCCGCGCCCCGAAGCGCGGCGATCGCTTCGGCGTGCGGCCGCCGCCCAGACCCGGGCTCCACCGCACTGAGGGCGGCATCGCAGGCGCACGCGACGCGGATGATCCGCGACTCGAGCGGGATCCGCTCGCCGGCGTTCCCTTTCGGGCCGGCGCTCGCCCGTTTCGCCGATCCACGCACACGCCTCCCCGGGAATCCCGGCGCCCCGCGCCAGCTCGGCTCCATTTGCGGGGATCGACTCGAGCAGCGCTCGCTTCTTTTGATCGAGCTCCTCCGCGCCCTTCGCCAGGACGCTGGTCGGCACGTAGATCTTCCCGATCTCGTGGAGCCGCGCGGTCTCCCGGATGCTCTCGGCTGACCGGCGGCCTGCGCCGATCTCGACCGCGGCGGCGAAGGCATAAGAGGCGGCTCCGTCGGCGTGCTCCCGGGCGCCCGGGAGGTGGAGCTCGAGCGCGTCGAGGAGCGTCGCGCCACGCGCACGGATCAACGTCGGGAGGTCCGATGTGGTCTCCCGCGGCAGGGGCGGCTCGGCGCCGCTGCCGGCGACGACGGCGCCCCCGGCCTCAGGATCGCTCGAAGGGGCGCCGCTCCGGGGATCCGAGCTCATCGAGCAGCTGCTCCAGTGCGTCGTGCGCGTCGCCCGCCTGCGGCCCCGAGTGCTGAGCGGTGATCGACACCGCGGTGCCGAACCCCTTCTCCGCGAGCTCGAGCGCGATCTCCGCCCCGCCGCCCGATCCACGCGCCGCCCGCCAGGCGAGGACCCGCTCGGGCTCGCGCTCCGTCACCTCCACGGCCACGGGCTGCGCGCCGCCCACCAGGGGGGCCATCCAAGCCTCCATCCGGGCCAGGTCGTCGGCCAGCTCCCAGAGCTCGGGCGCCGATTTGACGAGCGTCCGCTTCGCCTTCGCTTCCATGGCCGCGGGGTTCTCGCATGTCGACCCGACTCCTCCCTCGGTGCAAACGCTTGCATGCGCGCTGAGGCGGCGAAAAGCGAGCCTGGCAAGGACGCAGTTCTGAGGCGGCGAGAACCGAGCAGATCAAGGACGCAGCGCGACCGGCGACGCGAGCGTACTTAAAACGTACGTGAGCGAGACGGTCGCGCGAGGACGCCGAGATGCGACGGTTCGCAGCCGCCTCAGCCTAGAAGAAGGCGCCGCCGCGGTACTCGCCGAACACCTCTCGCATCGCCCCGCACACCTCCCCGATCGACGCGCCATCGCGAAGCGCGTCCTTGATCGGATAGAGGAGGTTGCCGTCGCCCTCGGCGACCTCGCGGAGCTCAGCGAGGCGGGTGTCCACCGCCCGCTGGTTCCGCTTTGCCTTGAACCTTGCAAGGCGCTCTACCTGACGGCGCTCGGCCTCGGGGTCGACCCGGAGGATCTCGACGTCGTCGACCTGGTCGGTCACATACTTGTTGACGCCGACGATGATGTCCTGGCCCGTGCGGTAGCGCTCGTGGTAGGAGGCGGCGGACTCCTCGATCTCCCGCTGGATGAACTCGAGGGCCTCGACGGATCCGCCCAGCTGCTCGACCTTGTCGATCAGCTCCCAGGCCCGGGTCTCGACCTCGTCCGTGAGCGACTCGATGAAGTAGGAGCCAGCGAACGGGTCGGCGCTGTCGGCGGCGCCCGACTCATGCGCGATCACCTGCTGGGTGCGGAGAGCGATGCGCGCGGAGCGCTCGCTGGGGAGGGCCAGCGCCTCGTCGAAGCCGTTCGCGTGCAGCGACTGGGTCCCGCCGCAGACCGCGGCGAAGCCCTGCAGGGCGACGCGGATGATGTTCACCTCCGGCTGCTGGGCCTGGAGCGTGACGCCGCCGGTCTGGGTGTGGAAGCGGATGGTCATCGAGCGCTCGTCCTTCGCGCCGAAGCGCTCGCGCATGATCTTCGCCCACATCCGTCGCACGGCACGGAACTTGGCGATCTCCTGGAAGACGTTGTTGTGGCAGTTGAAGAAGAAGGCCAGGCGGGGGGCGAAGTCGTGGACTTCCAGGCCGCGGTCGAGCGCCGCCTGGACGTAGGCGATCGCGTTGGCCAAGGTGAAAGCCACCTCCTGAACCGCTGAGCAGCCCTTCTCGCGGATGTGGTAGCCGGAGATCGAGATCGTGTTCCACTTCGGCACGTGCTTGCGGCAGTACTCGAAGATGTCGGTGGTCAGCCGCATCGTGGCCTCGGCGGGATAGATGTAGTTGCCGCGGGCCACGTACTCCTTCAGCACGTCGTTCTGGACCGTCCCGCGCAGCTTTTCCGCGGGGACGCCCTGCTCCTCGCCGACCAGCTCGTAGAGCAGCAGGAGGATGGCCGCCGGGGCGTTGATGGTCATCGATGTCGAGACCTCGTCGAGCGGGATCTGATCGAAGCAGATCCGCATGTCCTCGATCGTGTCGATGGCGACGCCCGTGCGGCCCACCTCCCCGAGGCACAGCGGCTCGTCGGAGTCGCGGCCTAGCTGGGTGGGCAGGTCGAAGGCCATCGAGAGGCCGGTCGACCCGTGCTCGATCAGGTAGCGATAGCGGCGATTCGTCTCCTCGGCCGTGGCGTAGCCCGCGTACTGGCGCATCGTCCACAGCCGGTCGCGGTACATGCCGGGATGGATCCCGCGCGTGAACGGGTACTCGCCGGGAGCCCCCAGGCGCTCATCGAGGCTGGGCGCGACGTCGTCCGGCTCATAAAGGCGCTTGACCTCGATCCCCGAATCGGTGAACCGGCGCTCGTCGTCGGGGCCGACCGTGGGCGCGATGTAGCGGTGGAGATCCTCCTCGACCTTCCGGGCCTGCTCGTCGAGACCCACATCGCCCTCGGCGGAGCCAGCGGAGGATTCGCGCGGGGACCGGTCGGTGGGACGGGTGGCCACACGGAAAGCATAGGTTGGCGACGCCGCCGACCGCGCACGGCCTGCCGGCGCCGGCGACGGAGCACGGCGATCGCGTTATCTAGCCTCATGTGCATGCGATCGCGTGTCTTCGCGACGGCCGTCGTCCTCGCCGCGCTGCTCGCGGGCTGCGGGGGCGGGGCATCGTCCACGACGGACGCGACACGCTCGGCCCCCGCGCAGCAGACTCCGCAGGGCGCCCGCGCTCATTCGAGCGACGGGACCTGGGGACGCTTCGGATACGACGCCGCCCGCACCAACGTCGCGCCACGCGGGGTGAGTGCCTCGCAGGTCGGCGGGTTGGCCGAACGGCGCGTCAGCCTCCCCGGGACCGTCGATTCCTCACCCATCTACCTGCATCACGTGTCGGTCGGCGAGAAACGCCGCAACCTGCTCGTCGTAACGACCACCTACGGGCGCACGCTGGGGCTCGATCCCACCACCGGCGGGACGATCTGGAGCTTAACGCCGAGCTCCTACGGCTCGGTGGCAGGCTCGCCGCAGATCACGACGGCCACCCCGGTCGCGGACCCGAACCTACGGTTCGTCTATGCGGCCTCGCCCGATGGGCGGATCCACAAGCTTCGCGTGGCCAGCGGACGCGAGGTGCGCTCGGGGGGCTGGCCGGTGGCGGTGACCAAGGACCCGACTCATGAGAAGATCGCCTCGGCGCTGAACCTGCAGGGACGCCACGTGCTGGTGACCACCGGTGGCTACATCGGCGATGCGCCGCCGTATCAGGGCAAGGTGCTGGCCATCTCGCGAAGGACGGGCCGCGTCGCACAGGTCTTCAACTCGCTTTGCTCGAATCGCCGCCGGATCATCGCTCCGGCGTCCTGCGCCGCCCAGAGGTCGGCGATCTGGGGCCGCGCCGGAGCGGTGGTCGATCCCAAGACCCACGAGGTCTACGTGACCACCGGAAACGGCCCCTTCAACGGCCGCACCGACTGGGGCGACTCGGTGCTCGAGTTGAGTCCGGCGGCGGCCCGCCTGAAGCGCCACTACACCCCGACCAACGTGCGGGCGCTCGAGTCGACCGACTCCGACCTCGGCTCGACGAGCCCGGCGCTGCTTCCGGCGCCAAACGGCTCGGGGCGCGCCCGCTACCTCCTGCAGGGCGGCAAGGACGGGAGGCTCCGCCTGCTGAGCCTGCGCTCGAGCCTGCACGCCGCTCGCGGCAAGGCCGGCCAACGCCTGGGCGGCGAGGCGCAGACGCTCTCGATGCCCGGGGGCCCCGACATGTTCACGGCCCCGGCGGTCCTTCACCGCAGGGGTTCGACGATGGCCTTCGTCGCCACGGGAGGCGCCACCGCGGCCTACAGGCTGGCTCACGGCCGCCTCCACGCGGTGTGGCGCAACTCGACGCCGGGGACGAGCCCGGTGGTCGCCGGAGGGCTGCTCTGGGTGTATGACCCCAGCGGCGCGCTGGACGTCTATCGCGCCACCAGCGGCCGGCGACTCAGGAGCCTCCCGGCGCCGTCCGGGCACTGGAACAGCCCCATCGTCGCGGCCGGTCGCGTCTACCTACCGACCGGAGACGCCAACTCCCACTCGACCAGCGGTGAGCTCAGCATCTACCAGGGCGGTTAGGCGCGTGGGGTGCCGGCCCCCCCGCCCCCTGCGCGACCAGCCCGAGGTCCGGAGATGACCTCCTCCGCGACCGCGGCCACTCCCTGAGCCGGCCCGGGATACGCGTACGCCTCCCGCTTGGCTGGGTCCGGCGCCCGAAGGTCCCCACGCGCCGCGCCCCGCAGTGCCCGCACGATGGCCGGAACGTCATCGGCGGGGACGACCTCCCCGCCGAGCTCGGCCACCACCCGTCCGGCCTCGGTGCCCGCGGCGAGGGCGAGGATCGGACGCTCGGCGGCGAGGTACTCGAACAGCTTGAAGTTGAGGAGCTGGCTCCGCTGGGGCGACGCCAGGAGGAGGAGCGCGTCGGCGGCGCGCTGGAGCGCGAGGGCGCGATCCCGCGAGAGGCTTCCCGCGACCACGATCCTCGCCGGATGGACGGGGGTCTCGAGCAGCTCGGCCTCGGCGTTGGTGAGCGGGCCCGCGACCACGAGCTCGAGGCGCTCCGCGGCGGCGGGGTCGTCCGCGGCGAGCTCCGAGAGCGCGTTGACGAGCGGGGCCGGATCGCGGCCGTAGCTTCCGAAGCGCCCCGTGTAGACGAGCGAGACGCGGCCGGGGTCGATGAGGCGTCTGACGTCGTCGGGTGGATCGCTCGACTCGACGAGGTCCGGGTCCCACCCGTTGGGCACCAGGTGGGACTCGATCCCGAGCCGCTTTCGCAGGTCCTCCGCGACCGGCCGGCTGACGCAGACCACCGCGTCCGCGGCCGCGAGCCAGCGGCGCTCGAGGTGCCGGTCGAGCCGCCGCTGGGCCGCGGTTGGAAATCGCGGGCGGATCGGCTCGAACGTCCACCCGTCGCGGAGATCGGCCACCCAGGGGACGCCGCGGCGCTGAAGGGCGCGACCGATTAGGTGGGCCGACTCGGGGGGCGAGCTCGTGATCACGCAGTCGAAACGCTCGCGGTGGTTGAGCCGCACCGCGCGCGTATGGGCGAAGGGCACCCAGGCGGCGAGCAGCGGCTCGGGGACGATCGCGCGGCTCAGCAGGTGGGGGCGGCCCGAGTAGGTGTCGGAGTCGAAGAGCGCATCGACGCGGTCGTGACCCGTAAGGCCCGCCCGCAGGCGCTGCAGGTCGGCGGTGCGCGACACGCCCTCCTCGTCGTCCACGGCCCCGTAGGCGGAGGTGGTCAGCACGGTCACTCGGTGGCCGAGCCTGCGAAGCCACTTCGCCATCGCCGCCGGGCGATGCGCGCCCGTGTCGCGGCAGGGGGGATAGAAGTAGGCGACCAGCAGGAGGTTCATCGCATCCGTCGCCCGCGCTCCTCGATCGCCTCGGCGTAGGCGTCGTCCATGCGGTCGAGGAGGCGCGGCCAGCTCCACAGGCGCTCGGCCTTCCGG
>JBKPIV010000014.1:0-19917 GCA_046730395.1 Actinomycetota bacterium | reverse complement strand
AGCGCTCGCCCCCCACTGGCGCGAGGCGGCCAAGCGGGAGGCCGGCGAGGGCCGGGAGGTGTTCCGCAAGATCGTCAACGTGACCTCGATCTCGGGGACGATGGGTAACGCGGGCCAGGCCAACTACTCGGCCGCGAAGGCCGGCGTCACCGGGCTCACCAAGACCATCGCCAAGGAGTGGGGCCAGTTCAAGGTCAACGTGAACGCGGTCGCCTTCGGCTTCATCGAGACGCGCCTGACGCAGGCCAAGGAGCAGGCGGAGGCGATCGAGCGCGAGGGCGAGCGGATCGAGCTCGGCATCCCCGAGCAGCAGCGCGCGATGGCGTCGATGATCATCCCGCTGGGGCGACCGGCGCAGCCCGCCGAGGCCGCCGGGCCGATCCTCTTCCTGGCCTCCGAGCTCGCCAACTACGTCCACGGCCAGATCCTGAACGTGACCGGTGGACAATTCGGGGGCATGTACGCGTGATCGAGCGAGGCCCAGGCGGCCGGGCCTCGGGCGCGCCGGTGCCGCCGGCGGAGTAAACGCGGCGGCGCGGCGCCGTCGGGCTCGGCCTAGGGCTTCGGGCGACGCTCCTCGGCGAGCGGCTCGCCCGACTCCCCGGTGGCCCCGGGCGGCGGCCAGGCGCCGAACCAGTTGTCGCGGGCGCCGTCGATCGTCACCACGCAGCCGGACAGGAAGTCCCCCGCCGGCGAGGCGAGATAGGCGATCATCCAGGCCATCTCCTCGGGGGCCCCGAGCCGCTGAAGCGGCACCGTGCGGGCGACGTTCTCGCTCACCTGCTTCGGGTACTTCGTGCGGAGGACCTCGGTGTCGAACTGGCCGGCGGCGACGGCGCAGAGCTTGACGTTGAAGCGCGCCCACTCGATCGACAGGGTCCGCATCATGTTCTCCACGGCGGCCCGGGCGGCGCCTGAGTGCACCATCCCGGGCATCCCGTTGTGCGGCGAGAGGGTCACGCTGATCACCTTGCCCGAGCGCTGCGGGATGAACGCCTTCTCGGCGGCGGCGTGGGTCATCTGCCACGTGCCCTGGACGTTCAGCTCCATCACCGTCCGGAACCCCTTCGCGCTGATGCCCTCCGCCGGGCTCAGGAACTGTCCGCCCGCGTTGTTCACGAGCACGTCCAGCCGGCCGTGGCGCTCGAGCACACGGTCGAAGAAGTCCGTGACCGCCGCGTCGTCGCGGATGTCGAGGGGCTCGGACTCCGCCGAGCCCCCCGCGTCCGTGATCGCGGAGGCGGTCTCGACGAGCGGCTCCGGCCTCCGCCCGCACCCGATCACGGTGGCGCCCAGCGCGGCCAGCTCGAGCGCAGTCGCCCGCCCGAGGCCGGTACCGGCCCCGGAGACCACGCACACCATGCCCTCCAGCAGCCCCGCCCGGAAGATCCGCGATTCGGCGCCGTCGGCCATCCGCGCTCAGACTAGGGAATGATCTACTGCGGAGCGCCCATGAGGATCCACGCCGAGCCCAAGACCCTCTCGGAGCCGCTTCCCGGCGGGACCGAGGGGGCGAGCGTCACCGTCGAGCCGATAGTCGGCGGAGAGGCGCAGTTCCCGGCGGCCGGCATGGAGCGCCCCGGCGGCCCATTCGAGGCCCTCGCGGTGACGGGGCTTTTCAGCTCCCGCTCCCGCGGCTGGTGGTGGGTGCCGTGTCCCGCGTTCCTGATCACGCACCCGACGGCCGGCCACATTCTGGTCGACACGAGCCTTCACCCCTCGATCGCGGCGAAGCCGCGCGAGAACTTCGGCCGCCTGGCCACCTGGTACGCGCGCCCGAAGGTCGAGGCGGGGCGCGACCTCCCGGCTCAGCTCCGCGAGCGCGGCGCCGACCCGCGGCGGATCGGCGTGGTGGTCATCACCCACCTCCACTACGACCACGCCTCGGGGATCTCGGAGTTTCCCTCCTCCACGTTCGTGCTCTCGCGGGCCGAGTGGACCGCCGCGACCACTGGCTCGAGGCCGATCCTCCGCGGGTATCGCCGGCGCCACTACGACTACGCGTTCGACTACCGGGTGATCGACTTCGACCGGGCGCGGGTCGACTCGTACGCCAGCTTCGGCCGGACCTTCGACCTCCTCGGGGACGGCAGCATCAGGCTGGCGTTCACGCCGGGCCACACGCTCGGGCATCTCAGCGTCGTGGCCAGGCTCCGGGAGCGCGACTTCGTGATCGGAGGCGACGCGATCTACACCGAACGCCAGCTCGAGGGCGGCCCCGCGCAGCCTCGCCCGCACGACCCGCACCTGTGGCGGCGCTCACTGCAGGAGCTGCGCCTGTTCCACCGCGAGTACCCCCAGGCCCCGATCACGCCCGGGCACGATCCCGAGTACTGGAAGAGGATCGACTCGAAGTACGAGTAGGGCCGTATCGGGCCTGGCCCGCCGGGATCTTCTGCTCGGTGCGAGGCTCGATCCCCTCCCGCAGGGCCTCGATCACGCCGCGCCGCCCCTTCTGGTCCAGGGCGGAGTACAGCTCCCTCACCCGCGCGAAGATCTGCGTCGCCACCTCGAGCTGCTGCTCGCGGCTGGGCTGCTGGACGACCCCGAAGCTCATCGGCTCCCCGTACTGCACAGTGACCTTCGGGAAGCGGAGCTTGCGCCACCTGCGGACCCCGAGCGAGCCGTGGATCGCGACCGGGATCACGGGGACGCCGGACTCGAGCGCGATCCTCCCGACGCCCGGCCGCGGCTCGCGGAGGCCGCCGGTACGGGAACGCCCACCCTCGGGGTACATGAGCAGGCAGCCGCCTCGGTCGAGGATCACATACGCGGTCGTAAAGGCCTCCTCGTCGTGGTGGCCGCGGCGAACCGGAAACACCCCGCCGTGCCGGAAGATGAACTCGATGACCGGGTTCGAGAAGAGCTGCGACTTAGCCATGAAGCGGACCTTTCGGCGCAGGAAGACGCCCGCGAAGAAGTGGTCCCACTGGCTGAAGTGGTTCGGCGCGAGGATCACGGGGCCGGTGGAGGGCACGTGCTCGGCGCCGATCTGCCGGGCGCGGTAGAGCAGCAGGCAGGGAGGGGTGAGCACCACCCGGGCGAGGTCATAGACCCAATCCGGCTCGTGCGTGCGGGAGCGCTCGTGGAAGCGGGTGAAGTGCTCCGCGGGCCGGGCATCCTTGTAGACCTGGGGCTTGATGTCGCGCATGGGCAAGCGAGCCGGCACGGGGGGGCTCCACGCACTCCTAACCCCGCGGAGGGGCGGGGTTACGCCTCCTCCGTCGCCCACCCCCGCGAGCGCTCCACGGCCCGCCGCCACGCCGCGAGGAGGGACTCGCGCTCGTCAGCGGACATCTCGGGCTCGTACCGCGCCGCCTCGCGCCACATCTCCTCCACCTCATCCGCGTCCCACAGCCCCGTCGCGATTCCCGCCAGGTAGGCGGCGCCGAGCGCGGTCGTCTCGGCGACCTCGGGCACGATCACGGGGGCCCCGAGCACGTCGGCCTGGAACTGCATCAACCAGCGATTCGCGACGGCGCCGCCGTCGGCCTTCAGGAGCTCGAGCGATCCTCCGGCGGCGGCCTCCTGGGCGCGAACGGCGTCCACCGTCTGATAGGCGATCGCCTCCAGGGCCGCGCGCGCGAGGTGGGCCCTCCCGGTGCCGCGCGTCAGCCCCACCACCACGCCCCGGGCGTAGGGATCCCAGTGCGGCGAGCCGAGGCCGGTGAGCGCGGGGACGAAGTAGACGCCGTCGTTCCCGTCCAGCGAGGCGGCCAGCGCCTCGGTCTCCTCCGGCTCGCGGATGATCCCGAGGCCGTCGCGCAGCCATTGGACGGCCGCCCCGGTGACGAACACCGCCGCCTCGAGCGCGTAGTCGGTTTCGTCGCCGATGCCCCACGCGACCGTGGTCAGCAGGCCGTCGCCGGGCTCCGGCGCCTCGGTGCCGGTGTTCAGGAGGACGAAGCTGCCGGTCCCGTAGGTGTTCTTCGCCATCCCCGGCCGCCGGCACGCCTGGCCGAACAGGGCGGCCTGCTGGTCGCCCGCGATCCCGGCCACCGGGACGTCGCCGCCGAAGACGGAGGTGCGACCGTAGACCTCGGACGAGGGGACGGGCTCGGGAAGCTTTGCGGCATCGACCCCGAGCAGCTCGCACAGCTCCGGGTCCCAGCGCAGCCGCCGGATGTCGAACAGCATCGTCCGCGACGCGTTCGAGTAATCGGTCACGTGGCGGCCGGTGAGCTTGAAGACGAGCCAGGAGTCGATCGTTCCGAACAGTGCTCTGTCGGCCCCGTCGATGTTCTCGAGCAGCCACTCGATCTTCGTCCCCGAGAAGTACGGGTCGATCACGAGGCCCGTGCGCTCGCGAACGAGCTCCTCGTGTCCGGCCTCCCTGAGCTCCTGGCAGCGGGCGGCGGTTCGCCGGTCCTGCCACACGAGCGCGTTGTGGACCGGCTCTCCCGATTGCGCGTCCCACGCGACCACGGTCTCCCGCTGGTTGGTGATCCCGATCGCCGCCAGATCGGCGCCCTGGATCCCAGCGTCGACGATCGCCTGCACCGCCACCCTCCGCGTCACGTCCCAGATCTCGGCGGCGTCGTGCTCCACCCATCCCGGCCGCGGAAAGCGCTGCTCGAACTCGGAGTAGGCGCGCCCCGCGATCCCTCCCGCATCGTCGAAGACCAGGCAGGTGGTGCCGGTCGTCCCCTGGTCGATGGCGAGGATCATGAACGGCTGCAAAGCTTCGCATTCCGGTGTCCTCGCCGGATCGTCTCGCTCACGTAGGCTTCAACTACGCTCGCTTCGCCGATCCGGCTGCGTCCGTGGACTGCTCGCTTTTCGCCGTTCAGCGAGACAGGTATACCCGGGCGATGTCGCGGAGCTGGCGGCCGCGGTGCAGGAATCCGGCCGGGCTCCGGCCGGTCGCGCGGTGTTCCAGGTCCAGCTCGATCTCGCACAGCCGATAGCCGGCTCGGAGGGCATCGATCGTCATCGCCGTCTCCATCCCGTAGCCGGCGGCGAACGGGAGCACGCTGCGAAGGACGGGGGCGCGCATCGCCCGCTGGCCGGAGATCGGCGCCTCGGTCCGGTAGCGGCAGCGGCGCTCGATCGCCCAGCGGGCGAAGCCGAGCGTGAGGCCGAAGCCGCCGCCCAGCCGACGCTGGAACGCCGCCACCGCGAGATCGCAGTCCCGGCGCTCCACGGCCTCGACGAGCGAGACGAGCCGGCCCGCGGAGGGTCCGAGATCGGCGTCGCAGAGCAGGAACGTGGGCGGGTCGGCGTCGTCGGCGCGATCGAGCACCGATTGAACCGCGGCGGTCACGTTGGCGCCCTTGCCATGGGGCCGGCGCCGGCCGACCAGGTGGGCTCCGCGGCCAAGGGCGACGTCCGCCGTGCCGTCCGAGGACGCGTCGTCCGCGACCACCACGTGAGCGTTCGGGAACGTCGCCGCAAGCGCGTCCAGGGTGGCGCCGATCCGGTCGGCCTCGTTGTGCGCCGCGACGATCACGACCGGATCGCCTGTCTGATCCGCTGGCAAGTGCGGTTATTCTGCCGCGCCAGTGCAGACCGTGGACGTCGAGGCCCACATCACCGGCACCGTGTGGAAGATCGAGGTCGCCGTCGGTGACGAGGTGGACGAGGGAGACACGGTGGTGGTCCTCGAATCGATGAAGATGGAGATGCCGGTCGAGGCGGAGGACCCGGGCACGGTCGCGGAGATCCTCTGCGAGGAGGGACAGTCGGTGCAGGAGGGCGATGTCCTCGTAGTGCTCGAATGAGCGGCTACGCGGCGCCGGGCGAGGCCGCGGGGGGCAGCGGGGCGGCCCGGGAGCTCGCCGGAGGGAAGCTGCTTCTCGACTACCCCCGGGAGGCGGTGGCGCGCCTCGTGATTTCGAACCTCGAGCGCCGCAACGCGCTCGACCACGACATCCTTGGCGCCTTCGCCGACGTCATGCCCGAGCTCGACCGCGGCATCGAGATCCGCTGCGTGATGATCACCGGGGCGGGCGACATCTTCTCGGCGGGCTACGACATCGCGGGATTCGCCGAGGAGAGCTTCGCCGAGGAGGCCGAAGCCCTGGTCGCGCACCCGTTTCACGCGGCGATGGAGGCAATCAGCTCCCATCCATATCCCGTCCTCGCCGCCATCAACGGGGACTGTCTCGGCGGCGGTTTGGAGCTCGCCATCCGCTGCGATCTGCGGCTCGCGAGGATGAGCGCGAAGCTCGGCATGCCGCCCGCCAAGCTCGGGCTGATCTACGGGCACACGGGCCTCCAGAGATTCATCGACGTGATCGGCTACGCCCGAACCAAGGAGCTGTTCCTGGTTGGCCGCAACCTGAGCGCCCCGCGGGCGATGGCCATCGGGCTCGTCAACGACACCGTGCCCGACGCGGAGATCGCCGAGGCGGGGCTCGAGCTCGCCGCGGAGATCGCCGGCAACGCCCCGCTTTCGGCGCGCGGAAACAAGCACGCGATCGAGCTCCTCAACTCCTATCCGCGCCTGAGCTCAGAGCAGGAGGAAGAGCTGATCGAGCTTCGCCGCTCCTGCTTCACCTCCGAGGACTTCCGGGAGGGAATCCGCGCCTTCGCCGAGAAGCGAAGGCCTCGGTGGCAGGGCCGCTGAGCCCGCTGGTCGAACGGCCGGCGGGTCAGCCGCAGACGCGCAGGTGCTGGTCGATCGTCATCCGCCGCCCGTCGATCATCGTCGCCCGAAGCCGCAGCTTCGTGCGCCCGCTCGCGCCGTGGAGCGACAGCTTGCGGCGCAGCGGGGGCTTGGAGTCGACCGACACGCGCTCGCCGTCGACGTAGAACTCCGCCTTCGCGACGTCGGGGGCGTCCGTCCCGCGCACCTCGGCGATGACCGGCTTGACCGCGCACCGGTGCCCGTGGCGGCGCTCTGTGGCCGAGCGGGTGACCAGCCTCAGCCGCGGGTGAAGGCGACAACGGTCGCCCTTGCAGTCCTTGAGACCCCGGAGGCGCTTGGCGAGCGCCGAGCGGACCTTCGCGTAGGCGGGGTCGCCGCTTCGGTTGAGCAGCTCGTTCGGGTCACGCTTCAGGTCGTAGAGCTCCTCCTCCCCCGTCTTGTATTTGACGTAGATGTAGCGCTGGGTGCGGATCGCGTCGAAGTTCAGGTCCTCGATCTCGAGCTCTCGCCCGCGCTCCACCGTCGGGTGCGCCGCGAACGGCAGCAGGGAGCGGCCGTCCATCGTCAGGTGCGGCGTCGCGCCCGTGATCTTGGCGATCGTGGGGGCCAGGTCCGCGTTGATCGAGAGGTCCCGGACGCGGACCCGGTGCGGGATGCCGGGCCCGCGCATGACGAGCGGCACGCGGATCGAGGGCTCGTAGACGTGCGTCTTTCCGGTCGGGATCCGGTGCTCGCCCTGGAAGAACCCGTTGTCGGAGGTGAAGATGACGTAGGTGTTGGGCAGCGCGCCCGTCGACCGCAGCGCGGCGATGATCCGCTGCACCCCCTCGTCGACCGAGAGCAGCGACTCGGCGCGGCAGCGGTACATGCGCGTGATGTTGGCGATCTGCGAGCTCGTGAGCCGCGGCAGCGCCTGGATGAAAGCCGGCTTGTCCGAGACGTCGGCCTCGTTGAAGCTCGGCGGCATCGGCAGCGGCTCGGTATCGAGGGCGTCGGCGTGGCGCGGCGCGGGCTTGGCGGTGTTGTCGCAGTCGCTCGGCGGCTGCGGGTTCGGGTTGGGCCCGCCGCTGTGGGGCGCGGTGTAGGTGAGCCAGAGGAAGAACGGCGCCCGGCCCGGCGCGATGCGATCGACGAAGTCCACTGCCTTCTGGGTGAACACGTCCTGCTTGAAATCGGCCGGATTGGCTCCGTAGTCGACTAGCGTGCCGTTCTCGTTGAGCGTGTAGTCGTACGCCGACTGGGTGGTCGAGGCGGTGCCCGCGTACCACTCGGACCATCCCGGCGGCACCAGGGCCGCCTGGCCGCTGTTGGTGTTGCCGTAGCCGTTCAGGTACTTGCCGATCAGGGCGGTGTGGTAGCCCGCGCGCTCTAGCCACACCGCCAGGTTGTTGTCCCCGTATTTGGGCTCGAACCTGCCGAAGCCCCCGCTGGGAAAGGTGTTGCTCATCACGCCGTGATGATGGGCGTATTCGCCGGTCAGGAACGTCGAGCGCGACGGGCAGCAGAGCGAGTAGTTGACGAAGTTGTGGTCGAACGCCGCTCCCCGGTCGGCGATCAGGGAGTTGACGTTGGGCATGAACTTCATCTCGTCGACGGCCTGATCGTCGGTTTCGATGACGATGACGTTCGGGCGACTCTGGGAGGCGGCGGCCCCGACCGTCGGGCGCCCGGGAGAGGGGCCAAGGCCCGCCGCGGCGAGGAAGGCGGTGGTCAGCGCGGTGGCCGAGACCAGCAGGGGGAGGCGCCTCCGGGACGGAGTGACACGCCTCGGATTGCGCCTCCTGAGCCTCCTCATGACCCCCTTCGTCCCTCGAACACGCCCCGGACGGCGAAGTATCGGTCTAGCCGCTCCGAAGGCGAGCGCGAAGGTCGAGGACCCGCTGCGCGGACTGCTCGAAGCTGGCCCGGCCGAGACCCCCCGAGCGCAGCTTGCGAACGAGCGCCCGCTTCGCGTGCGCGGCGGCCTCGAACCGGGTGAAGAGGAGCAGGTCGGTGCCGGCGCGCGCCGCCGCGACGCCGACCTTGGCGGGTCCGCCGAAGTCTCGGGCCGAGACGGTCTCGAGCGCGTCGCTGATCGACACGCCGCCGAAGCCGAGGCGATCGCGAAGCTCGCCGGTCGCGATCGGCCTCGCGAAGGCCGCCGGCTTGGACGAGAGGTGCGGGTAGATGGCCGTGCTGATCATGACCAGGTCGCCCTGCTCCGCGGTGAACTCCCGGTACGGCTTCTCGTCCGTGCGGCGAAGCTCAGAGCGCCGCAGCCGGATGCGCTGCACGGCGAAGTCCGTGTCCTGGGAGGCCGCGCCTAGCCCCGGGAAGTGCTTGCCGGTCGCCGCCACCCCGCGCGCCTGCATCGCGGTGGCGAAGGGGATCGCGGTTCGGATCACCCGCGCGGGCTTGCCGCCGAAGCTCCGGTGCTGGGCGCGGATCGCGCTGCCGGGGCGTGCGACGTCGAGCACGGGGGCCAGGTTGACGTTCACCCCCACCGACCTCAGGCTCCGGCCCGTCCTCCTGCCCTGACGGCGGCTGAAGGCGGGGCCGCGGCGGCCCATCTCCTGGGCGGAGGCGCTCGGCGGCCCCGAGAGCCGCTTGACGAGCCCACCCTCCTGGTCGATCATCACCAGGAGCGGGTCGTGAAGTCCCGCCGGCCGTTTGATCGCCTGCAGGTGCCGGATCAGGCGCCTGGCGTGATGCCGGCCGCCGAGGTTCTCCGAGAACAGGATCACCCCGGCGAGCTCACCGCGCCGGACCATCCGCACGACCGCGTGCGGGGCCCGCCGCCCCGGGAACCCGGCGACGAGCCGCTCTCCCGCGAGCTTCGCGTCGGACAGCGTGCTCGCCTGAGTCGCGGCGCCGGTGCGGTCGCCCGCGCTGATTCCATCGCCCAACGCCACCCACAGGAGCGCGGCGACCGCGGCGACCGCGAGCAGGGCCACGGCTCGACGGCGCCAGAAGGTGAGCCGTCCGGGTCGCCTGCGTCCGCGCCTCGGGCGCGGCTCGCGGCTTGCACGCGCCCCGGAAGGTGTGCGGCTCGGGCGGCTCATCCGCAGACCCGCAGGCTCCGGTCGATCGTCATTCGCCGCCCATCGACCAGGCTCGCCGTGACCCGCACCCGCGTCCGGCCGCCCCTGTCGAGCCGCCGCGACGGCAGCCGGCGGCGAAGCGGTTGCCGGGTCGCGACGCCCACGAGCCGCCCGTCGACGTAGAACCTCGCCTCGACCACGTTGCGGGCATCGTGGCCCCTCACCTGCGCCCGAACCGGGGGGTCGGCGCACGGCTCGCCGGCGCGCGTCGCGCTCCTGTAAGTGAACGCGAGGCCAAGCCGTGGACGCAGGTGGCAGGTTCGGCCCGCGCAGCGCCTCAGTTTCTTGAGGCGTTGTGCGAGATGGCGCCTGACGCGGGCATAGCTCGGGTCGGCATCGACGCTTTGAAGCTCGTTGGGATCGAGCTTCAGGTCGTAGAGCTCCTTCTCGCCATTGAAGTATTCGACGTAGATGTACCGTTGGGTGCGAATCCCCCTGAAGCCCTGGGTCTCAAAGTAGCCATGAGCTTCGATCAGGAGCTCGCGACCCCGCTCGACGCCTGGATGCATTGCGGACGGCAAGAGGGACCGGCCGTCCATCACCAGCCGCGGCCTGACTCCGGTGGCCTGCACGATGGTGGGCGCGAGGTCGGCGTTGATCGCGAGGTCGCGCGCCTCGACGCCGCGCGGGATGCCCGGACCACGGATTAGGAGAGGCACCCGGATCGAGGGCTCATAAGGCTTTCCCTTGCCACTCCGAACCCGGTGCTCACCGTGGAAGTAACCGTTGTCCGACGTGTAGATCACGTACGTGTTGTCGAGCTCGCGCGCTGCCTTCAACGCGTCGAGTACCTGCCCCACCCCGTCGTCGACGGAGAGCAGCGACTCGAGCTGGCAGCGGTAGACCCGGGTGAGGTCGTCGATCGCGGTCGCGTCGAGCGGCGGCAGGTCCCGGATCTGCTGCGGCTTGTCGCTGACGTCGGCCTCGTTGAAGCTCGGCGGCATCGGTAGGGGCGCGGAGTCGAATGCGTCGGCATAGCGCGGGGGAGGCTTCGCGGCGTCGACGCAGTCGCTCGGGGGATTCGGATTGGGGTCTGGCCCGGCGTTGTGGGGCGCGGTGTACGTGAGCCAGAGAAAGAACGGCTGTTGCTTCGGCGCCCGGCGGTCGATCAAGTCGACCGCCTTGGCAGTGAGCACGTCCTGCTTGAATTCGGTCGGATCGGCCCCGTAGTAGTTGAGCCTGCCGTTCTCGCTCAGGGTGTAGTCGTAGACCGACTGGCTGTTGCCCACCACTCCCGCTCCCCCGTCGGGAGCCGCATGCCAGGCGCTCCAGCCCGGGGGCACGAGGGTGGGATTGTGATGCCCGTACGTGTTCAGGTACTTGCCGATCAGCGCGGTGTAGTACCCGCCGCGCTTCAGCCACACCGCGAGGTTGTTGCGCCCGTGCAGGGTCTCGAACCGCTCGAAGCCGCCCAACGGGGGACCGTTGTTGAGCACTCCGTGGTTGTGGGCGTACTGCCCGGTGAGGAAGGTCGAGCGCGACGGGCAGCAGAGCGAGAAGTTGACGAAGCTGTTCGGGAACGTAACGCCGCGGTCGGCAATTCGCGCGTTCACGGTGCTCATCACGCGCATCGATGCCTGCGCCTGATCGTCGGTCTCGATCACGACCACGTTCGGCCGCCCGTCCGACGCCGAAGCGCCAGCGGCCGAGGTGCCGCTTGGAGCCGGCAACGTCATAGCCCCGCCAACCGCCAGACACGCGACGGCGAGCGCGAGCGCGTGCGTCGCTGACGCGGCTCGCGTTCGCGACCCTGGCCTGCCGTGACTCCCCATCGTCGCCTGTCTATCGAACATCAACACGACGGCGGACCGCCGAGTTGCGTGCCCTTGCAGCGGCACCGTCCGGCACGCTTCCTAGCCTTCGGGCGTGCCTGCGAGGCAGGTTAGTCGGCGATGCCGTCGCTGATCACGTTCGATGAGGCCATCGAGCTGGCCGCGATCTCTACGCACGAGGAGATCACGGCGCTCGTTGAGCGCGCCTGGAGGGTGCGCACGGAGCGCTTCGGCGATTCCACCGACATGTGCTCGCTGGTCAACGCCAAGTCCGGCGGCTGTGCCGAGGATTGCGGCTTTTGCGCCCAGTCCCGCTACGCCGAGGCGGACACGCCGATGCACGCGATGATGGACGCCGAGCAGATCCTCGAGCACGCCCGCGCGGCCGAGGCGGCGGGGGCGCATCGGTTCTGCATGGTGACCCAGGGCCAGGGGCTGTCGCGCCGCGACTTCGACAAGGTGGTCCAGGGGGCGAGGTTGGTGGCGGAGCACACGAACCTGAAACGGTGCGTTTCGATCGGACACATCTCGCCCGATCGCGCCAGACGGCTCGCGGAGGCGGGGATCCAGCGCGTCCACCACAACGTCGAGACCTCACGCTCTCACTACCCGGAGGTGTCGACCACGGTCCGCTACGAGGGCCGGATCCGCACCATCGACGCGGTCAAGGGAGCCGGGATGGAGACGTGCGTCGGCGGGATCCTGAACCTCGGCGAGACGCCGCGCCAGCGCGTCGAGATGGCCTTCGAGCTGGCGGAGATCGATCCCACCTCGGTCCCGATCAACCTGCTCAACCCGAGGCCGGGCACGAAGTTCGGCGATCGGCCGCTGATGGACCCGTGGGAGGTCGTGAAGTGGGTGGCGATCTTCCGCCTGATCCTCCCCGACGCCCTGTTCCGGCTCTGCGGGGGCCGCGTGGAGAACCTCGACCAGCTGCAGCCGCTGGCGGTGAAGGCGGGGCTGAACGGGGTGATGATGGGGAACTTCCTCACCACCCTGGGCGCCGAGCCCGCCGACGACAGGCGGATGTTCGAGGACCTCGGGCTGAACGTCGCGCGGCAGGAGGACAACGGCGCCAACCCTCGGCCCGACAACCGCTCCGGCTGGCTCGACGGTGACGCGCCCCGCACCCCGATCGACGTGCTGATCGACCGCCAGGGGGAGGCCAACTTCTGGGACCCGTCGACACAGCTGCGCGTGATCAAGAAGAAACGTAAGCCGCCGCCCTACCCGCCGTCCACCGGGTCGGGAGCCGCCGAGGCGAGGCGCGCCGACCAGCCCGCGGGTTGGGGCGACTAGCGAGCACCCCGTGAGCGACATCGCCGATCGCCTCGAGGACCTCCGCGCGACCGGGCTCTACCGGCGCCTGCGCGAGGTCGAGGGGCCGCAGGGCCCTCGGGTGACCCTCGAGGGCGCCGAGGTCCTGCTGCTCTGCTCCAACAACTACCTTGGGCTCGCCGACCATCCGCGAGTTCGCCAGGCGGCGGCGGACGCAGCGGAGCGCTTCGGGGCCGGGGCGGGCGCGTCCAGGCTGATCTCCGGCAACATGGCGCTGCATCGCCGCCTGGAGGAGCGCCTCGCGACCTTCAGCGGCTATGACGCAGCTCTCCTGTTCGGATCCGGGTATCTGGCGAACGTGGGGACGATCGGCTCGCTGGCGGGCCGCGGGCAGGTGGTGTTCTCAGACGAGCTCAACCACGCGAGCATCATCGACGGGTGCAGGCTCTCCCGCGCGGAGCGGTTCATCTACCGCCACGCCGATCTCGACCACCTCTCCTGGGGCCTCGAGCGTGCCGGGGACAGGCCCGCGCTCATCGTCACCGACGCCGTCTTCTCGATGGACGGCGACGTCGCCCCCGTCGCGGCGCTCCTCGAGCTCGCTCACCGATACGGGTGCCGCCTCGCCGTCGACGAGGCACACGCGACCGGGGCGCTCGGGCCGGGGGGGCGCGGCGCGGTCGCGGAGGCCGGGCTGTCCGGAGAGGTGGACGTGCTGGTCGGCACGCTGGGGAAGACGCTCGGGAGCTACGGCGCCTACGTCTGCGCGCGCGCCGACACCATCGACCTGCTGATCAACACGGCGCGGCCGTTCATCTTCTCCACCGCGCCGCCCCCGCCCGCGGTGGGCGCCGCGATCGCGGCCCTCGGCCTGCTCGAAGGCCAGCCCGGCATGGTCGAGCACCTGGGCCGAAACGCGGCCATGCTGAGGCGGGCGCTCTCGGATCAGGGGCTCGCCGTGGGCGGATCGCGCACCCAGATCGTGCCCGTCCACGTCGGCGATCCGGCCCTCGCCGTTGAGCTCTCCGAGCGCGCGCTCGCCGGCCGGGTCTTCGCACAGGCGATCCGACCCCCCACCGTGCCCGACGGCACCTCTCGATTGCGCCTGGCCGTGATGGCCAACCACCGCGCCGACGAGCTGATGGCGGCGGCTCATGTGATCGCGCGCGCGGCGAGCGAGCTCGGGATCACGACGGGCGCCGACGGCATCCGGGGAATCTCGGGGCTGCCGCGGGCCGCTTAGTTAGTGCTAGTGCGGGGCGCATTCGTCACCGGCACCGGCACCGAGGTCGGCAAGACGGTGGTGGCCGCGGCGATCGCCCGCACGCTCGCGGCAGACGGAGAGCGCGTCGCGGTCTACAAGCCCGCGATGAGCGGACGCGAGGCCGGGGGCGAGTCCGACGCGGCGTTGCTGCGCCGGGCGGCGGCGTCCCCTCAAACCGAGGAGGAGATCGCCCCCTACCGGTACGACCCTCCGGTTTCCCCGCACCTCGGCGCCGCGTTGGCCGGGGAGACGATCGAACCCTCCCGGCTCGTGCGGCTCGCGCGGGCCGCCGCGCGCGAGGCCGATCAGCTCGTCTGCGAAGGGGTCGGCGGGCTCCTCGTGCCCTTGACCCTCGGCTATCTGGTCCAGGACCTAGCGCGCGAGCTCGGGCTGCCGCTCGTGATCGCGGCCAGCCCGAGCCTCGGCACGATCAATCACACCCTGCTGACGATCGAGGGCGCGCGAGCCGTGGGGCTCGAGCCCGAGCTCGTCGTGCTGACGCCCTGGCCCGCACGGCCGACAGCCGTCGAGCGATCCAATCGAAACGCGATCCAGCGGCTCGCCGGCGTGCCAACCGAGACGCTTCCCTGGCTCGACGTTGACGCTCCAAACGCCTGGCCGCCTCTGCGCCTCCGCCATTGAGCTGCTCTCGCCAGATCCTGTCGAAGTACAGGTACGTCAACCCGTTCATCGGCTTGCCTCCTTCGCGCCGCTCACCGTCTCCATAACCGCCGATTACCCTACACTGGTTACAGTAACTTGTCAAGCGAAATTACCGGTTACAATGTCGGTATGGCACAGGAAGCGCCGGGACAGCTCGAGTACGTCCGCGAGTTCGTCAACACGTTCGACCTCGAGACCGGGGTCGACGAGCTGACGAGCCCGCAGGCTCTGGCGACGTGGCTCGCCCGCCGCGACCTGCTCCCGCAGGGCGCGAGGGTCGGTCCCCGGGCGTTCGAGCGCGCGCTCGAGGTGCGCGAGGCCCTACGTCGCCTCATGCTCGCGAACAACGGCGGCGACCTCGAGCCAGCGGACATCGAGATCCTCAACGACGTCGCCTCTCGGTCCTCGCTCGCGATGCGGTTCGATCCGGACGGGGGACCAGCGCTCGAGGTGGCGGGCGGCGGTCCCGAGGCGCCGGTCGCGTGCCTCGTCGCGATCGCCTATGAGGCGATGGTCAGCGGCACCTGGGAGCGACTCAAGGCGTGCTCCGCCGACGATTGCCACTGGGCCTTCTACGACCATTCGCGCAACCGCTCGGGCACCTGGTGTGACATGCAGGTCTGCGGCAATCGGGCCAAGGTCCGCGCCTACCGCGAGCGTCGCGCCGCGGACGCCAAGCGGTCCGCGACGAACGCGGACTAGATGCAGTGACTAGCCGGCCCGCTCGCTCGCGGCGAGCTCGCCCGCGGGCGTGGAGCTGCCGAGCGCAGGTTCGGGCTCCGGCCTCGCCTCGCGCCGGGAGCCGATCAGGGTGGCGGCGACCACGACGCCGGCGACCGCGACGCCGGTGGCGACCTTCATCGAGGAGGCGAAGGCGCTGATGAAGGCGTCATGGGCGGCCGTGGCGACCTGCTGGGCCTGCGCGTGGTCGAGGCCGGCCGGCACGCTCGACTGACCGCCCCCGAGGCCGTGGGCGACGTCGCTGCGCTGCGCGGCGCTCAACCCGGAACCCGCCAGGAGCTGGTCCACCTTCGAGCGCGCGGCGCCCTGGAAGACCGCGCCGATCACGGCGACCCCGAGGGTGCCGCCGATCATCCGGTTCATCGACAGGATTCCGGAGGCGATCCCGGCCTTCGCGTCGGCGACGGCGTTCATCGCCGCGGTGGACATCGGCGACATGACAAGCGCCATGCCCACGCCCATGAGGATGAACGAGGGGAACAGCCCCCCGTAGGTGGTCGACGCATCGATCTGGGTCAGCCAGAACATCGCCACGGAGACCAGCGAGAGGCCCACGGTGATCGGGATACGGGGGCCGATCCGGTCCGTCAGGCGCCCGGCGATCGGGGCGATCGCGACGATCATCAGCGTCGCCGGCAGGAACCTGACCCCCGCCGCCAGCGGCGAGTAGCCGAGGATGTTCTGCATGTAGAGGGCCAGGAAGAAGAACTGCGCCAGCATCGCGAAGGTGACGATCAACGCGATCGCGTTCGCGCCGATGAAGTTGCGGCTCGCGAACAGCCGGAACTCGACCATCGGGGCCTTGACGCGAAGCTCGATCCAGACGAACGCGGCCAGCGTCGCGACCGAGCCGGCGATCAGGGCGACGATCGAGGTCGACCCCCAGCCCCACGAGTTGCCCTCGATCAGGGCCAGGACGAGGGCCGTGAGCGCCGCGGTCAGGGCGGTGACGCCCGCGTAGTCCACCTCGCGTCCCACGGTCGTGTCGCGCGATTCGCGGACCGCGAACAGCGTCGCGAGCACGGCCCCGATGCCAACCGGGACGTTGATATAGAAGATCGCTCGCCAGGAGACGTCCTCCGTCAGCAGGCCGCCGAGCACCGGGCCGATCGCGAGCGCGAGCGCCGAGACACCGGCCCAGGTGCCGATCGCCTTGCCGCGCTCGGACGGCGCGAAGGCGTTGGTGACGATCGAGAGGGTCGCCGGCATCATCAGCGCGCCGCCGATGCCCTGCACGACGCGGCTCGCCACCAGCGAGGTCGTATCCGGCGCCAGGCCGGCGGTCGCGGAGGAGATCGTGAACAGCGCGACCCCGATCAAGAAGGTCAGCCGGCGCCCGAAGATGTCGCCGAGCCGCCCCCCGGTGGCCAGCAGCACGGCGAAGGAGAGCGTGTAGCCGTTGATCGTCCACTCGAGGGTCGACAGGCTGGCGCCCAGGTCGCGCTCGATCGAGGGCAGCGCCACGTTGACGACCGTGTTGTCGAGCATGATCATGAACAGGGCGAAGCACATCGCGCCGAGCGTCCACCACTTGCGGTTGGAGTCGGTGATCAGGCGAGTCCGGTAGCGGGTCACGGGCGAGCGCCTTTCTTGTTCGATTCGTAGGCGGCGGCGAAGTCGTCGTCCGCCATCAGCGCCTCGAAGGCCGCCGCGAGCTTGCGGCGCTGAGCCGCCCCGAGACCGGCCGCAAACGCAACGAGGCTCGCCATCCGCTGGCTGATCACGGTCTCAACGAGCTCCCGCCCCGCTGGGGTGATCTCGATGCGCTTCACGCGACGGTCCTCGGGATCCTCGGTGCGATCGACGAGGCCGCGGTCATGTAGCGCGTCGACGGCGCGGGTCGCGGCGGGCGGGGTGATCCCGAGCTCCTCCGCGATCCGCTTCACCGGCCTGGGCTCCTCCTCGCCGCCCTGCAGCGCCATGAGGGCCTTGAGCTGCGTGAGGGTTAGCCCGCTCTCCTCGATTGCCACGAGGTAGTCGCCGCCCCCGCCATAGTTGAGGGTGCAGCGCATGAGCGCGCCGAGTCCCGCGGCGATCCGCATCGCCTCGGGCTCACCGGCGGTCCTCTTGCTGATGACTCGGGTTGCGTGCATTGAGGTAATGATTGCAGATTTGCAACCTTTTCACATGCGGAATAGTTGCTTGTGTGATGAAGATCACACAAGGGTGGACCGTGACGCCAGGCCCGGTGAACATCGCTCTCGCGGCCACGGCCGATGAGCGCGAAGTTGACCGGGACTGGTGGGTCGAGGGGACCTGACCCGCGCCGAGAAATGCCCCACTCGTCGCCAACCGGCCCACGAGTGGGGGATTTGCGACGCCTGGCGACGTAAATCCCCCACGGATCCTCCCCGGACGAACGAGTGGGGCGCTATCCGACGGTGCGCGGTCGGCGCACGCCTCATGAACCTCACGCGGAGGGAGCTCAGTGGTACGAGATGAACTCGAGGAGCGTGCCGTCGGGATCGTTGAAATACAGGCTGCGCCCGGGCCCGCGGGCGCCATGTCGCTCCACGGGACCCTCGATGACCTCGACGCCCCTCGCCTCCAGGTGCTTGACAGCACCCTCGATCGGCCCCTGCCACTCCATGCAGAGGTCGCTGTTGCCCGGCTCGACGGGCTTCGCCGGAAGAGGCTGCGGAGTGGAGTCGGGGCCGTGGACGTTCAGGCGCGCGTTGCCGAGAACGTAGGCATGACGCCCGCGCGGAAGGTCCACCAACTCCGCGCCCACGACGTCCCTGTAGAAGGCCGCCGAGCGCTCCCAGTCGGTGACCGCGATGACGACGTGGTCGAGTCGGGGCGGGACCTCCACTGGCCAGGATTATCGCTTCCGCCGGGTCGCGCTCTAAATTCGCCGATGACGATGGCGGACCCGAAGGCGTCAGTGCTCCCTGTTCCGGAGAGCGTTGCCGCCCTGGACCATCGCCACCTCTGGCACCCCTTCACCCAGCAGGCGGATTGGACCCGCGAGGAGCCGCTCGTGATCGAGCGGGCTGAGGGCACCGACCTGATCGACGAGCACGGAAGGCGCTACATCGACGGCGTCTCGTCCCTGTGGTGCAACGTCCACGGCCATCGCCACCCACTGATCGACGGCGCGATCCGCGAGCAGCTCGACCGGGTTGCTCATTCCACCATGTTGGGCCTCACCCATCGTCCCGCGGCGGACCTCGCCGCGCAACTCGTCGAGCTCGCGCCCCCGGGTCTGACCCGGGTCTTCTACTCCGACTCCGGCTCGAGCGCCGCCGAGATCGCGCTCAAGATGGCGTTCCAGTACTGGCGGCAGCGGGGCGGGCAGCACGTTCGGCGCACGTCGTTCGTGTCCCTGGCGGGCGCCTATCACGGCGACACGCTGGGCGCCGTCGCCGTCGGCGGCATCGATCTGTTTCACGGGGCCTACTCGCCCCTTCTCTTCCACTGCTACCGCGTCGAGCCGGGCGACGGCGATCAGCTCGACCTCGTGCTCGACTTCCACGCCGAGGAGGTCGCTGCTGTGATCGTCGAGCCGCTGGTGCAGGGCGCGGCCGGGATGAGGGTGCAACCACCCGGCTATCTGCGGCGAGCCCGCGAGCTGTGCGATCGCCACGACGTGCTCTTGATCTGCGACGAGGTCGCGACGGGCTTCGGTCGCACCGGCACGATGTTCGCCTGCGAACAGGAGCGCGTGGCGCCCGACCTCCTCTGCCTGGGCAAAGGGCTCACGGGCGGCTACCTGCCCCTCGCCGCCACGCTCACCACAGAGCGCGTGTACGAGGGGTTTCTGGGCGCGCCCGAGGAAGCGCGGACCTTCTTCCACGGGCATACGTTCACCGGCAACCCACTCGCCTGCGCGGCGGCGCGCGCCAACCTCGAAGCCTTCCGCCGGGAGGGCACCCTGCTCCGCCTCCAGCCGAAGATCCGCCTGCTCGCCGAGCTCCTGCAGGGGGTGGCCGCGATGCCGGAGGTCGCCGAGGTGCGCGGGCGCGGCTTCATGGTGGGCATCGACCTGGGCGAGCACGACCCGGCGCTGCGGCTGGGCAAGCGGGTCGTATCGGAGGCTCGCGATCGCGGCGCGCTCGTGCGCCCCCTGGGCGACACGATCGTGTTGATGCCGCCGCTCGCGATCTCGAAGGCCGACCTGCGCCGCCTGGTCCAGATCGTGGCCGCCTCGATTCGGGCCGCCTGCGCCTCTGCGTACGGCGGGCGTTCCGAGCCTCTCCCAAAGGCCGCCTAGTCTCATCGCGCCAGAGGCTGGGTAGGGGAACTGGTAACCCCGACTGCGGCCCGGACAGCGGTTCGAGGCCTGCTTCCCCGATCGAGTGTCGGGTTTGTTGGTCTGAGAGCAACCAAGGCGACAATGGATGGATTCCCGGGAGCAGCTCCCCCACCCAGCACGGGGAGGTCCGCCAGGGACCCGTCGGGCCTGGACGGTCGGTCTCGTCGCGCGCGCGCACAGGGCCCTCCACGACCTGCGTCGACGCGCGAGCCTGGCCCGCGTCTCGGTGACGGTGACCTCGGAGGGCGCCGGCACGGCCAGCTCGTGGACCTTCG
>JBKPIV010000013.1:0-73018 GCA_046730395.1 Actinomycetota bacterium | reverse complement strand
GGAACGGGCGATCCCGCGGCGGCCTCGGTCGCGGAGCAGGATTACCGCGCGGCGCTTCTGTATGCCCGCAACGGGTCGAGCCCCTGGCCCATCTGCGGTTGAGTCACCAGTGCTCCCCGCCGTAAGTACGGTCGCGGATTGGCGAGCGAGAATCGAGCCGGGCAAGGACGCAGCGAGCGTGGCGTACTTGAAAAGTACGCGAGCGAGCGAGGACGCAGCCAGGCGAAGATTCGCAGCCGCCAAACGCGATCGTATTTGCGGCGGGGAGCACTAACTAAGCGCGAGTGCTGGGACTGCCGATCTAGTCCCAGTGGACGTCAATCGGTACGCGCTCGTCCAGGGCGCCCGGCGAACGCGGGGAACCCTGGAGCGCTGGAACGAGGAACCGTGGCCGATGCTGCGCGCCTGGATCGCCGGCGGGGTCACCGTGGCGGCGGTGCTGCTCGCGGCGGTCTGGCTGATCTCGTCTCTCGCCCAGCCCGACCTGACCCCGATCGCGATCCCCGGGATCACCGACTCCCCCAATGCCGGCAACGTGGTCCAGATCCTGTTCCTCAACTCCCTGGTGCTCGCGCTCCACGCCTTCGCGTGCGTAGCGGGATTCATCGCCGGCAGCTCGTTGCCGCTCTCCGCCGCGCGGCCGTACCTGCTTCAGACCGTCTCGCCCGTCGCCTAGCTAGAGCTTCAGGGCCGGCCCGAGGCGCCCTCGCCGGCGTCGGAGTCCTCGTCCCTTCCGAGCAGGGCGCGCTTGAACACCCGCCGCTCGTCCTCGAACAGGAAACCCCACAGGTGACGTCGCTCGAGCAGCGTCCGTCGTTTCGTCTCGAGCACGGCTTCCCTGGGCAGGCGCGCCACACGCTGGCCGATCTCGAGCCCACGGTGAACGATGTCCCCGCTAACCACCTCGCGCACGATGCCGAGCCTTTGGGCCTCGTTCGCCTTCACGAGGCGCCCGGTCAAACACAGCTCCTGCGCGACCGTCGCCGGCAGCACCGCCCGGGCGGCCGCATAGCTGGGCGGGATGCCGCGCGGGAGCTCCGGATATCCGAAGAACGCCCTCTCCGAGGCGATCCGGATGTCGCAGAGAAGCGCGAGGGCGAAGCCACCGGCCAGCGCAGCGCCGTTGACCGCGGCCACTATCGGACGTCGGCATTCGCCCACCGCCTCGAAGGCGAGGGTGCTCGTCTCGACGAGCCGCTTGCGGTGCTCCAAGTCCCCCCCGAACTGCGTCGTATCCATCCCGGAGCAGAACGCCGGCCCGGCCCCTGTGAGGACGATGCAGCCGATTGCGCGATCGTGTGAGAGGCGGCCGAAGGCGTCCGCCAGCTCGAGCCGCAGGTCGATGGACAGGGCGTTTCGCTTCTCGGGACGACGCAGGGTGACGAGGGCGACCTCATCATGACGCTCGATCGAAAGCAGATCGGCCACGGCTGGGACTGTACCCCCGCGAACGCGACCCGTCGAGGGCCGCGCCGCTAGGCGGAGCGGGCCCCGGAGCCCTGTCTGCCTGATCCCCCGCCGTCGCGGTTCAGCGCGATCTGGAAGGCCTGCATGGTCCGCTTGTGCTGGCGCCATTGCGCCTCGAGGCACGACGGGCACGAGCACTCGGGAATCGTAATCCCCGTATGCGGGCAGATCCCCGTCGAGGGCTCTCTGATAGGCACGATCGGGACAAAGGTAGACCCGCCGGAGGCGGCAAAAATCCCGTCCGCCGCGCCGCTAGGCCGGCGAACGCCGCTCGGCCGTCCGGGGCGCTACCCCCGCTGGGCTCCGCGGAAAATCGCGATGAATGTCAGCAGAAGGATCTTGAAATCGAGCCACAGGGACCAGTTCTCGATGTAGTAGTTGTCCCACTCCACGCGGTCCGCCAGAGAGGTCTCGCCGCGCAGCCCGTGAACCTGCGCCCACCCCGTGATCCCCGACTTGACCCGGTGACGATCGCCGTAGCGCCGCACGCTGCGCTCGAACATGTCGACGTAGGCCCGGCGCTCCGGCCTCGGCCCCACCACGGACATGTCGCCACGCAGGACGTTGAAGACCTGTGGCAGCTCATCGAGGGAGGTCCGCCGTAGGAGCGATCCGAATCGTGTCGTCCGCCGCTCCGGGGGCGAGGAGCCGTTGGAGCGATTCGCGTCATCCGGATCGATCTCTGACGACGGTAGCTTCGATCCAGCCCGCTGCGCCGTCGCCACCGCGGCCGGGGCACCGTTGGAGCGAACCGGACCTGCCATCACCGGCACGGGCGCCGAGGATTTTGAGCCGTCTCCGTCGACGACGGCGATCGGCGCCGAGGACGGATTCGAGCCGGCGACGCGTGGCGCCGCGACCGTGAGAGCGGAGCCGTTCGAACCGCCTGCGCCCGACGTCCCTACACCGGTCATGTCTGCAGCCCACGCGGCGTCGGCCTCGCCGTGGGACTCGGGCGTACCGGTCATGGTGCGGAACTTGAGCATCTCGAAGTTGCGGCCGTCGAGGCCCACCCGGCGCTGGATGAAGAAGATCGGGCGACCCATCGTGAGCAGGATTCCGAGCGCCACGAGAATGAGGACAGGCGAGAGGATCAGGACGGCGATCGCCGCGAAGACGCGGTCAGCGGCGTACTTCACCCTGACCTGCCAGCTTCTCGGGTTCGACGGATAGATGGTGAGCAACGGGAAGCCCTCGACTCGGTCGAGCGACATCCGGTCGGGGATGTCCTCGAACAGGCGCGGTACCACCGAGACCGAGACGCCCAGGCCGCGGAGCTCCCGGGAGATCGACAGAGCCTGCTCGTGCGAAGCGCGGGAAAAGCTCAGGATCGCGTGCTCGACGCCGTGCCCCCGGACCACCGGCTCGAGCTCCGCGACGGGGCCCAGCACCGGACAACCCGGCGTCTCCTCCGCCTCGAGGGGATCGTCGTCGAGAAACCCGACTGGCCGCAGCCCGATCTCGGGCCGTGCGATGAGGCGCCGCGCGAGGAGGTGGCCGATTCGGCCGGCACCGATGATCAAGGTGGGCGTACCGATGCCGGCGTGGGCGCGCAGCTTCAGCTCGACGATATGGACCGCGGTGCGTCCCGCGGTCAGGTAGACGACCGCGAAGAGCCACGCTCGGGCGGTCTCCGAGGCGGCATAGGCGTCGTCGACGAAGATTACGCGGACGAAGCTCACGATCATCGCGGCGACCGCGGTCGCGGCGACCACAGTCCGTAGGTCATCGAGGAACATGAGCCCGCTGCGCCGCCTGTACATGCCCCGCCAGGCGAGGAGAACGATCATGAGGCTCGGGAACGCGATCAGCCAGCCGAGGCTCGGGACCGGAACATCCGCCGCCGGCGCGGTGAGGACCTGGGCGACGAGCGCCAGGACCAGCATCACCGCATCGACCACGAAGTCCCGCGCGGCCGGCCGGATCAAACGTCGCCGCGCCCCGTGATCGGGGGCACAGCGCCGTGGGGAACGGGAATCCGGCCGACCGGCGAGCTTAGCTGGCGGGGGCGCCTGCGCCGACCGTGCCGGCTCGGCTGTCCCCGCAGGCTCGATCGTCTTGCGCTCCCCGGCGAGCGCGCCTGTCAAGTGTTTGAAGTGATTCATCCTGATTCCCCTGCCCTGCGTTCGCCGGCAGCTGTTCGATCAGCCTCGGCGTCGCTGACAGCCGGCTCCATCCCCAACGGTTATGTCCGCACCCGGCGGAGGACGAGACCGCTGAGCGCCACACCCGACGCGATCAGCACGATACCGCCGCCGAGCATGAGAGTGAGGTCCAGGGCCGTGAACGGCAGCCCGCCGGTCTCCTCGGTTGGACTGTCGCTATGGACGGGCTTGGCGGCCTGAGCGCTTCCGGCCTGCGACCTGATGTTCGCGTCCCTGCCGTACGCCGTGGTCGCGGTCGCCGCCGCGAACGCCGGCGACACCGCCAGCGCCGCGAGCGTCACCGCGCAGGCGGCGACCACGGACTTGGTCTTCAGATTGCCCATGTATGCCGTTCCCCTTCATGCGATTTGGTTCCGTCCCCCCTGGCCGCTGATCTGATCCCCCAGCGGCTTTTGCGTTGACCCGGCGGAGCCTCATGGCCGCGACGGGCGGCGTGCCTGCCACTAGCTGGTGGGGCCGAATTCACGGCCATACTCGCATACCTCCTGGACAATTGCTAGTGGATATCTGTCCACGTCCGTTCAAATTGATGAACACTCCAGACCGCTCGGTGACTCGGTCGCCGGGGTGTTCATGGCTATGAACGCCGACCCGTTGGCGCTCGTCCGCCGGGGGTTTCCGGATCGGCCGGCACTCGGCGTCGCGGTCTCCCGGGCGACCTTGATGAGGGTCGCTGCCGGCGAGCTGCCTCCCACGATCCGCCTGCACCCCACCTCGCGGATCCTCGCCTTCTCGCGCCAGGATCGGGCGGCCGCGGGCTTCCGGGCGGCGGCCCGCGCCGCCGAGGCCCGAGGGTTCGCCCCGGTGGTACGGCTTGCGGGCGGCCGCGCCGCCGTCTTCCACGAGGCCACGCTCGCCTGCTCGTGGGCGGTGCCCGATCGCCGGCCGGCGGGGCGCACGACCGAGCGCTTCCGCGAGCTCGCCGAGCTCCTCGGCCGCGCCCTGGCTCGCCTGGGCGTCGACGCCCGCGTCGGCGAGATCCCCCGCGAGTACTGCCCTGGGGAGTGGAGCGTCAACGCGGGCGGCCGCACCAAGCTCGTCGGCATCGGCCAGCGGCTCATCGCCGGAGGCGCCCACCGCGGCGCGGTGATCGTGGTCGGGGGCGCCGAGTGGATCCGCGAGGCGCTCGTCCCCGTGTACGAGGCACTTGGGCTCGACTGGGACCCCGCGACCGCGGGCAGCATCGAGGACGAGATCGGCGAGGTGACGCTCGATCGCGTCGCCGACGCCATCCTCGCCGAGCTCGGTAGCCGCTACGAGTTAGTCGAGGCGGATGTCGACGGGGGCACCCTCGCCCTCGCCGGCGAGCTCGAGCACGAGCATGTGGTGAACGCACGTTGAGGTGACCCGGTTTCGTCGCGTCGCGTCGTGGGTAGGCTCGCTCGGATGAGGCTGCTCGCGTTCAGCGACCTTCACACGGATCTCTCCGCGGCGAGGCGGCTGGTCGGCTGCGCCCGGTATGCGGACGTGGTGGTCGGGGTGGGCGACTTCGCGTCGATTCACTCCGGCCTGGAGGAGACGATCGGGGCGCTGCAAGAAATCGACCAGCCTGCGGTCCTCGTGCCCGGCAACAACGAAACCGCCGATGCCCTGCGCGATGCCTGCGACGGCTGGAGCTCTGCCATCGTCCTCCACGGAGACGCGACCGAGATCGACGGCGTCGCCTTCTTCGGCCTCGGTGCGGGGGTCCCGATAACGCCGTGGGATTGGAGCTTCGATCTCAGCGAGGATGAGGCCGCAGAGCTGCTCGAGGCATGCCCGGAGGGCTGTGTGCTCGCTGTTCACTCGCCTCCCTACGGCCACGTCGACCAGAGTCGCTCGGGAGAGCATCTCGGCAGCGAGTCCGTGCTGCGTTCGATCGAGTCAAGGCGCCCGAAGGTGGCCCTGTGCGGCCACGTGCACGATCAGTGGGGACGCGAGTCGATGATTGGGATGACTCGGGTCATCAATCTCGGTCCGGAGGGCACGACGCTCGACGTTTGACGGCACTGACGCGAGGAGGGCCCCCCGCCGCCTCGGGACTGGTCGCGGCCGGGGACCCCACTCGCTTGGCACAAGGTGGACTACTCGTGGTCCACGCCTAAGGATTCCGGTCGGCCGTTGTGCCGCGGACCATCCTTCGATCGGGTACTTCGGCGGATAGAGATGGGTCCTCCGACCGGGGTAGCGCTGGATCGCATCGGCGTTGCCACGTCGGGGAGCGGCTCGATCCGCTCTCGGTCCCCGTCCGGGCGATCGCGTGTATCGAGCTCGAAGCGCAGCGTGAGCCCCCCATCGTTGGAGACGGACCACCGATCTGCGAGGCGCTCGAGCAGCCGCAGCCGCCAACCCGTCAGCATGCTGCGATCGAGGCTCACGAGGTCGCCGTCGGAACGGTGACGGGCGAAATCGGGGTCGCGAAGCACGACGGTGACCGTTCCGGGCTCGGCCCTGACCTCGAGCTCGAACGGAGCCGAGAGCTCCTCGCGCTCGCTGCCGCTCGTGAGCGCGCCCGCGAGGACCGCGATCTGCTCGATGACCACGGGGTCAGCGTCGGCAACAAGCTCCGCGAGGGCGGGACGAACCGCCCCCGCGGAGCCTCTACCTGCCGGCACCTGGAGCGCGAGCCGGGCTTCCCCCTTCCCGGCAGACTCCAGGCGCTCCATCGCCTTCCCCGCAAGCTCCTTGCCTCGTTCCACTCCTCCGACATCGTGCCCCCTCGCCGAACCTTCCGCCATCCTTCGTTCGGAGCGTTTCTCGGTGGGTATCGCCTCCATCGATCGGCGGAGGTGCGCCTCATCCGATCGAAGGGTCAGTCGGCCTGCCGGGCCGGTACCCGGTCTGAGAGAGGGATCCGAGCCCGGACCGTGGTGCCCTTCCCCCGCTCGCTGGAGACCTCCGCCTCCCCGCCGATTGCACGCACTCGCTGCAAGGCCGAGGCAAGGCCGATATGCCCTTCTCGAAGCGCCTGATCCTGCCTGCCCGGATCGATTCCCTTGCCGTTGTCGGCGATCTCGAGCGCGATCCGGTTCCCCTCTCGGGTCACGGTCACCGCGCACCGAGAGGCCTCGGCGTGCCGGGCTACGTTGGTCAGGAGCTCACGGGCGAGCGACAGAACGAGGTCGTCCTCATAACCCGTCGCGTCCTCCTCGACGCGAACCGTGTAGCGATACCCGCCACGACCGGCATGCTGGCGGGCGATGGCGTTCAGCGCCGTCTCGAGGTCCCCCTGCTGCAGGGTGACCGGGTGGAGGGCCACGACCGCGTCACGAAGCTGCTGGATCGTCCCCTCGAGCGTCTTGTGGGCGCGGCTGACGCCCTGACGTCCCGGTGCCGCCTCGAGCAGGTCCTGGTGGGCCGAGAGCAGCCGCTGGAGGGCGTCGTCGTGGAGGACCTGCGCGATCCTGCGCCGCGTTCGCTCCTCGGCCAAGAGCAGCTGGGCGACCAGCTCGCCGCGGGCCTCGGCGAGCTTCGCGATCTCCGCACCCTGCGCACGGACCCGTTCCTCGGCGCGCCGGCGATCGGTGATGTCCCGGATGTAGCCCGCGAACACCGGCGGATCTGTCCCCCGGATCCGCGTGACCGCGAGCTCGACAGGGAAGACGCTGCCGTCCTTGCGCATGCCGGTCAGCTCGATTCTCCGATCGAGCACCGAGCCCTCATCGGCGTAGACCCGTCGCCGCAGCCCGATGCGATGACGCTGGCGGAGGTCCGGAGGAACGATCAGCTCTGCCAGCTCGCTCCCGATCGCCTCCTCAGGCGTGTAGCCGAAGGTCTCCTGCGCGGCGCGATTGAACTCGAGCACGCGACCCTTGTCGTCGATCGTGATCAGGCAATCGAGCGAGGCGTCCAGGATCGCCCCCTTGAGGCTCTCGCTGGCCCGTCGGTGCTCCTCGATCTGAAGCAGAGCCTCGGCGTGCTCATGCGCTTCCACGACGTGACGCAGGCGCTCGGCGAGGACGCCCACCACGCCCCCGATCAGGGCAAAGGCGAACGCGCGGCTCGCGTAGCCGAGGACTCTGAGATCGGGCTCCTGGACGACCCCGTATGCGGCCAGGAGGAGGATCGCCACCGACGATCCGGCCAGGCCTCCCGTCACGCCAAACTCGATGCCGAGGAGCACGATCGGGAGAGCGAAGAAGAGGAGCACCCCCTGGTCGGGCGCATTCAGGATCAGCCGGAGCGCGAACACGGAGGCGAACAGCGCTACCGCCGCGGCAACGATCGCGCGGGCACGCCCGTCGGTAAAGCCCGCGGCTGCGCTCTCGGTCCCCACTTGAGCCCTTACTCCAATAGACCCCTGCGCATCGCCTCGGCGACGGCGGCCGCGCGCTCGGAGACGCCGAGCTTCTCGTAGATCGCCTGCAGGTGCGATTTCACGGTCGCCGGGCTCACGTGGATGCGCTTGCCGATCTCAGGTGCCGATCTGCCCTCGGCGACGAGCTTCAGCACGTCCCGCTCGCGCGGCGTCAGCGTCGGCCCTCGCTCGGCAACCTGACGTTCATGCAGCTCGGTCGCCAGACCCGCTTGCACCTCAGGGGCGAACGCCGTCCTCCCGTCCGCGATTGCAGCCACCGCGTCGCAGATCTCCTGGCGAGCCGCCTGCTTGGACAGGTAGCCCCTGGCCCCGGCGGCTACCGCGCGGTAGGCAAACGCGCTGTCGACGTGGGCAGAGAGCAACGCCACCTGAGTCGACAGCCCGTCACGCTCGAGGGCACTCAGGACCTCCAGGCCGCTGAGCTCGGGCATCACGATGTCGAGCAGCGCCACGTCCGGGCCGAGACGCTGGATCTCGGCGAGGGCCTCGCGGCCGCTCGACACCTGACCGACCAACTCGAGATCGGGGCGCTCGTCGATCGCGCGAACAATCCCCTCGCGGTAGACAGGATGGTCGTCCGCGACCAGTACCCGGATCCGCTCGTGCCTCCTCCTCATTTTTTCTCCCTCCGGCGCCCGACGACTGCCGCGAGCCACGGGTCGGACGCCCGATGAAATCAGCGAGGAGGCTAACCCCCGGGCGGCAAAAAAGAAAGTGGGTACCGTTCGCTAACACGCCCATAACCTCCGTCGAATGTGAGAACGCCGCACCCAGGGATGGACTGGTGCGACGCTCTCGGGCCTGATCGCTTCGCCGGAGGCTCGCTCAACCGGCTGTGACGATCGGCCAGTGCGGAGGATGGCTGGGGAGATCCTCCTGTCACCGGGGAACGCGCGCAATCCTCCGTTCGGAGGCTTTGCAGGATGAATGCGCTCCCCTCCGATCGGTCGAGGACTCGTCATCCGATCGGAGGGGAGGCCGGCGATGCGAGCGCAGCCGGGCGCCCTCTCAGTCCGCCGTGTCCGCGAGCAGCGCCATTGCGGCGTTGCGGCCGTTGAGCCCGATCACCGATCCGCCGGGATGGGTCGCGGCGCCACAAAGGTAGAGCCCCTGCACCGGCGTGCGCGGGTTGAGGCGGCGGTCCCACATCTGCTCGGGAAGGGCCTCGCCCTGGAAGATATGGCCCCCTGTGAGCCCGATGCGTCGCTCGATGTCCGGCGGGCCCAAGACCTCGATCTCCTCGATGCAGTCGCGGACATCCGGCGCGTAGGCGGCGATCGCATCCAACACCAGATCGCCGATCTCCCCCCGCCGGCTCTCCCAATCCCCGGCGGCGAGCGCGTAGGGCGCGTACTGGGCGAAGGCGCTCATCGTGTGCCGCCCGTCCGGAGCTACCGAGGGGTCGTAGCCCGTCTGTGAATAGAGCTCGATGAAGCCGATCGCCGGCTCGCCCCGCCTGCAGGCCTCGCACGCTTCCTGGGCGGCGTCGAGCCCCGGCGTTATCGAGACCATCGCGCGCTCGGGCTCCCCGCCGTCCGCGGCGGTGAAGGTCGGGTAGCGGCGAAGGGCGAAGTTGACCTTGACCACGGGCGAATCCACCCGCCAGGCCCGGAGCCGGGCCCGATACGAGGCGGGAACGCCGTTCTGGTCGAGCATCGCCAGGGTGCGTTTCGGGTCGGCGTTGGAGATCACCGACCGGCCTCGGATCAGCTCCCCCGCCTCGGTCTCGACGCCCTCGCCGGGCAGGATTCGCGCGACGGGCACGCCGGCGGCGATCATCGCGCCGTGCTCGATCGCCGCCTGCGCAATCGCGAACGACACCCGCCCCATACCCCCCTCGACGTATCCCCAGGCGGCGCCGTGCCCGAGCAGATCTCCCAGATGGTGCATGAGGCGCACCGAGGCGGTGCCCGGGTCTCTCGGTCCGGCGAACGTGCCGATCACACCCTGGCCGAAGAGGGCATGCTTGATGCGCTCGTCGGAGACGTAGCGCTCGAGCGTGTCGGCGATCGACTCCTCGAATACCACGGAGATCAGCTCTTCGTCGTGGCCGAGGATCTCCTCGAGCTCGGCCCGCGCGGGCGATTCGCCTCGCCAGGTGTCGCCGCGCGGGCCCGAGCGCAACCGACGGCGGAGGCGCTCGAAGAGCTCCTCGTAGGCCATCAGTCCGGCGATATCGCGATCGGAGAAGCCGTTCTCCCGCATGTGGGCAGCGGTTGTCTCGCCGTCGAGGAACCGAGCGAACGCGCTTCCGTCGGGAAGCGGGCACCAGAGCTGCGGATCGCACACGAAGACGCGGTATCCGCGCCGCTCGAGCTCGAGCTCGGAGACCACGACCTCGTCGAGGAGGCCGACGACGTACGCACAGGGACTGATCAGGAAGCCGGGATCCGAGAACGGCTGCTCGAGCGTGCAGGCGCCGCCCAGACGATCGCGGCGCTCGAGCACCAGCACCGAGCGACCCGCCCGAGCGAGGTAGGCGGCCGCCGTCAGCCCGTTGTGGCCCCCACCCACCACGACCGCGTCCCAATCGCGGGCAACGAGCTCGGAGACGGGGGCGGGGAGTCCAACCCTCCCGAGCGCCGCGCTCACGTCTTGGACGTCGGTCACGAACCGGTGGCGACGATGCTCACGGGGTCGCCCACTGCGATCTCGCCACCGCTTACGATCGACGCGCGTAGCCCTCCGCGGTGCACCAGGCCACGCAGGACCCCCGGCCGCGTCATGCCCTCGAGGTGCAGGCACGGCTCACAGAGCTCGATGCCCTCGCACTCCACCTCCCCAACCATGAAGCGCCTGCCGACCAGAACGTCGACGTCGACGCCGCGGGTGAGCAGGTTGCGGCGGGATTCGGCCGCCGACAGCTCGATGCCGGTCTCGGCCAGCGCCTCGAGCGCCTCCGCGGCGATCAGGGTGATGTCCTGATCGCGATTCGGTTGCGGGTCCCCCGAGGACAGGAAGTTCCGGTCGCCCTGGAGGCCGCGGCCGGCGACGGCTCGGACTCGCTCGACCGGCGACGGCAGCTCGCCGTGGCGCTTGGCGATGTTGATCTCGGCGACGGTTGCAGCCGGTCCGTCGGAACCACCCATGCCGGCAGCGTAGCCGGAAGGCATTGGCGGCCCCTGGCCCCGTTCTGACGTACGGCGTTTGGGACGCCGACGGCGCGCCGCGCGGCGAAATTGTGGACGATGCGGCGATGATCGGCCCCTCCGATTCGGAGTCCGCGGAGCCGGCGGAGCCGCGCCGCAAGCTTCGAGTGGGCGAGCGCGTTCGGCGCGCCGACTCGCAGCCGCGGCTGGTCGCCACGGCGAGGTTCATCAGGCGCCTGCTTCCGGGCGACGACCGCTATGGGGACGCTCTTTCGACCGCCGGAGAGCGGATGCCGCAGCGGATCGGCCGCCTCGTGTCCGAGGCACAGCCCGAGCGGCCGAGTGCCGCGCGCGAACTCGGCCTGGCCGCCCTTCAGGCTTGGCAGGCCCTCTCCGAGGCGCAGGGCCGCGGCCGCGGAACCGTCGACGTCGCGATCCTGTTCACGGACATCGTCGAGTTCTCGTCGTGGGCGCTCGACGTCGGCGACGAGCCCGCGCTCGAGTTGCTGCGCCGGGTGGCGACGATCGAGGACGACGCGATCGCGGCCCACCGCGGCAGCCTCGTGAAGCGCCTCGGCGATGGATCGATGTCCGTGTTCCGCGAGGCTGAGGATGCGGTGGGCGCGGCGCTCGAGGCCCAGGGCGGCGTGCAGGAGGTCGAGGTGCACGGTCACTCGGCCGAGCTTCGGTCGGGGGTACATCTCGGCAGACCGCGAAGGGTCGGATCCGACTACCTTGGCGTCGACGTCAACATCGCCGCCCGCGTCGGAGAGCGTGCGGATGGAGGGGAGGTCCTGGTCTCCGAGCCGGTCCGTCGAGCCCTCGATGCGGAATCCTTCCGCTTCGGCCACGAGCGCCTTCTGCGCGGGACGGGCGCCCCGCGCGACCTCGCCGTCTGCAGCGTCACTCCGCGCTAGATACCCGCGTCAGTCCGTCGCGCTCGTATGCCGAAGCGGATCGAGGGCGAAGCGGTCGTCAGGATTCTCCAGCGGGGCCGCCTCCCCGTCCGGGGTCACTCCCGGCTCCGACGGATGCGGCTCGCACAGGGGATCGCCAGGGATCGGATCGATCCCCGGGTTCTCGAGCGGGTAGCGACCGACCGCGACCGGCCCGCCGGTGATCACCGGCATTTCCTCCGTGCTCGGCTCATCGATGCTTGTGAGATCCATCTCGAGAAGTCCAGTTCCCGCCTGCAAAAGCCGGAAACCTGCCGCTTCGGACAAGCTTGGTCGCACTCATGGTTAGCCTTGGCGGAATGGGTAAGACCGACCCATCGAGGCTCCGAGCGGCCAGGTGAGGCCCGGCGCCGTTCGCCTCGCCGTGTCCGACCTCGAGAGGGTGCGCGGGTTCTACGAGCGCACGATCGGACTCGTAACGCTCGACGAGGGCAACGAGGTCACGCGCCTCGGCGCCGACGGAACGGCGATGATCGAGCTCCTGGGGGGCCCCGGGGCAACGCCACCGCCCGCCCGAACCACTGGGCTCTTCCACCTCGCGATCCTCGTCCCAAGCCGCCTCGAGCTTGCGCGAGCGCTGAGGCGGATCGTGCGATCGGGTTGGTCCCTCAGTGGGGCATCGGATCATTTGGTCAGCGAAGCCCTCTACCTCTCCGATCCCGAAGCCAACGGCATCGAGATCTACCGCGACCGCCCGCGCTCCGAATGGCGGTACCGCGGCGGGCAGCTCGAGATGTCGACGCTACCCCTCGACCTCCAGAGCGTGGCGAGCGAGCTCGGTGAGGCGGAGCCAAACGGAATGCCCGCCGGAACCCGGATGGGACACATCCACCTCAACGTCTCCGACCTCGAGTCGGCCGAAGCCTTCTACGTCGGGCTTCTCGGCTTCGAGGTCACCGTACGCGGCTCCCCGGGGGCCCTATTCGTGGCCAGGGACGGCTACCACCACCATCTGGGCCTGAACACCTGGACCGGTGAGGGCGCCCCGCCCCCGCCGGAGGGAGCGCGCGGCCTCCGGCGCTTCGAGTTGGTCACGGACGGCGACGCGGAGCTCGACCGCCTCGAGCGGCGCCTGCTGGACGCCGGCGCCGAGTCGGCGAGGGGACCGGAGGGCATCGAGGTCGCCGACCCGTCCGCCAACCGGATCCTCCTCAGGACCTGAGGCTGGGTAGAAGGCTGCGCCACACGGCGGTGGGTTCCATTTGGCCCGAATAGCGAGTCAAATGGAACCCACCGGGGGCCAATCTCGGCGAGGGTGCGACCGCTCGCCTCCCCCTACCCAGCCCCGTCGACCGCAAGTTGCGGCGCCACCCAGCCGCTGAAGACCCGCTCGAGCTCGAGGGCGACCGCGATGGCCACGTGGTCGCGGCCCCGGTCCGCGACCACCTGGACACCCAGGGGCAGGTTGTGGGAGCCCAGGCCAAGGGGTGCCTGGGTCGCCGGCACGCCGGCGAGGTTGAAGCCGATCATCGGGTGGATCCACCACAGGCGGCCGACCGTGCGACCGTGACGCGGCGCCACCTTGGGGGCCGGCGGATGCAGGAGGACGCCGTCGCCGATCGTCGCTCGCAGCTCACGGGTAAACGACTCGCGGGCCGCCATCGCCCGCCGGACGCGCCCCTGTGGCAGCCTTGCGGCAAGCCGCTCGGCGATTAGCGTGATCCTCGTCGCCACCGTATGCGGGCCGCCGCGCCGAAAGGCCCCGCCCCAGGTCAGCCGCTCGGCACCCGCCTCGGTGAGCAGCTCCTGCGCGGTCACGCCGGCTGCGGTGCTCAGCGCGGCGAGGTAGAGCTCGATCGCCCGCCGAAGGCTCCTCATCGAGATCCGCTCGAGCGCCGCGCCGGCCGCGGCCAGCGCTCCGGCGGCGCGCTCGCGAGCAGCGGCGAGCTCGGGACTGGTGGGCGCCAGCGTCGCGCCCTCGCTGATCACGACCCGCAACCCGGAGAGCGACACGTCCTCCGGATCCCCGAGCGCGATCTCCTCGGTCACGGGATCCTCGCCGTCGGGTCCCGCGATCGCGCGGAGCACCGGCAGGAGATCGCATGCCCTCCGGGCGAGCGGCCCGCAGGCATTCAGCTCGCCGGTGATGCCCGACGCGGCCGGATACAGGCCGGTCGCAGGCACGAGGCCGCGCGAGGGCTTGTGCCCGAAGATGCCGTTGAAGAACGCGGGCATGCGAATGGAGCCGCCGAGGTCCGATCCGAGCCCGATCGGCGAACCGCCGCTCGAGATCGCGGCGCCCTCGCCGCCCGAGGATCCGCCCGCGGTGCGGGATGGATCGTACGGATTGCTCGTCCTACCGTAAACGCGGTTCTCGGTCTCCACCCACAGGGTCAGCTCCGAGGTGTTGGTGAGGCCGAGGGGTATCGCGCCCGCGTCGATGATTCGCTGGGCGATCGTCGCGGTCCGCGAGCACGCCCGATCGCGGCGGGCGACGACGCCGGCGCAGTTCGGCATCCCCTCGATGCCGATCGATTCCTTGATCGTGCAGGGCACGCCGAGGAGTGGCGGCAGCGATTCATCCGGGCCGCCGTTGGCGATCAGCTCGTCGGCGGCATCGGCCTCCGAGCGTGCAGCGTCGAACCGCGGGACCACCACCGCGTTGATCCGCGGGTTGACGCGCTCCAGCAGCTCGATATGAGCCTCGACGACGTCGCGGGCGCTCACCTCGCGGCGGCGAATCGCCGCGGCAAGCTCGACCGCGGACTGCTGGGCAAGGGGTGGCGAGGTCGAGGAGACCAGGCCCGACGAGTATCACAGCGCGCCGACCCGCCGCGCCGGGCGGCCCGACGAGGGCGCCGCAGCCGCATCGAGAAACACGGACGCCGGTATCGGTTCCTCGCCTCCCCACCCAGCCTCTCTAGCGGCCGCGCGAACGCCCGACTACTCGGTCCGCGGCTCGAGAATCACGAGCGGGATCTCCCGGCCCGTGCGCGACTGGTAGTCCGAGTAGAAGCGGTACGCCTTCACGACCCGCGGCCACAGGCGCGCCCGCTCCTCCGCACAGGCCACGCGAGCGCGCACCGCGCGCCGCTCGGAGCCCACCTGAACCGTCGCGTTCGGATGCGCGCGTAGATTGTGGAACCAGGCCGGATGTCTCGGGTTGCCTCCCTTGGAGGCGACGACGACCAGGTTTTTCCCGTCCTTGATGTAGAGCAGGGCGCTCGTCCGACGAGCGCCGCTCTTCGCTCCCACATGGTCGAGCAAGAGCATCGATGGAAACCCCGGGAAGCGGTGGCCGACCAGGCCGCCGGTTGCCCGGTAGGCCCATACGTGGACGCCCATCAGCCGGTTGAGGACGGGCCAGGTGCGGTCGACGATCTCTAGATACCCGGTCCAGCTCACGGTCTCAGCACGAGCTTCCCGATCGTTCCTCGGGCGCGGATGTCCTCGTGTGCGCGTCGCGCCTCGGCGAGCGGATACGTCTCGCCGACGACCAGCTCCAGCTCCCCAGCGAGGACGGCATCGAACATGTCCCTCATCGCCTCGCCGAGCCGCTCCGGGCTGCCGAGCAGGTGCATCAGCCAGAGCCCGATCACCCCCCGGCTCGTCGCCATCAGCTTCCCGGGGTTGACCGGGGGCGCCCCCTCCCGCCCGGCCTGTCCGTAGTGCACGAGGCGCCCGAAGTGGGCGAGGGCACTCAGGCTCTGCTCGAAGGTTCGCCCTCCGACCATCTCGAGGATCACGTCCACGTGCGGGCCGCCGTTGGCCTCGCGGATCGCCGCGGTCAGATCGCCGGCGCGGGAGTCGATCGCCACGTCGGCCCCGAGGCGCTCGACCAGCTGCCGCTTCTCGGGGCTCGACGCGAGCCCGATGACTCGACCGGCGCCGAAGCGCTTCGCGAGCTGCACAGCGATCGTTCCCACCCCGCCGGCCGCCGCATGCACCACCACGCTCTCCCCCTCGCGCAGCTGGGCGCTCGTCCGCAGCAGGTGCCAGGCCGTCGTCCCCTGGAGCACGAGGGCCAGCGCCTCCCCGTCGCCCACCCCCTCAGGGACCTCCCACATCAGGCTGGGATGGACGACCGCCTTCTCGGCGTAGCCCCCGCCGTTGAGCAGCGCGACGACCCGCTTCCCCTCCGGGCTCCTCCCGACCACCTCGCCGCCTGGAACGAGCGGCAGCTGGGCGGGCGCGAGGTAGGAGTTCTCGGCCTGGTGCGTGTCGGCCCAGTTGACGCCGGCGGCCAGGACATCGACGACGATGAACCCATCGGGCGCGCGTGGCTCCTCGATCTCGCGCGGGACGAGGACCTCTGGCCCTCCGAACTCGGTGATCTGGATCGCGCGCACCGGCCCACGATATCCACGCCGGTGAGGCGAGTGGTCAGGCGGTCAGCGGAGCCGTCGCCACACCGTCCGCGACGGGCGCCCCCATCGCGTGATAGCCGCCGTCGACGTGCAGGATCTCGCCGGTCACGCGCCGGGAGAGGTCGGACAGCAGAAAGAGAGCCGCGTCGGCAACCGGAACCGGATCGCCGACGTCCCAGCCCAGTGGGGCCTGCGCCTCCCAGCCATCCGCGAGCTTGCGAAAGCCCGGGATGCCGCCCGCCGCCACGGTCTCGAGCGGGCCTGCCGAGATCAGGTTCACGCGGACGCCGCGAGGCCCGAGGTCGCGCGCCAGATAGCGCGCGACGGCCTCCAGCGCCGCCTTGGAGACGCCCATCCAGTCGTAGATCGGCCACGCGACCGAGGCGTCGAAGTCGAGCGCGACGAGACTTCCGGCCTCTCCGAAGAGGGGCGCCAGCGCCTCGGCGAGCGCCTTGAGCGAGAAGGCGCTCGTCTCGAAGGCGGCCGCGGCGCTCGAGCGCGGCGTCTCCAGGAAGCGGCCGCCGAGCGCGTCCTCGGGGGCAAACGCAACCGCGTGGACGGCGCCGTCGACCCCGCCCCAGCGTCGATCGAGCTCCGCCGTGAGGCTCGCGAAGTCCTCCTCGCGGTTGACGTCCAGCTCGAGGATGTCCGGCGTCCGCGGGAGGCGCCGCGCCGCGCGCTCGGTCATCCGCCTCACGCGGCCGAAGCTCGTCAGAAGCACCTCTGCACCCGACCTCTGGGCCTGCTCCGCGATCGAGTAGGCGATGCTGCGACGGTTGACGACGCCCGTGACGAGTATCCGCTTTCCCTCGAGGATCACAGGAAGACCTCCGCCGTCGGCTCCGGCTCACGGTCGCCGTCATGGCCCGGGTCGGGTCGCGCGGACTCTCGCCTGCAGACGACGCTCACCTTCGCTCGCGCCACGCTCTCATCGGCCTGGTTGACGATCGTCCAGGCGAGGTGCACGAGCGCCGTCTCCGGGTCGAGGGGCTTCACCTCCGCGATCCGGCTCCGCACGCGAATCGTGTCGCCGATGTGGACCGGGCGCTTGAAGGTCACGTCCCGGATGCCCCGCAGCGCGACGACGCGCGATGGATCGAGCGGCACGAGCCCGATCGAGTAGGAGAGCACGAGCATCCCGTGCGCGACCCGCCGGCCAAAGCGGCTCTCGGCCGCCCAGGTCTCGTCCGTGTGCTGCGGATGCCAGTCGCCGGTGAGCGCCGCAAACGAGACCACGTCCGCCTCGGTGATCGTGCGGCCCGGGCTCACCAGGGTCTCCCCGGCGTGGAGGTCGTCGAGCTGGGTGGCGGCAACTTCGCCGTTCGTGGTCATGCTCTCTCCTCTCTCGTGATCGAGCTCTCGAGCCCGAAGGACGACTCGATCGCCCGCGCGAATTCCACGGCGGCCCGTGCGTGGCCCCGGCGCGACGGATGGAGTCCATCGGCGGAGAAGTTCTCCGGCTCGTCGAGCCCTGGGTGGCCGACTACCTCGAGGCAGGGGACGCCTCGCTCGCGGGCGACGGTGCGCGTGGCCTCGTTCACCGCCCGGATCCCCCGCACGACGCGAGCCCGGGTGCGGGAGCGCAGCTCCAGAAACCTCCAGGTCTCCGGGGACGTCGCGGTCAGGATGCGCGCGCCGGGCACGCCCGCGCACAGCCGATCCAGGGAGGCCGCGAACCTGGCGCGGTAGCCGTCGACGTCCGGGCGGACCGAGCGCAGGACGTCGTTGGCGCCGCAGACGAGCGTCACGAGATCAGGCTCGAGCTGAAGCGCGACCCCGACCTGGCCCTCGAGCACGTCCGTGCTGGTCGCGCCGTCGCTGGCCAGGTTGCAGTAGCCGACCGGCGAGCGAGTCGACCCGAGGGCCGCTGCGAGGCGATCGGCCCACGCCTCCCCCGGAGCACATCCCGTTCCCGCGGTGAAGCTGTCGCCGAGCGCGACGTAGCAGAAGGCCTCGCTGGGCTCGCGCGGCGCGCCGGCGGGCGCGAGGCGCTGGGCGAGCGTGGTGAAGGCGTCGGACGCGCTCATCGTGCCTCCAGCGACGAGATCGCCCAGGCGAGTCGCTCTCGCGTGGCGGACGGGGCGATCACCTCGTCCACGAACCCGGTGGCCGCGGCGCGCTCGGCCGTCAGGTGATCCTCGGCGTAGGCCGCGACCAGATCGTCCACCCCGGGACCGCCATCGTCGGCGGAGGCGAGGCGCCGGCGGTGGACGACGCCCACGGCCTGTTGCGCCGCCATGATCCCGATCTCGGCGCTCGGCCAGGCGAAGACCACGTCGGCGCCGAGATCCTTCGAGTTCATGGTGATCACTGCGCCCCCGTAGGCCTTTCGGAGCACCACCGTGATCCGCGGGACGGTCGCGGAGGCGAACGCCCGCAGGAGATCGGCGCCGTACCGGATCACGCCGGCGGCCTCCTGACGTCGGCCCGGCATGAATCCCGGCGTGTCGACCAGGACGACAAGCGGCAGCCGGAACCGATCGCACATGCTCACGAACAGCGCCGCCTTCTCGGCCGCCGCGGCATCGATGACCCCTCCCAGGCGCCAGGGCTGATTGGCGAGGACCCCCACGGGAGAGCCCTCCAGGCGGGCGAGCGCCGTGACCATGTTCGTCGCCCACCGCGGCGAGAGCTCCAGCAGCTGGCCCCCGTCGACCAGCAGGCGAGCCACCTCGCGCACGTCGTACACGCGGCGCGCCTCGGCGGGCACGGGCCCCGAGGGATCGTCGGCCGGAGGCTCGGCCGAGATCGCCACCGGCGGCTGCTCGCCGAAGCTCTGTGGAAGCAGCCCCAAGAGCTCGCGTGCGAGCGTCGTCGCCTGGGCGGCCGACTCGGCGACGAGATGGCAGACGCCGTTGCGCCCGTGGACGGCCGGTCCGCCGAGATCCTCCATCGTCACCTCCTCGCCGAGGGCCGCCCGGACCACCCGCGGGCCGGTGAGGAACATCCGGGCCTCCTCGGTCATGACGACGAAGTCGGTTAGGGCCGGCGAGTAGGCGCCGCCCCCGGCGGAGACCCCGGTGACGACCGTGATCTGCGGCACGCGCGACGAGAGCCCGACGCTCGCCCTGAATACACGGCCGTAGCCGCCGAGCGCGCCGTTGCCCTCCTGGAGCCGGGCGCCGCCGGATTCGACGAAGCCCACCACCGGAGCTCCGGCCCTCTCCGCGAGCCCCAGGACGCGAACGATCGAATCCGCGTGCGCGACCCCGAGCGAGCCGGCCATGAACCGAGAGTCCTCCGCGTAGCAAAAGGTCGGCCTGCCCCCGACCCGACCCGCGCCCGCCACGACGCCGTCGCCCGGCTCGGCCCGGTCGCCAACGCTGGTCGAAAGCACGCCGGATCGAAGCGGGGCGAACGACCCGGGGTCGCACAAGAGCTCGAGGCGCTCCCGCGCCCCGAGGGTGGTCGACTCCCGTTGAGCGGCGGCGACGGTCATTCGGCCGCCAGGCACAGCACCGCGTTATGGCCGCCGAATCCGAACGCGTTCGAGATCCCGATCATCCGTTTCCGCCCGTCGCCGTTGCGATCGCCATGCGGCTCCAGGGGGCGGGCTCCGTCGGGCACGTAATCGAGGTCGAGCCCCTCGTCCGGCTGCTCGTATCCCAGCGTGGGGGGCGCGACCTTGCGGCGAAGCGCTGCAACCGTCGCGATCGCCTCCACGCCGCCGGCCGCGCCGAGCAGGTGCCCGATCGCCGACTTCGTGGAGGAAACCGGGATGCGGTGCGCGTGGTCGCCCAGGGCTACCTTCAGCGCCTCGGTCTCGGTACGGTCGTTGAGCGGCGTCGAGGTGCCGTGGGCGTTCACGTAGTCCACGTCGGCCGGCTCCAGATCGGCGTCGGCGAGCGCGAGTTCGATCGCCCGGGCGGCCTCGCGGCCGGAGGGCTCGGGCGCGGTCAGATGGTGCGCATCGGAGGTCGCGGCATAGCCCAGCACCTCGCCGAGCACGCGCGCGCCCCGCGCCTCCGCGGCGTCCGCGTCCTCGAGCACGAGGATTCCGGCTCCCTCGCCCATGACGAAGCCGTCGCGGCGGGCGTCGAAGGGACGGGAGACGCCGGTGCGCGAGGTCGCGCCCATGGCGGCGAACGCCGCCGACGCCAGTCCGGTGATCGCCGCCTCGGCGCCCCCTGCCACGGCGGCCTCGGCGTCACCTGACTCGATCATCCGCGTCGCCGCCCCCACCGCCTGACCGCCCGCCGCGCAGGCGGAGACGACGCCGTATGTCTGACCATGGATCCCGTGGCGCATCGCGAGCGCCGCCGCGGCGGCGTTACCCATCATCAGCGGGACCGAGAGCGGCGAGACCGAGCGGGGCCCTCGCTCGCGCAGCACGCCCTCCTGCTGCTCGAGGGAGCCGAGACCTCCGATCCCGGTGCCGATCACGCACGCCACCCGGCCCGATTCGTGTGGCAGGCCGTCGTCCCAGCCGGCGTCCGCGACGGCCTCCTCGCAGGCCGCTATCGCGAACTGCGTGAAGCGATCCGAGCGCCGTGCCTCCTTGGCCGAGAGGAAGTCCGCGGGGTCGAACTCCGAACACGGCGCGACGCCGTCCTCGATCCCGCATTCGCCGGCAACCCAGCGCTCGATCAGGGGCTCGGCGCCGACCCCGAGCGGGGTCACCGCCCCCATTCCCGTGATCACGACCCGGCGTTTCATGACGCGCGACTCACCACCAGGTCGATCACCTGGCCGACCGTCCGCAGGTCCTTGACGTCCTCGCCCTGCAGCTCGACGCCGAACTCCTCGTCGACTATCTGGGCCACCTCGACGAGATCCAAAGAGTCCACGTCGAGCTCCTCGAACGTCGAGTCGCGTGAGATCTCTCCCTCGGCGCCCACCTCCGCGAGACCGTCGAAGATCACCTGCTCGACGCCCTCCGTAGTTGCTTGCGTTGGCATCTCCTTTGCTCCTTTCTCGTTGCGTTGCTTGGCGAGCTCCTCTAGGCGCTCAGCCCTCCATCCACGGTCAGGGTCGTGCCGGTCACATATGACGCTTCCTGTGAGGCCAGGAAACCGACGCAGGCGGCGATCTCCTCCGGTGTCCCGACGCGGCGCGCGGGAATCGCCGCGACCAGCCCGTCGCCGACGCCGTCCGTGAGCTGGGTCTGGACGAACCCTGGCGCGACCGCGTTCACGGTCACGCCCCGCCGGGCGACCTCGACGGCGACGGTCTTGGTGAAGCCGATCAGCCCCGCCTTCGAGGCGGCGTAGTTCGCCTGGCCGGCGTTCGCGCGCGGGCCGACGATCGACGCGATGTTGACGATCCGCCCGAAGCGCGCCCTCAGCATCGGCCCCAGCGCCCGACGCGTGGCCCGGAACGCCGCGGAGAGGTTGGTGTCGATGACGCGCGTCCACTGATCGTCGTCGAGCTGGGGGGCGAGCCCGTCCGCCCGCACGCCGGCGTTGTTGACGAGCACGAGGATCGCCCCGAAGCGCTCCTCCACCTCGCGAAAGAGGCCGTCGAGCGCATCGGGGTCCGCCACGTCCGCGCGGATCGCGGCCGCCTGGCCGCCGGCGTCGGCGATCGCCTCGGCGACCTGACCGGCGCCCTCTGCGTCGCTGCGGTAGTTGATCGCCACCGGCCACCCGGCTTCGGCGAGCCGACGGGCGCTCGCCGCGCCGATGCCGCGGGCGGCGCCGGTCACCAGTGCGCAGCCGTCAGGCATGATCGTGCCCCCACTCGACCACGGTCGCTCCCCAGGTGACCCCGGCCCCAAAGGCGGCGAGGAGCACGATCTCGCCGTCGCCGACGAGCCGGCCTTCGTCCTCGGCCAAGGCGAGCGCCATCGGGAGCGTCGCCGCGGACGTGTTACCGAATCGACCTACGTAGTCGACCGTTCGCTCTGGCGGCAGGCGCAGCCGCTCGCCGACCGCGCGGATGATCCGGCTGTTGGCCTGGTGGTAGACGAACAGGTCGACGTCGGCAAGGTCGCGCTCGGCCAACTCCAGGACACGCAGCGTGGCCTCCGACATGCGGGCGACCGCGTGCTTGAAGGTGTCGTGTCCGTTCATCCGGATCCGCCGGTCGGCGTGTCCCGCGGTGATCAGGTCCGCGTGAGCGCCGTCCGAGCCCAGGACCACGGGACCCACCCGGCCGGGTGGATCGGTGGCGCGCACGACCACGGCGCCGGCGCCATCGGCGAGCAGCCCGGCCGTGGAGCGGTCGTCGGGGTCAGTGATGCGGCTGAGCAGATCGACCCCGATCACGAGGGCGCTGCCCGCGCGGGACGCTTCGATCTGTGCCGTCGCCAGCGCAAGGGCAGAGAGAAAGCCCGTGCAAGCCGCGCCAATGTCCATGGCTCCCGCGTGCCGAGCGCCGAGCTCCCCCGCGACGAGAGGGGCAGCGTTGGGAGTCAGCTCGTCGGCCGACATCGTCGCCACGAGGACGAGGTCGAGGTCGGCGGCGGCCGCGTCCGCCCGCTCGAGCGCGGCGGCGCCCGCCTCGGCGGCGAAGGCGCTCAGGCGCTCCTCGGGCCGCGCTATCCGGCGTTCACGGACCCCGGTCCGCTTGGCGATCCACTCGTCTCCGATGCCGAGGCGCTCGGCAATCGTGGCGTTGGCCACCACGCGATCGGGCACGCACATCGCCACGGAGGCGATCTCCGCGCCGTGCCGGCGAACCGGGGCGACCCGGGCAAGCTCCTCGAGGGGTGTCGTGAGCTCAGGCATGGGCCACCTCGAGCTCCTCCAGCGTCCGTGCCTCGACGCCGTCGAGCGTCCGGCGGACGAGCCCCCGCAGGACCTTCCCGGGGCCCGCGTCGAGATACCGATGCACCCCGGCTTCATGGAGCGCGAGCAGCGTCTCGCGCCAGCGCACCGGCCGCACCAGTGCATCCGCGAGGCGCCTGCGAATGTCGTCGAACGGCTGCGCGGTGATGCAGGAGAGAACCGTGATCGCGGGGGGACGCACGTCGACCTCGGCCAGGGCGGCTTCGAACTCCGGCACCGCCGCGGACATCGCCGGAGTGTGGAACGCCCCCTGAACCGGAAGCCGCACGGACTTCAGTCCCCGCGCCTTGCCCCCGGCGCTTGCGGCCTCGAGCTTCGCGGCCGGTCCCGACAGCACCAGCTGGCCCGGCGCGTTGTCGTTCGCGACCGTAAGCCCCTGCTCGGCGGCTAGGCGCCGCGCCACCTCGTCGTCGCCCAGCAGCGCCAGCATGCCGCCGGGGGGTGAGTCCTCCGCCGCCCGCTGCATGATGCTGCCGCGTCGCGCGGCGAGCCGGAGGCCGTCCTCAGCACCAAGGCTGCCGGCCGCCACGAGGGCCGGGACCTCCCCCAGCGAGTGCCCTGCGACGAAGTCCGCCCTTGGGCTTCCGGCGCGGTTCCATGAGGCGACGCTCGCGCAGTAGAGGGCAGGCTGGGCGAACCTGGTCCCGTCACCAATCCGTTCGAACGGATCCTGGCCCACCTCGTCGATCGCCAGCTCGAGCAGGTCGGGGCGCGCCGCCTCGACGAGCGCACGCATCTCGGGGGTCTGGCTTCCCTGACCTGGGAACAGAAGCGCAGTTCTCATCCGGGGACGAATACGCGCCGCGGGGCCGCCGGTAAAGGCCCGCCGGCCCGCTACCCCCCAGCCCGGGGGGTAGGGGGAGAAGGGCGGGGGGTGCTAGGCGATCAGGCCCAGGCGCTGGGCGCGCTTCACGGCCTCGGCCCGGTTGCGGACGCCGAGCTTGCGGTAGATGCCGCTCGTGTACTCCTTCACGGTGTGCGGGGAGAGGAACAGGCGCCCGGCGATCTCTCGATTGGTCGCGCCGGCAGCGATCAGCCCCACGACCTCGCGCTCGCGATCCGATAGCGGCGCCTGAGCGGCGTCCGGGCTCGGCGCGAACACATCCATGCCGAGCGCCACCATGCGGACGGCCTTGACGACGTCCGGCGCGCCCCAGTCCTTGGAGACGAAGCCGGAGGCCCCGGCGGCCCGGGCGGCCGCCGGTGAGATGGTTCCGGCCCCCGAGATCAGCAGGATCTTCGTCTCGGGGGAAATCCCGCGTAGCTCGTCGCAGATCTCGGCGCCGGATTGGCCGCCGAGGAACAGGTCGATGAGCGCAACGTGCGGTTTGGTCTGGGCGGCGACCGAAAGCGCCTCGTCTCCCGTGCGCGCCGCCAGGCAGCGCTCGACCCACGGCTGCCGCTCGAGCAGCAACCGGAATCCCCACTGGACGATGTCGTGGTCGTCGACGACCAGGACGCGCAGTCGCAATCCGTCGGCCGTCATGGCTCCCGGGGCACCAGCAGTCGCACGTGCCAACGGTCCGGCGGCAGCGGCCCGAACTCGACGATCCCGTTGTGCTCGAGGGCCTCGATCGTGGCGAGCCGGAGACCCAGCCCGGTGCCCCCGCTGGGCTCATCCACGCCGTCGTTTGCCACCTCGAGCAGGAAGGTGCCGTCGCGGGCGTCGACGCTGATCGTGATGCTCCTCGGGTTCGCGTGCTTGTCGGCGTTGCGGAGCGCCTCGAGCATCACGGTCTCAGCGAGAGGCTCGATCTCCTCCGGCACCTCCACGCCCTCGCGCCAGTTGACCGTCAGCTCGGTGCGCTGGGCGGCGAGACGGTCAACGATCTGCCGCACGGTCGCGGCGCGACGCTCGCCCCGGGACGCCATCGATCCGCCGAGCGAGCTGCGCAGCTCCCGCAGGACCTCCCGCAGCTCGTCGTGGCAAACGGCACGGCCCTCGTCGGTCAGCGCCTCGTCGGAACCCATCGCGAGCAGGAGCCCGAACAGCCGCTGAATCACGCGCTCGTGGATCTCCCTGATCAGCGACATGCGCTCGGATAGCCGCCGGGCCGCCTCGCGCTGGATCGTCGCCTGCTCGACGCTCGCCGCGAGCGCGGCGAGCTTTCCGAGCGTCCACATCCGCTGCCGCTCGCCCGGTGTGAGAGCGAACGTGCCGCCGCCCCGGTCGGCGAAGATCACCCCGAACCAGCGGCCGCCCGCCGAGACCGGGATGCAGGTCAAGGTGGTGATCCCCGCGAAGCGCGCGTAGCGCGCCGGCACCTCGTGCTCGAGGTCCTCGGACGCCTCGACCACCTGGTCCGTCGACAGCGCTCGTTGGGCGACGGGCGTCTCCTCGAGCGTTCCCTCCACCCCCTCCAAGAGCGTCGAGTCGACGCCGTGGGAGCCGACGGCGCGCACGGACCGCAGGGTGCGGTCGTAAAGGAAGAGGCCGACGCGTTCCATCGAGGTCAGCCGGCACACTCCCTCGCACACCCGGTCGTAGAACTCGTCGACGTCTGTGGCGGTGTCGATCTCGGCGAGAAGGTCGACGAGGACGTCGACTGTGTCCGCGGACGGGGTTGGGGAGATCGTGCCCACTAGCTTGATCTAAGCAACCAGCGGGCCTCGGTTACCTCCCGACCCCCCGAATGGGGGGCGGGTGCGTCTACTCGCTCGGCGACGCGGAAGGGCAGCCGCGCTGAGCGGTTTGGCTCAGGCGCCGATCCGCAGCGCCCCCTGCCCGGACCCGACCGGGCGCTAACCGGAGCCCCCCAGCTCGAGCGTCCGGCCCTCGCGCGCCATCTCCACGGTCCCCGGGTCCGCGAGGTCGGCCCAGCGGTCGGCCGCCTCCGCTTCGAGCTCCCTCAGGCGAGCGTCGTCGTGTTCGGGATCGTGATGGAAGAGGACCAGCCGACCGGGCTCGGAACGGGCGCCGAAGACGAGCGCGTCGGTGAGACGCGAGTGCCCCCACCCGCGGCGAGCGGCGTACTCGGAGTCGGCGTACTGGCAGTCGTGGATGAGGACCGACGCGCGGCGCGCGAGCCCGTACCCCGAGATCCATCCCGCGCTCGCCCGGGCAATGTCCTCCGCGAGGGCCGGCTCGTGGTCCGGCAGGTAGGCGAGGCTCGATCCGTCCTCCGTGAGCCGATATCCGAGCGTCGGCCCGCGATGCGACACGAGCGATGCCTCGATCTGCGTTTCGCCGATTCGCCAGGGCACGAGCGGGACGCTCTCGAAGCTCACCCTCGCCGGCAGCTCGCGGATCTCGATCGGCGAGAGCGGGCTCGAGATGTAGCGCGCCAGACGCTCCTGCAGCGAGCGCCCGGCGGCGGGCGGCCCCCATACCGTGACCTCTGCCTCGGGATCGAAGAACGGCGCGAAGAACATGAGCCCCTGAATGTGGTCCAGATGCAGGTGGGTCAGGAGCACGTGGAGGTGGCGGGCCGATCCCACGAGCTTGGCCCCCAGCGCCCTGATCCCGGTGCCCGCGTCGAGGATCAGCTCGTAGTCGTCGGCGGCAGTCACCTGAACGCACGAGGTGTTGCCGCCGAAGCCGGCGGCCTGCGGGCCGGGCGCCGGGATCGATCCCCTGACGCCCCACAGGCAGGCCCGCATCAGCCGTCCTGCTCGCCGGGCGCCCAGAAGACGACGATGGCGCCGTGATAGCCGCCCGGGCCGACAAGCGGCAGCGCACCCGCCTCCACCTCGAGCATGCCGCGGTCTGTCCGCACGTGAAAGCGACTGTACGCGGGGCGGCCCTCGCGCAGTGCGGTCGCCACGGGGAGATCGTCGCTGGGCACCGGTCTGCCGCTCTCGTCGAAGGGCCCGAAGCGCTCGTTCCACTCCTCCCGGGTCAGCGTTCCGATCTCCTCGAACGGGCTCCCGATGACCTCCGCCGCGGGGTCGTTGTAGAAGACGATGTCGCCCTCGACGTCGACCAGGATCGCCGCGAGCGAAACGATCGAGATCAGGTTTCGAGCGAGGATCAGCTCGAGCGGCTGCTCCGCTGTCTCGCGGCGGCGGCTGGCCCCTTGCTCCATCGCCTAAGAATGGCGGACGGGGCCAGCCGGCGGGGGGCGGTCACCTCAGGCGGGGGTGCGAGCGCCCGGTCCGTGGTGCGCGGGCTCGTGGTAGCTGCGGCCGCCGATCACCGCGGCGACTCCTCCCGCGACGCCGACACCCAGGGTCGCCAGCGCCCACGCGGTTCCGGCGAGCCCGACGTCGAGCGCGTTGTCGAGCGACCAGGCGCCGGCGCCGGCGCCGGCCAGCGCGAACACCGCGGCAACCAGGGCCAGGTTGAACTCGAAGCCACCGTTGGTGATGAAGAACCCATTGCGCGCGTGAACGGTGATCACGGCCGCCGTCATCACCGCCGTCAGCACGGCGGCCACCGGGGTCGTCAGCAATCCGAGCGCCAGCATGAGGCCGCCGACGAACTCCGCGGTGCCCGCGACGCGGGCGTGGAGCCAGCCGGGACGGAGGCCCAGCTTGTCGAACATCTGGGCGGTGTCGTCGAGGCCGCTGCCGCCGAAGATGCCGAACAGCTTTTGGGCGCCGTGGGCCGAGAACGTCAACCCGACGACCGCCCGAAGCACGAGTAGGGCTAGGTTCATCTGTCCTTGCCTCCAATCGACTCCCTTGGTGCGCAAGCGGATATTTGCGCAGTCACGTTTCCTCCTAGTTCTCGCTCGGGCGCCGTCACTAACCCCCGGCGAGGCAACTCCGTAGATTTGGGTCGATGGGGCGGACGGCGGCCGAGCTCGTGGTCGAGTGCCTCGAGGCCGAGGGCGTCGAGCACGTCTTCGGGATCCCCGGCGAGGAGACGCTCGACCTGAACGCGGCGCTCGCGGACTCGTCGATCGAGTTCGTTCCCGTCCGGCACGAGCAGGGCGGCGCGTACATCGCCGACGTCTACGGACGCCTCACGGGCCGGGCCGGCGTCTGCCTCGGGACCCTGGGGCCCGGGGCCACCAACCTCGTGACCGCCGTCGCCGACGCCTTCCTCGACCGCGCTCCGCTCGTCGCACTCACCGGGCAGGCGGACCTGGAGCGGCAGCACAAGGAGTCGCACCAGCACATCGACGTCGCCGAGATGATGCGCCCGATCACCAAGTGGAACGCCCGCCTCTCCGATCCCGCGATCGTCGCCGAGGTCGTGCGCAAGGCGTTCAAGGTCGCCGAGGCGGAGAAGCCCGGCTCCACTCACATCGAGCTGCCGGAGGACGTGATGGCCGCGGAGGTCGACGACGACGCCCGCCCCCTCCCGCGGCGGGCGGTGCCGGCGTCCGAGCCGCCCGCGCGCGTGATGGTTGAGGCGGCCGAGCTGATCAACGGGGCCGATTGCGCCGTGTGCCTGGCGGGGAACGGCGTCGCGCGGGCCGGGGCCGCGCCGGCGCTTCGCGAGTTCGCGCGTGCGACCGGCATTCCGGTCGCGGTCACCTTCATGGGCAAGGGTCTGATCGAGGCCGATTCCGAGCTGGCGCTCGGCGCTGTGGGCCTGCAGGCCGGCGACTTCTCGATGGCCGGGTTCGAGGACGCCGACGTCGTGATCGCGGTCGGATACGACCTCGTGGAGCATTCCCCGGCGCTCTGGAACCCCAATGGGGACAAGCGCATCGTCTGCATCGACTCACTTCCGGCCGAGACGGACGAGAACTTCATGCCGGAGGTCGAGCTGGTCGGGGACGTCTACGCGATTCTGCTCCGGCTCGGGCAGGAGTGCCGCGACGCGCCCTCGAGCGGCGGATCCGGGCGACTTCGCGAAGCGGTCGACGGCATCCTGGACGCGGCGGCCGGGGCGGAAACCGTCCCCGCCCTTCCCCCTCGAGCCCTGCTCGAGATCCGGGAGGTCCTCGACCGCGAGGACATCCTCGTCTCTGACGTCGGGCTGCACAAGCTCTGGATCGGCCGCGTGTTTCCGGCGTTCGAGCCGAACACGGTGCTGATCGCGAACGGTCTTGCGGGGATGGGCTTCGCCGTCCCCGCCGCGATCGCCGCCAAGCTCGTCAACCCGTCGCGGCGGGTGCTCGCCGTCTCGGGCGACGGCGGGTTCCTCATGAACTGCCAGGAGCTCGAGACGGCGATGCGCCTGCGCACGGCGTTCGTGAATGTGGTGTGGGAGAACGGCCAGTACGGATCGATCGTCTGGAAGCAGGAGGCGCGCTTCGGGCGCCATTTCGGCACCGACTTCACCAACCCGGATTTCGTGCGCCTCGCGGAGTCGTTCGGGCTCCCCGCCTGGCGCAGCGATTCGATCACGGGCTTCGGCGAGCGGCTTCGCGAGGCGCTGACGCTCGACGTTCCGTCGCTGATCGCGCTCCCCGTCGACTACTCGGTCGACATCGCGATCGCGGAGCTCGGGGCCGAGACGACCAGGATCTAGCGCCGGGTCGCCTCTAGGCGGCGGCGGGCAGCTCCACCGGCCCCGGCTCCAGCGCGCGCTCGAGGACCTCGTCGATCGTCATCACGAGGTGGAAGCGCATCTCCTCGCGCACGTCCTCGGGGACATCCTCGAGATCGCCTCTGTTTCGCTCGGGCAGGATCACCTCGGAGAGGCCGGCCGCGTGCGCCGCGAGCACCTTCTGCTTCACGCCGCCGATCGGCAGCACCCGGCCCTGGAGCGTGATCTCCCCGGTCATCCCGACGTCGTGGCGGACCGGGCGGCCGCTGAGCAGGGACGCGAGCGCGGTGGTCATCGTGATGCCCGCGCTGGGGCCGTCCTTGGGGATCGCGCCCGCCGGCACGTGCACGTGGAACTGCTTGTCGGCGAAGTCCTCCTCGGGAATGCCGAGCTCCTCGGCCCGGCTGCGCACGTAGGAGAGCGCGATGCGCGCCGACTCCTTCATCACGTCGCCGAGCTGCCCGGTGAGGACGAGGCCGTCCTGTCCGGGCATCGCGGTGGCCTCGATGAAGAGAACATCGCCGCCGGCTCCGGTCACGGACAGGCCGGTGGCGACGCCCGGGATCGCGGTCCGCTCCGCCGCCTCCTGGAAGAACCGCTGGCGCCCCAGCGCCGCGCGAACCGCGTCGCCGTCGATGTGGACGGGAGTCTGGGTTGACCCCGAGGCCACTCCCGTCGCCGTCTTGCGCAGCACCTTGCCGAGCTCGCGCTCGAGGTTGCGAACGCCGGCCTCGCGCGTGTATTCGGTGATCGTGGTGCGAATCGCCTCGTCGTCGATCTCCACCTCGTCCGGACGCAGGCCGTTTCGCTCGCGCTGGCGGGGCCACAGGTAACCGCGCGCGATCGCGACCTTCTCCTCGGTCGTGTAGCCGTCGAACCGCACCACCTCCATGCGGTCCAGGAGCGGCGGGGGAATGGTCTCGGCGATGTTCGCCGTGGCGATGAACAGCACCCCCGAGAGGTCGAGCTCCACGTCGAGGTAGTGATCGCGGAAGCTGTGGTTCTGGGCGGGGTCGAGGACCTCGAGCAGCGCCGCAGACGGGTCGCCGCGCCAGTCGGCGCCGACCTTGTCGACCTCGTCGAGCATGATCACCGGATTCATCGTCCCGGCGTCGCGGAGCGCGCGAACCAGACGACCCGGAAGCGCGCCGATGTAGGTGCGGCGATGGCCGCGGATCTCCGCCTCGTCGCGCACGCCGCCGAGCGACATACGGACGAACTCCCGGCCCGTCGCGCGCGCGATCGACTCGCCGATCGACGTCTTGCCCGTACCGGGAGGGCCGATCAAGGTGAGGATCGCGCCGGAGCCGCGCTCGTCGGCGACGCCGCGCTCCGCGCGCAGCTTCCGCACCGCGATGTACTCGGTGATCCGATCCTTCACGTCCTCGAGGCCGGCGTGATCGGCATCGAGCACCTCGCGGGCGTGCTCGGGGTCGAGGCGCTCGGTGGAGCGCTTGCCCCACGGCACCGCCAGCAGCCACTCGAGATAGGTGCGGATCATCGAGCCCTCGCCGGACTCGCCCATGCGCTCCAGCCGCCCGAGCTCCCGCTCGGCCTGCTCGCGAACGGGATCGGGCATGTCCGCGTCCTCGATCTGCCGCCGGTAGTCGTCGACGGCCGTTCCGTCGTCCTCGCCGAGCTCCTTGCGGATCGACTCGAGCTGCTTGCGCAGGAAATACTCGCGCTGCTGCCTCTGGGCACCCGATTCGACGTCGTCGCGGATCCGCTTGCGCACCTGGAGCTCCGCTAGGCGCTCCCGCTGGGCGGCGATTGCCTTCTCGAGGCGCTCGCCGACGTCCAGGGTCTCGAGGAGCTCGCGCTTCTGCTCGAAGCTGAGGTCCGGTGAATAGCCCGCCGTGTCGGCCAGGGCGCCCGGCTCGGCGATGGAGCGCAGGAACGCCTGGATCCGCGGATCGGCGTCGCGCAGCTCGAGGATCTCCTCGACCACGGCGCGATACTCGCGCGCGAGGGCGTCCGTGCGCTCTGAGCCCGGGCCGTCGACGTGCTCTGTGACCTCGACTCGCAGCGCGCCATCGGTCCCGGCCACGGCCGAGCCGGCGACGCCTCGATACAGCCCCTCCAGCGCCACCGCCTGGCCTCCGCCGGGGATGCGCATCCGCTCGGCGACTCGAGCGACGGTGCCGACCGAGGCGAACTCCTCGCCGCTGCGAGGCACGATGAACACGCGCTCCGCGTCGCCGACGTCGAGCGCGAGTGTGGCCGTCATGCCTGGGAAGACGACAGTGTCCTCGATTGGGATCAGGGTCAGCGTTTCCATGAGGCGTGTCCTTTGCTTGGGTTCAGCGCGACTGCGATAACTATAGTAGCCAACTGTTATGGTATATAAGTGATCTCCCTCACATGACTGCCGTCGAGACACCGCTAAAGCACGAGGCCGAGGCCGGCGATGCGACGCTGGTCTCCGGGTTCGGGCTCCTGATCTTTCGGCTCGCCCGCGCCTCGGCGTGGCGTCTGGGTCAGGGCCTTCGCGAGAGTGGGCTCAGGTGGCCTGAGTTCGCGGTGCTCCACCACCTGGACGCCCAGGGGCCGATCGCCCAGCGAGACCTCGCGTCCGCGCTGCGGATCCAGCCGAGCAACCTTGTCGCGCTGCTCGATCAGCTCGAGGGGCGCGGTCTCCTTGCCCGCTCGCCGGATCCGACGGACCGGCGGCGCCATCGGGTCGAGCTCACGCCGGCGGGCCGCAGGACGGTCGAGCGGGGTCGGGAAGCGACCAGGCGCGCGGAGAGCGATCTGCTGGGGCCGCTGAGCGACCCCGAGCGCCGCGAGTTCCGCACCTTCCTGGTCCGGCTCACGGCGCACACGTGCGACCGGGGCGCCGCTGGGCGAGGCGGCAAGTGCTGAGCCGCCGGCTCGGCGCCCAGCGGCTCGATCGCCGCCGCCTCCTGCGCCTGTTCGCGCCCTACCGGTCGCGTCTCGCCTCCGTCCTCGGGCTGATCGGAGTCTCGGCGGCCCTCGGCATGGTGTCTCCGTTCCTCTTGCGGGCGGTCCTCGATCAGGCGATCCCCGAGGCGAACACCGGGCTGCTCCTCGCCCTGGTCGTGGGGATGATCGGGATTGCGATCGCAAACGGGGCGCTCGGGGTCGTGCAGACGCTGCTCTCCAACACGGTCGGGCAGCGGGTGATGCACGATCTCCGGACGAGCGTCTACCGCCATCTTCAGCGCCTCTCCCTCGCCTTCTTCACCCGGACCCGGACCGGAGAGATCCAATCCCGCATCGCCAACGACATCGGGGGCGTCCAGAGCGTCGTCACGAGCACCGCGACCTCGATCGTCTCCAATGTCACCACCGTCCTCGCCGCCGGTGTCGCCATGTTCCTGCTCGATTGGCGCTTGGCGCTCTTCGCGCTCGGGCTCCTGCCGTTCTTCGTCTGGCTCACCCGGCGCGTCGGTGCCGAGCGCCGTCGCATCACGGCCCAGCGCCAGGGCCAGCTCGCCGACATCTCCGCTCTGATCGAGGAGTCGCTGTCCGTCTCCGGGATCCTCCTTGGCAAGACGATGGGCCGCTCCGGGGAGCTCGCCGAGCGCTTCGAGCGCGAGTCGGCGGAGCTGGCCGAGCTCGAGGTCCGGTCACGCATGGCGGGACGATGGCGGATGGCATCGGTCCAGATCGCCTTCGCGGCGATGCCCGCGCTCGTCTACCTGTTCGCCGGCCTCAGCATCGCCAGCGGCGCGCCAACGATCACGATCGGGACCCTGGTCGCCTTCACCACGCTCCAGACGAGGATGTTCTTCCCGATCCAGTCGCTGCTCTCGATCGGCGTGGACGTGCAAAGCTCGCTGGCGCTGTTCGAGCGGGTCTTCGACTATCTCGACGAGACGGTGGAGATCCGCGAGCGTCCCGGCGCGCTCGACATCCCGGCCCGCGAGGTCCGGGGCGAGGTGAGCTTCCAGGGAGTGTCGTTCCGCTACGAGCCCGACGCCGACTGGACCCTTCGCGACGTGGACCTCACGGTCCCGCCCGGCACGACCCTCGCGCTCGTTGGCGAGACCGGCGCCGGGAAGACCACCCTCGCGTACCTGCTGGCGAGGCTGTACGAGCCGCACGAGGGCGCGGTGGCGATCGACGGCATCGACGTTCGCGACCTGTCGCTTCGGAGCTTGTCGGCAATCGTCGGTGTGGTCTCGCAGGAGACCTACCTATTTCACGCCTCGGTGCGCGAGAACCTGCGCTTCGCCCGCCCGGACGCCGGCGACGCGGAGGTCACCGACGCCGCTCGCGCGGCCCAGATTGACGAGCTGATCTCGTCCCTTCCCGAGGGCTACGAGACGATCGTCGGCGAGCGCGGGTATCGCTTCTCGGGCGGCGAGAAGCAGCGGATCGCGATCGCGCGAGCCATCCTACGGAACCCGCCCGTCCTGATCCTCGACGAGGCCACCAGCGCCCTCGACGCGCAAACGGAGCGGGCGGTCCAGGAGGCGCTCGACCGGCTTGCCACCGGCCGCACGGTGATCGCGATCGCCCATCGGCTGTCCACCGTACGCAGGGCGGAGCAGATCGCGGTGGTGGAGAACGGCGGCGTCGCCGAGCTCGGCAGTCACGACGAACTTCTCGACCTGGGGGATCGCTACGCCGCGATGGTGGACCTGCAAAGCCACGAGCGGGCGATCGCGGCGTGAACGCAGTCTGGAACGAGCGTGAGAAAGGGGCAACGATGAGGATCGGAGTGATCGGAAGCGGAAACATCGGCTCGGCGGCCGCCAGCCAGTTCACCCGCGCGCGGCACGAGGTCGCAATCGCCAATTCCCGCGGCCCCGAGACCCTCACCGACATGGTCGCCGAGCTGGGCAATCGGGCGCACCCTGCGACGGTGGAGGACGCGGCGCGGTTCGGCGACCTCGTCCTCGTGGCGATCCCGCTGGGACGCATCGGTGAGCTGCCGCCGGACCCGTTCGCGGGCAAGGTCGTGATCGATGCGAACAACTACTACCCAAGCCGCGACGGCCAGATCCCTGAGCTGGACGCGGACGAGACGACCTCCAGCGAGCTTCTCGCTCGGCAGCTCCCCGGCGCCGCCGTGATCAAGGCCTTCAACACGATCTACGCGCGGAACCTGGCCGAGAAGGCCCAGCCCGAGGCCCCTGCGGGAGAACGGCTGACGCTGTTCGTGGCAGGAGACGATCAGGAGGCGAAGCGGCGGGTCATCGATTTGATCGAGGAGATCGGCTTCGCGGCGATCGACACCGGCTCGCTCGCCGACGGTGGTCGGCGCCAGCAACCAGGCTCCCCGATCTACGGTGAGGAGCTGACGCTCGCGGGGGCGAAGGAGACGCTCGCGGCCTGAAGACTACGGCGCGTCGGCTGACTCCCGTACGTCCATCCGGACGACGAGGCCGGCCTCGAGCCAGTAGCGGTGTTGGACCTGAGAGTCGGACAGCAGCTCACCGGTCTTGGCGTCGTGAACCACCTGGTGGACGTCGACGGTGATGCTGCCGTCGGGTTCCTGGGTGAACGTCCGTGGCTCCACCCGGCTGGAGATCGCCGAGAATTGCCGCTTCCAGTAGTCGGCTACGGCCCGGCGGCCGAGCACGCGACCGCCCTCCCACGCGTTCGGCCAGTCGACGTCGGGATGCATCAGCTCCAGCGCGGCCTCGACGTCCCGGGCGTTGAAGGCCCTGTAGGCCGATCGCAGGATCTCCTCCGCATCGGTCATCCCGCGATCACCGTAGCGGGCGTGATGCAAGCGGCCGCGCTCATCTCATCCAAGGCGCCCGAGGAACCCGCCCAACGGACCTAGCACCCCGGTCGCCTGGTCGAGCAGGTTGGAGGCATTCATCACCGCGGCGACCAGCTGGTCGGCGGGGAGGCTTCGAGCTGCCGCTCGCAGACCGTCGGCGACGATGCCGGGTATCGCGCCCGCGCGCTCAGCGTCGTCGACGGCGCGAACCAGGCCGGCCCGGAGCGCGGCCGCGAGCCGTGGGTCGTGCGCGAACCTGGATCGCCCCTCGGGGGTTCCCAGGGCGAGGACCAGGGTCTCGCGCGAGACATGGAGCTCGCAGGCGGCGCCGTCGAGCGCTGAGAGCGTCAGCTGCTGGGCGATCTGGTCGAGGCCCTGCGGCGACCGCCAGGGGCGCGGCTGGCACGGATCCTGGACTGGCTTCGGCTCGTATGACCCGCCGCCCAGCGCCAGCGAGGTGAGAACCAGCGCCACCGAGGCGATGACGGCGCCGGCGAGGAGTACGCGGGGCCTCACAGGATGATCGCCCTCCTTCGTCCGAGGCCGATCGGGAGGAGCGCCGCGAGGGCGAAGCCGGCAGCGACCAGAAACGAGTGGCTGAACGCGTGGGTCGCGGCACGGTCGAGCTCGTCTTGGAGTGTGCTCTCGAGCCGCAGCGCCCCGGCGCGCTCGGTCGGATCGTCCGGAAGGGGATCGAACGCGGGCTGGACCACCGGCACCTTGCCGCGCTCGGCGGAGAGCTCATCGCTGAGACGCCCCGCGAGGTCGATCTTGAACGTGGCCGGCAGGTCGGCGTCGAGCAGCGCGGCCGTTCCCGCCTGCTCTGCGGCATCGCGCTGAGTGACGAGGTCGGCGGTGAAGATCGGCGTGAGCACGAGGAGTCCCACTACGACCCCCGCGTGCCGGGCTGCGATGGTCCAACCGCCGTGGATCGCCTGCGGCGCCTGGCCCTCCAGCGCGGTCTCGGTCAAGGCTGAGAGCACCAGCGTCAGACCGGCGCCGACCAGGATCTGCGAAGGCAGCGTCGCGACTATCAGCGCCCTCGGAAGCAGTCCCAATCCAGTGAGCCCGCCGGCCACCAGAATCGCTCCGGCGGCTGCGCGCGCGCGGGCCTCGGCGACGGCCCGGGCAAGCGGACGGGCGCCCACGGCGGCGACTGGCATCACCGACACCGCCAGGGCCGCGACGATGGGCGAATGCCGCCAGCCCTCGATCAACAACAGGACGATCAGGAAGAGCGCCGCCGCCAGGGCCGCCGAAACCAGGCCCAGAGCGAGGTTCGCGGCGAGATGCGGCCGCCCGGTCTCGCGAAGCTCGGCGCGCCGCGTCGCATCGGTCGATTCCAGGCGGCCGACGGCGACCACCGGGATCGCGACGGCGATCGCCAGCGGCACCTGGACGAGGAAGACCGACTGCCAGGAAACGAGCTCGGTGAGGAGGCCGCCGGCCGCCGGTCCGAGCGCCGCACCGATCGCACCGGCCGTCGCCCAGACGGTGGCCGCGCGCCGCTCCGACCCGACCGCATCCGGCATCAGTTCGAGCGCGCCCGTGACGGCAGCGGCGCCGCCGATGGCCTGCAAGCAGCGAGCGGCGATCAGCAGCGCCAGCGAGGTCGAAAGACCACAGAGGAGACCGCCGAGGGCGAGCAAAGCGAGTCCCGCCGAGGTGACCCGTGCCGGGCCCAACCCGCGTGCCACTAGCGCGGCCGGGACCGCCGTCGCGGCGAGCACGAGGTTGAAGGCCACAAGGACCCACACCACGGCGTTCACCGAAACGTTGAAGTCGCGGTAGATCTCGGGCAGCGCGAGGACCACCACCGAGGAGTCGGCGAGCACGAGGCCCACGGCGACCGCAAGCGCGGCGCGGACCGCGTGCGGGGAAAGCTCTTGCTTCACGACGTCGCTGTGCCACCTCGCTGGTCAGCCATAGCTCAGCTGCTCATCCCAGTCCGGCCGTCCCTCCGGCGTCAGATCGAAGAGGTTCCAGACGGGCTCGAGGGTGCCAACGTGGCGCGGATCCTGGCCCGGGTCCCAGGGCGCGTAGAAGAGCTCCGAGCTCCAAAAGTGGCGGATCACGTCTCCATCGCGGTGGAGCACGGTCAGCATCGGCCGTTGTGCCCCCTCCGCGGTCTCCGCAAGATAGTCGCGGTTGTAGGTGTTGGCGGCCGAGGACAATAGGCGTAGCCGCCGCCAGCCGCGCTCCTCGGCGAAGGTGAGGACGCGCGGCAGCGGAGCCTTCGCGACGACCGCGAGGTTGAGGTGCTGAGTCGCGTGCTCGGCAGCGCCGTCGAGCTGGTCGAGGAACGCAACGCATGATGGGCAAGGGCCTTCCGCGAGCGGCAAGAGCGCGGTCTGTCCGGCGTCGGGACCGGGCCGCTCATCGCCGGGGTCGCGCGGAAACATGAAGCTGTAGATCACCAGCGAGTCCTTTCCGGGCGCGAACAGCTCCGACATCTTCACGTCGGTCGGCGCACCGTCCGCGCCCGCACCCTGGAAGACGTAGTCCTGGGGGACGGCTCCGCCGCGCGGAAGTTCCCGCCTGGCAGCGGCCACCGCCTCCATGGCGCGGCGCAGCTCGATTTCCTGCTCGAGCAGCCGCTCGCGCGCCGCCCGGTACTCCGCTGACTCCCCTGGGAACGTGATGCTCATGGTTCCTCCGTTCCGATCTCGCCCCGCGTCACGGCTGCGGGTTTCATCTTCATTTCATTCTGTTCCACCATCGTCGGCGGGTCGATCATCCAGGGTGTCAAGGAGGTTGGGAGATGACCCGTAAGCTCGGAGTCGTCGCGCTGATCACGCTCGCCACGGCCTCGGCCGGCGCGCTCGCCGCCACGAGTGCCGGCCGCGTGAGCCGGGCGACGGCCGGTGCAGCGACGCCCGCCGGGCCTGTTCAGGCCGCGGGGCAGAAGAAGCCCCGGAAGTTCGAGGTGCACGATCTGTACATCGAGTACAACGCGACGGACGGAGACGCCGGCCTGCAGATGAGCCTCGACAACGACCCGGCGTGGAACGGGTTCCGGCTCCGCGACCCGCAGGGACGGAAGCTGATGGCCGTGAACACGAAGAGCCGGCTTCACGGATTTGGGCTGGGCGAGCTGTTCCTGGAGAGCAACGAGCCTCCGTTCCAACGATTCTCGTTCAGCGCCTTCAAGAAGCGGTTCCCGGAGGGCAAGTACACGTTCAGAGGACGCACGATCAACGGCCGCAGACTGGTGGGCTCCGACAGGTTCTCCCACCGGGTGCCGCACGGGCCGAATGTGACCTTCCCGACCGAGGGCGCGCAGGTGAACCGGAACAACCTGACCGTGACCTGGAAGCCGGTGACGAAACCCCGCGGGATCAAGATCGTCCGCTACATCGTGAACATGAGTCAAGGGAACCGCGAGCTGAGCATGGACCTGCCGCCCAGCGCCACCAGCGCTGACATTCCGCCACAGTTCCTGAAGCCCGGGAGCGAGGGCGGGGGCGAGGTGCTGGCCCGTGAAAAGAGCGGCAACCAAACGATCACCGCGATCCCGTCGTTCACGATCAAGTAGTTCGGGCGAGCTGAAGCCTGCGGTGAACCGGCCGCTCAGGTCAGGCCAGACCTCCTCGCCGGCTTGACGCCGACCCGAACATATGATCGCCTCATGGTGTCGCGAACGCAGTCCTTACGCCCCGTATCGAGCAGGCATCGCGGTCCTTCGTCTGGCTCGCTGGGCTTCTCGAAGCTGAAGGCACCTTCCTCCGCCCTCCTCCATCGAACCCGCGATCTCCCGTTGTCTCATGTCGTATGACGGACCGGGACGTCATCGATCGGGTAGCGGAGCGATTCGGAACGGCGGTGATCGTCATCGACAAGGGGCGGTACCGAACCGAGTATGCGGCCACGATCAAAGGATCACGCGCGGCTCGCCTGATGACCGACATTCGGCCGATGATGGGCGCTCCAAGGCGGGCGGCGATCGACCAAGCTCTCGCCCTGTTCGTACCTCCCGAACGGAAGCTCAGGTACGCGAAGGCCGAGGACATCCGCCGCCAGCAAGCGGGCGGCGCTTCGGCAGCGTCACTCGCCCGACGGTACCGGGTGTCCCACCCTACGATCCGCAGGGTCCTCAGCGGCAGGATCTATGCCGAGCCGCCAAGCACGCCCTGGCGAGATCCCGCCGGCTGGTTGCCAAATCTCACTCCTCCGGTTGCGCTCTCCGCGCTCGAGCTGTACTGGCTTGCAGGGTGGCCGGAGGGAGAGGGCAGCTTCGTGGCCCCGGCCTCCATCCAATCCCAGACACGCCCGGGTCGGAGCCCACACTCGTGACCGGGACGTCATCGAGGAAGTCGGCCGGCTTCTGCAGGTCAAGCCTCTGGGCCACCGTGACTCCCGGGCGGTCAGTCGAGGTTGGTCGCCTCTCTGGCAGGTACTTCGGTCAGGGAGTGGAGCCGCCGCCCTCATGCGGGCGATCAAACCGATAACGGGCAAGCGGAGGACAGCCCAAATTGAACGCGCGCTGAACACCGCTGAGAACGCCAGGCAAAAGCGCGTACGACCGAAACCTAATCGAGGTATTCGGCGTTCCCGGGAGAGTGGAGCCGGAGGGATTCGAACCCTCGTCTTCGGTCTCGATGCGAAGGCGTCTACAGGCTTAGCCGGCGCTTCGGTCTCGCCTTCCGGGTCCGCGCCGGCGGGTGAGTCCGGAAGGCCAGTCCCCTGAGATGTCCCCTGGCGGCGAGGACGAACCGCGTCGGGCAAGCCCGTTTCTGAAGCCGGTGCCCCTCCCCACGGGCCGAGAGAGGGCCGACTCTCACCTACTTAGTTTGAGCTAAGCGGCGAGGGCGAACTCGTGGTCCGCACTTATTGGTTTTCCCGGTGTTTAACGAGGCCTCCGGGAACCTCGACCTGCAACCGATCGCACGGAACGACCGAATCGATGCCTGTCGGCCCCGTGCTATGTCACTACGGATAGGGTAGCCCGCGCCGCATGGAAGAGCGCGAATTCGACGCCGTCGTGATGGGCGCCGGCGCGCCTGGCGAGGTGTGCGCAGGGCGCTTGGCGGACGGTGGACTCGAGGTCGCGATCGTAGAGCCCCACCTCGTCGGAGGGGAGTGCTCGTATTACGCCTGCATGCCGTCGAAGGCGCTGCTCCGGCCGGCGGAGGCGCTCGCCGAGGTCCGGCGCGTGCCCGGCGCCGCCGAGGCCGTGACCGGGGGACTCGACCCGATCGCGGCGCTGCGGCGCCGGGATGAGGTGATCTCGAACCTGGACGACTCCGGGCAGCTTCCGTGGCTGGGGGAGCGGGGAATCGAGCTCTTCCGGGGCCACGGCGAGCTCGACGGCGAGCGGCGGGTGAAGGTGGGCGAAGACAGGCTCGTCGCTCGCCGGGCGGTGGTGGTCGCGACCGGCTCCGACGCGGCCATCCCGCCGATCGACGGCCTGGCCGCTGCGAAGCCGTGGGACAACCGCGAGGCGACGACATCGAAGCGGGTCCCAACGAGCCTCGTCGTGCTTGGGGGCGGGCCCGTCGGGGCCGAGCTGGCCCAGGCGTGGCGCAGTCTCGGCGCCGAGGTGACCCTGATCGAGGCCATGGATCGGGTGCTCACGCAGGAGGAGCCGTTTGCGAGCGAGCAGGTCGCGGCCGGGTTGCGCGAAGGCGGGGTGGACATACGCACCGGGACCAAGGCGAGCTCGGTCCGGACCGGCAACGACGAGGTGACGGTCGAGCTGGAGGACGGCGGCAACGTTGCGGGTGAGGTGCTCCTCGTAGCGATCGGCCGCAAGCCACGCACCGAGGGGATCGGCCTGGAGACGGTGGGCGTCGGGGCGGGCGGATGGCTTCGGACCGACGACCGGCTGCGTGTGGACGGCTCCGACTGGCTGTACGCGATCGGCGACGTGACCGGGCGTTCACTCCTTACCCACATGGGCAAGTACCAGGGGCGGCTCGCCGCCGACAACATCATCGGCAGGGACGCCATCGCAACCGCGGACAAGCACGGCTCGCCGCGGGTCACCTTCACGGACCCCGAGGTCGCCGCGGTCGGCTATACGCTCGACGCGGCGAGAGAGGCTGGGATCGACGCCCGCGCCGTCGACGTCGAGACCTCCGCCACCGCCGGAGCCAGCTTCCACGGCCGCAACACGCCGGGAACGACTCGCATCGTCGTCGACGAGGAGCGCCGCGTGCTCGTTGGGGCGACGTTCGTGGGGGCCGAGACGGCGGACTTCCTTCACGCCGCGACAATCGCGGTCGCCGGCGCCGTGCCGCTGGAGAGACTCTGGCACGCCGTGCCGACCTTCCCCACTCGCAGCGAGGTCTGGCTGAAGCTAATGGAGAAGTACGGCCTCTGACGAGGAACGGCACATGCCAGTTTCGGAGCCTGAAGGCTCCTCACCTGAATACCTGCCTCTAGATGGTGAGGCGGGGCTTGAGCTCGTCGAGGAAGGAGCGCGGGAAGCCCGGAATGCTGTCCAACTGATCGAGTGACGCAAACCCGCCGAGGCGCTCGCGGTAGGCGAGAATACGGCCCGTCTGGGTCACCGAGAGGTTCAGTTCGCGCAGCTGGTCGTAGGTCGCCTGGTTGAGGTTGAGCGTCGGCCCTTCGGCCACGGGCCCGAGCCGTGATTCACCCCCCTCCGCGCCCCCCTCGGGCGACTCCGGTGGTTGCGCGGCGGGCGCCGGTGGCTCGGGCGGCGCGGGTGGCTCCGGCCGGGGTGGGGAGGGTTCGGGCGGAGGTGCAGGCGCGGGCTCCTGCGGCGGTTCAGGCCCCGGGGCGACGGCCTCGATCCGGCTGACCGTCTCGCGCGCCCGGCGCTCGGCCTCGGTTGCGCGCCGCTCCGTCTCCGCGATTCGGTCCAGGAGATCGCGCAGACGCTGCTCCTGCTCGATTCCCTCAGTCTTCAGCTTGGCGAGCTGCTCGGCCCGCTCCGCGCGCGCCTCCGCCTCGCCCGCCCGCGCCTCGACCTCCTCGAGCCGCCTGGCCGCGCGCTCGAGCGCCTCGGCGGTGCGGCGCTGGGCGTCGCCGAGGCGGGCCTCGGTCTCCTGGAGCTCGCGCGCCAGCTCCTCCTCCTGGCCTCGCCGGCGCTCGAGCTGCTCCTCCGCCGACCGCAACTCGGCCATCAGCGCATCGCGCTCGCCCTCCGGGTGGTCGATCGGGGGCGCTCCGGCCTCCACCTCCTCGAGGCGCGGCGCGGCCTCGCGAGCGTCAGGACCTTCCCCCTGCGGCTCGGCCGCCGGCTCCGCGGCTTCTTCTGCGGCCTGGCGCTGCGCCTCCTCGGCCTGTCGGATGCGGCGCTCGGCCTCGGCCCCGACTCGATCCCGCTCCGCGGCGGCCGCGTCCTCCGCGCTCCGTCGCTCGGACTCCTCGAGGCGCGCCATCGCCTCCCGCTCGGCGGCATCGCGGAGCGCTCGCTGCTCCAATGCTTCCTCCTGGAGCGCGCCCGCGAGCCCGCCAGCTGCGGCGCCCGCGGCGATCTCCTCGGCCGCAGACGGCTCGGCTCCCTCGGCCGCCGCCTGTGACTCCACCACGGTGGGTGCTTCGGCCTCGGCGGGCTCTTCCGGGGCCGGCGCCGACTCCGACGGGACAGGCGGGGGTTCCTCCTCTGCCCTCGGCGGCACGCGAGCCTCGGGCTGAGGGCCCGCGAGCGGGGGCTGGGGCTCCGGGGGCGCGTCGCGCGGGGGCCTACGCGCGGCCTTTGCCCGTTTGCGCTCCTCGCGCGCTCGGCGCCGATCCTCGAGGGCTCGCTCGCGCTCCCGCTTTGCGCGTTCCCTTTCGGCGGCGCGGGCGGCGCGTTTCTCCTCGCGCTTGCGCTGGCGGCGCGCGCGGCGGGACTCCCCTTCGGGGGGAGGCGCCGCTGGCGGAGCTTCGGGCACCTCGTGCTGCTCGGCCGCCTGCGCCTCCGTCGGCGCTCGGGGCGGCTGCGGCGCCCCGGCCTCATCCCCGGGAGCCGTCGCCTGCGATTGAGGGCCCTTGGCTCGTCCGCCCTCCCGGCGGGCACGCTTTGCCACACGCTCCTGTTGCTTCAACTTCTTGCGCTCGCCCTTCGCTTGCTCTCGCTGCGGCGGCGCCGGGGGCGTCTTCGGCGACGGCTCGGCCGGCTGGGCCGGGGTGGGCGGTGGCTGCGGCGCAGCTGTCTCATCGGCGCCGCGCGAGAGCCTGAACGCGCGGTGCTTGCGCCGCTTCTCTTCCCCGTTGCCGCCCCTGCCACTGAGCCTGAACGAAGGCATCTGGCCCCTATCGTCGCACGCGCGGGGGCGGCGAGTGGAACCGCCGATGAGCTGAGACGGGGTCTTCAGGCATCGGCGCGGCCCCGCCCACGCCGGCGCGCGCTCAGCTCCCGCTCGATTTCCCGCTGCACGTCCCGATCGCGGATCTCCCGCCGGCGGTCGCGTTGCTCCTTGCCTCGAGCGAGCGCCAGCTCGACCTTCGCGTGCGGTCCCTTGAAATAGATTCGTGTGGGGATCAGGGTGAGCCCGCGGCGCTCGCTGCGGCCGATGAGGCGCTCGATCTCGTAGCGGTGAAGCAACAGCTTGCGGGGACGCTCCGGGTCGTGGTTTTGGTCGGCCGCGGGTGCGTAGGGCGGGATGTGCGCATTCCGCAGCCACACCTCGCCGCCCTCGATCACGGCGTAGGCGTCGCCGAGTTGCGCGTTTCCCTCACGGAGGGCCTTCACCTCGGTGCCTAGCAGCTCGATCCCGCACTCGTAGGTGTCGAGGAGCTCGTACTTGTGCCGGGCGCGGCGGTTGGTCGCCACATCGCCCGATGCGGGCTTGCGCCGCTTAGCCATCGGCAGGAGCCAAGTCCGTGCGCCCGCGAGGGGCGTCGATCGAGTCCACCTTCACGGTGAGCGGATCGCCGAGCCGCAGCGTGCGGCCGCTCCGCCGCCCGACGAGGGCGGTCTCGGTCTCGCTCAGGTCGAAGCGCTCACCGCGGAGAAGACGCGCCGGCAGCAGCCCCTCGTAGACGTCGCCGAGCTCGCCGCCGAAGCGAACGAACGCCCCCGCCCCGATCACGCCGGAGACCTCGCCGTCGAAGGAGGCGTTCCAGCCCGACTCGAAGAGCTCGCGGCCGAGGAGGAACGCGGCGCAGACGCGGTCGGCGTCGCGCTCGACCGCGCTCGCCTCGCGCTCGCGCTCCGAGCTCCCCCACCCCGCCTCGTGAACGCGCTCGGACTCGGGCTCGTCCTCCCCTGCGCCGATCGCCGCCAGTAGCGCGCGATGGGCGATCAGGTCCGGATAACGGCGGATGGGAGAAGTGAAGTGCGCGTAAGCGGGGCTCCCCAACCCGGCGTGGCCGAGGTTGCGATGGGAGTAGTAGGCCTGCTTCAGCGAGCGGAGCACGAGGGAGGTATACGCGTCTCGGCCGTGCCCCCGTCGCGCCGCCTCGCGGGCCACGACCCGGCTGATCTCCCCCACGAGCGCCCCGGCCTCGGACGGCGAGAGCCGCTCAGGAACCGGCGGGGTGGGCACCCCGAGGGCGGCGAGCTGCTCGACCAGCCGCTCGATCCGCGCCGGGTCGGGCTGCTCGTGCACCCGGTAGAGCGTCGGTATCCGTCGCCGCTCCAGCAGGGTGGCGACCCGTTCGTTCGTGAGGATCATCAAGTGCTCGATGAGCTTGTGCGCCTCGGTCTGATACACCGACCGCGCTCGGGTCACCGAGCCGTCCTGATCGAACGAGAACTCCGGCTCGAACGACTCGATCTCGAGCGATTCCACCGGTCGCCGGGCGGCGATCGCGCCGGCGGCCCGGCGGGCGAGATCGAGCGGCGTCGCGATCGCCGCCGGGGGATCGACGCGCCCGCCGAAGAACTCGTCGAGCTGCTCGTAGGTCATCCGCGCGTCCGAGCGGACGAGGCTCCGGTAGAAGTGGGCCGAGCGGGGAGCGCCGTCGCCGCCCAGCACGATCTCGGCGGTCACGGCGAGCCTGTCGGTGCCCGGGGCCAGGCTGCACGCGTCGTCGCTGAGCGCCCGGGGCAGCATCGGCTCCACCGCGCCCGGCACGTAGGTGCTGGTGCCGCGCCGAAGCGCCTCGGAGTCCAGGCCCTCGCCCGGCCGGACGTGGGCCGAGACATCGGCGATGTGGATCCAGAGCCGCACTCCGTCGCCGTCGAGCGCCGCGGAGACCGCGTCGTCGAAGTCCCTCGCGGTCGCGGGATCGACCGTGAACGTGGCGAGCTCACGGAGGTCACGTCGCTCCAGGGGAGCCTCGCGCGCCGCAACGATCGCCTCTCGCGCCTCCGTCTCGAGCGCCGCCGGAAAGCCACGGCGCATGCCTCGATCCCAAAGCAGCGCCGTGACGACATCGCGCGCGCGCTGGGCCGAGCCCAGCGTCCGCAGGGCGCGGGCACCGCCCTGGCGGAAGTCGACCAGGGCGATCTCCCCGGGCCTGACTCGCTCCGAGCCCCGGACGAGGCCCGCCTGGGGACCCCGCTCGAACAGCGGCTCGACCACCACGAAGCGCCCCCGGCGCTCGACCGCGGCCACGCGCCGGCCGAGCGCCTCGCCCCGCCGCGGGCTCTCCTGTTCTGGACGGCGGCCGTCTCGGCGAGCACCGCGAGGGCCTTGCGAAGGGCCTCGTCGCGTTTGGTCTTCGGGTTGTCGCGCGCTTTGACGTCCGGGGTGATCCCCTTGCCGGCGAGTGAGACGCCGTCGGCGGTCAGGTATTCGCCCACGGTCAGATCGAGCGCTCCGCCGGAGGCGAGCCGGATCACCTCCTGGAAGGTGCCCTTGCCGAACGACCGAGTGCCGACGATGGTCGCCACGTGATGGTCGGCGAGCGCCGAGGCGAGGATCTCCGCGGCCGAGGCGGTGTTGTGGTCGATCAGCACGACCGTGGGCACGCGTTGGAGCGGCTTCCCCAGGGCGTCGTAGGTGCGGTGTCCCTGCGTTCGGCCGCTGGTCGACACCACCCTCTCGCCCTTCTTCAGGAAGAGGCTCGCCGATAGGACCGCCTCGTCCAGCAGGCCGCCACCGTTCCCGCGAAGGTCGAGCACGAGCCCCTTCGCGCCCTGGCGGTAAAGGCGCTCAAGCGTCGACGAGAGCTCGCCGTGCGCCCCCTGACTGAACGTCGAGTAGTGCACGTACGCAACCTTGGTCCTCCCCGCGTGCTCGATCTTCCCCGTGGCCGCGGGAAGCTCCACGCTCGCGCGCTTCAGGTGGATCTCTCGCGTCCTCCGACCGGAGTCGACGCGGAGCGTCACCGGGGTGCCAGGAGGGCCCTTGATCTTCGCGACCGCCACCTGATCCGGGGTGCCGGCAATCGAGTGGCCGTCGACACCGACGATCACGTCCCCCTCCTTCATCCCGGCGGCCTTGGCGGGGCTGTCGGGGAGCACGCTGGCCACACGAAGCCCACGCTTGACCCCTGTCACGGTCAGCCCGACGCCAGAGAAGTGCCCCGAGGTCGAGCTGTCGAACTCGCGCAGCTGATGGGGGTTGAAATAGTGCGAGAAGCGGTCGCCGTACCGCTTCTTGATCTCGTTGAGCATCCCGTTGACCGAGGCGTTGTCGAGCACCGAGTCGGGGACCGCCTTGAAGTAGTTCTGCTCGATCGCGTTGCGGGCGTCCGCAGCGGGGCCGGTGGCGGCGCTGAAGCCGCCCGTGAGCCAGACGACCACCAGCGCGATCGCGGCCGTCGCCAGCGCCCCGGCGGCCAAGCCCGAGATGTACCCACGCCGGTAGTCGGAATTACCGGAGCTTCGCGCGCGGCCCAGCATCAAAGGCCTTGTTCGACCCTCGCGCTCGGAGTCAAACGCGGAGGAAGCGGCGCAGAACGATGCCGCTGCCCAGCGCCGAGACGGCGACCGCCCCGGCCAGGAGCGTGATCACGAGGGTCTTGAAAGCGACCGTCGAGAAGTTGTCGATGAGCTGGAAGTTCTGCGCCAACGGGTCGATGATCGTCACCTTGCCGACCCAAAGCATGCCAACCGCGATCGCCGCGCCCGAGAGGCCGACGATGAGCCCCTCGATCACGAACGGCCAGCGGATGAACCAGTTGGTCGCGCCCACGAGCCGCATGACCTCGACCTCGCGCCGCCGGGCGTAGATCGAGAGCCGGATCGTGTTGGCGACCAGCATCAGCGAGGCGACCACGAGCAGGATCGCGATCACGCTGAGGATGATCTTGACCGCATTGGTGACGGTGCGGATCGTGTTGGCCGCGCCCTGGCCATTGCTCACGCTGTCGATCGCGGGGCTGATGGGCTTCGGCTTTCCGTTGGGGCCGGGCGGCGTGATCGCCGCCTGAATCGAGCGGAGGTTGTCCGCGTCGTCGGGGTGGATGATGATCGAAAGGGGGAGGGGATTCTTGCCGCGGAGCTGCGTGATCCCCTGGCTGATCGGCTGGTTGCCGATCTCCTCACGAAGCGTCTTCAGGCCCCTCTGCTTGGAGATGTACTGCGTGCGCTCGACGTGCGGGATCCGGTCGATCTTCCGTTGCACCGCCTTCGCCTGCTTCTTGGTCGCGTCCGGGACCAGGAATACGCGCAGTGCCAGCTGGTTGCGCACGTTCTCTGTCGTCGTCGAGCTCGCCTTGATCACCGGGACGAAGACCCCGATCAGGAGCGTGGTGAGCACGACGGTGACGATGGCGGCGAGGCTCGGGGCGGCGCTGCGGCGAAGCGCGCGGAAAGACTCGGCGATGAAGAAGAGAAGGCGCGTCACAGCGGGCCTCTAGGCGCCCCTCTGGCCGGGCAGCGTCTGCTCGGGCTCGCCGTTCGTGTGGCCTTCGTTGCCGACGCCCATCTCGGCGCGCATCCGGACGGCGAACTCGGTCGTCGACTCGTCGTGGTAGCCGGCCCTGGCCTCGTCTCGCACGAGCCTTCCCACGTCGAGCGCCAGCACCCGGCGGCGCATCTTGTCCACCATGTCGCGGTCATGAGTGGCCACGAGGACCGTGGTCCCAGTGCGGTTGATCCGGTAGAGCAGCTGCATGATGCCGATCGAGGTTTCCGGGTCGAGGTTGCCGGTGGGCTCGTCGGCGAGCAGGAGCGGAGGGTGGTTGACGAACGCGCGGGCGATCGAGACGCGCTGCTGCTCGCCGCCCGAGAGCTGGTCCGGATAGTTGTGGAGCTTGCCCTGCAGCCCGACCAGGCGCAGGATCTCCGGGACCTTGCGCCGGATCTCCGAGCGGCTGCCGCCGGTCACCTGAACGGCGTACGCGACGTTGTCGTAGACGCTGCGGTTGGGCAGGAGCTTGAAGTCCTGGAACACCGTGCCGATCCGGCGGCGGAGGTGCGGCACGCGGCCCCTCCGCAGGCGGTTGATGTCCCTGCCCGCGATCAGCACCTGACCGTCCGCCGGCTCGACCTCTCGGATCAGCATCCGGATCAGGGTGGACTTGCCGCAGCCGGTCGGACCGACCACGAACGCGAACTCCCCTCGGGCCAGCGCGAAGGACACCCGTTCGACACCAACGTGGCCGCCGGGATAAACGACTGTCGCGCCGCGAAGCTCGACGATCGGCGGCCGGCTCGGCGGGGAGTCGTCGGGCTCGGCCCCGCCCCGCCCACGTCGTGGCCGGTCTCGAGCGGCGCGGTCGCGCCGTCGCGAGCCTTTTCTGAGCAGCGCCATGCGAAGCCTTGTTCTTCGACACTTGCCGCAATCCTGCGCCGGCCCCCCGGATGGCCGTCTTGCCCGGCGAAGCGTCCGCGGAAGGGTAGCGAAGATCGTGAGCCCGGCCTCACGCTCGCTCGGGGGTGAAGTGTCCGCTTCAGGCTAGGCGCACTCGGGACCGAACCACCTGCGGACGCCTTCGGCGTCCTTACATGCCAGTTTCGGGGCTAAAGCCCCTCATGTCCATTCTGGACCAAACAATGGCGGGCGCGAGACGATCGGCTTCAGCACCAGCGCCTCGCGGGCGCGGTCCGCGATCCCGCGGGCGGTGAGGCCGAAGTGCTCCATGCACGCCTCACCGGTCCCGGAGATGCCGAACTCGTTGCCCATCCCGACGGCGAAGATCGGCACCGGGTGCTGCTCCGCCACGAGCTGGCGGACGGCGTCCGCCAGGCCGCCGACTACGCGATGCTCCTCGGCGGTCACCCCGACCCCTGTCTTTCCGAGCGACTCCAGGATCTCCTCGGAGTGGAGCGGCTTGACGATCGAGACGTTCAGGACCTCGGCCTCGACGCCATCCTCGGAATCGAGCGATTCGGCCGCCTCCATCGCTCGCCACACCATGTGGCCGGTCGCGATCAGCGTGATGTCCTTCCCCTCGCGCAGCACGTCCACCCCGCCGCCGAGGCTCTTGGGAATGTCGTCGTAGACGATCGGCGTCGTCGGTCTCCCGAAGCGCATGTACATCGGCTCGTCGCGCTCGTACGACTCCATGGTCGCCGTATAGGCCTGGTTGTAGTCGGCCGGGACGACGACCGTCATCCGCGGCATCGCCCGCATCAGGGCGAGATCCTCGATCATCTGGTGTGAGGCGCCGTCCTCGCCCAGCGATACGCCGCCGTGCGAGGCGCCGATCCTCACCTTGAGCTCGTTGTGCGCGATCCCCAGCCGCACCTGGTCATACGCCCGCCCGGCCGCGAAGATCGCGAAGGTCGAGCAGTACGGGACCTTTCCCGTCGCGGCCAAGCCGCACGCGATCGACATCATGTTCGCCTCCGCCGCGCCGACGTTGAAGAACCGCTCCGGGAAGCGCTTGCCGAACTTGATCGACTGGGTGGAGACGGCGAGGTCGGCGTCGAGCGCGACCACGTCCTCGTGAAGTTCGCCCAGCTCGGCGAGCGCGTCGCCGTACGCGTGGCGGGTGGCGATCGGCTCGGTCTTGGCCTCAGCTGCCATCTTCGTTCTCCGCCGCGTGGAGGGTCTTCGTCTGCTCCTCGAGCTTCGTCATCAGCTCCTCGAGCGCTCCGCCGGCCTGCTCCGGGCTCGGCGGCTTGCCGTGAAAGCCGAACCGCCCCTCCATCGACGAGACGCCCTTCCCCTTCGTCGTCTGAGCGACGATCGCCGCAGGCTTTCGCAGGGTGCGGCTGCGCTCCAGCGCCTCCGTCACCTGCTCCATGTCGTGACCGTCGATCTCCACCGCATCCCAGCCGAAGGCCTCGAACTTGGCGCGGATGTCGCCGACGTCCATGACCTCCTCGGTCGTGCCGTCGGTCTGAAGATGGTTGTAGTCGACGATCGCCGTCAGGTTGGGGACCCCGAAGTGGACCGCCGAGGTGGCCGCCTCCCAAGTCTGCCCCTCCTGGCAATCGCCGTCGGACAGGAGCCCGAAGACCTGGGCGGTGTCGTCAAGACCGTCGAGATGAAGGGCCAAACAGATGCCCACGCACATCGAGAGTCCCTGGCCGAGCGAGCCCGTGGACACCTCGACGCCCGACGTGCGCCTCATGTCGGGATGGCCCTGGAGCTGCGCGCCGATCTGGCGCAGGCCCATGAGGTCCTCGAGCGGGAAGTACCCGTGCTGGGCAAGGGCGGCGTACTGGATCGGTGCCGCGTGGCCCTTGCAGAGCACGAAGCGGTCCCGGGCCGGCCAGTCCGGGTTCTCCGGATCGTGCCGCAGCACCCGGTAATAAAGGGCGGCGACGATGTCCGCCGCGGAGAGCGAGGAGTCGAGATGCCCCGACTTCGCCACGGCGAGCATGCGCACGCAATCGATCCGGAGCACCGTGGCCCAGCGCTCGAGCTCGGCGACCGACGGCTTCGCGGCCACGCGCTCGGCCAGCTTCGGCGGCGGCTTGGGGTCCGGAACCGGCCTCAGGTGACTCACGCTGGCGAGATTAGCGTTGGAGGCCATTCCTGCACCGAGCGTATGGGCCGGCTGGGACGGAACCGCCGCGGCGTTTTCCCGCAAGGAGCGGGCGCCGCTCGGAGCGCGTCCCTCCTCGCTATAACGGATCGGTGAGGAGGTTCCTCCGGCCCCCGCTCGTGTGGATCGTCGCGGCGCTCGCCACCCTGGTGGCCGTCCTCGCGATCTCGAGCGCCACCGACGAGGGCGGCGGTCCGCCGCCAACCACCACCGGCGCCTCGGCGCCCCCCACGGGCTCGACCACGACCCGGCATCCCGCCAAGGGGCATCGCGGTGGGGGCCATCCCGGCCGGACCCAGCGGCAGGTCCACCAAGCCGTCGCCCAATCGCCCGCCGCTCGGCTCGACCCGGAGCAACGCAGGATCGCCCGCGTCGTGCGCGACTACGTCGCCGCGCTCAACGCCCGGAACGGACGGCGGGCCTGCGCGTTGTTCGTCCCCCGGGGGCTCGCCGCCGTCAGGTTCCCCCGCGATCGCGGCGGCTGCGCCCCGTCGCTCTCCGCCTCGATTGGATACCGCGACCCAAGGGGTTTCCCCGTGTACGACCGCTCGCGGGTCGCGCGGATCCGTGCGGTGGCGATCACGGCCTCAAGCGCCCGCGACACCGCGACGGTCGTCACCCGGTTCGCCGAGGGCCGCGAGCCCTCGATCGAGGACGACGTCACCTACCTCCGCCGGCAGGGCGGCCGCTGGTTGATCGTGAAGCCGGACGCGACGCTCTATCGGGCGATCGGGGTGGGGAACATCCCGCCGAGCGTCCTGGCTCCGCCCTAGGACCCCCTGACCAGATTGGCGCCCTAGGCTGAGCCCTGGCCCCGGGGCCCCTCCTCGATCCGGAAGATCGGGTGGTCGGGCGCGATGCCCGCAAGCTCCTCATCGGTCGAGTCGGCCCCAACGCCGCCGAAGAAGACCCCGACCTCCCACTTCCAGCGCTTCAGATAGGCGCGAAGAAGAGGCGTCTTCTCCGCGTCGGGGAGCTCGATCGCCACGAAGGGCTCGGTCCGCCAGCGGCCCCTGAGCCGCCCCTCCCGGTTGGCGCGCAGGTTCCTCACCCATTGGGTGTCCCCGCGCGGCGCCACGAGGTACCGCGAGCCCTCGAATTCGAGCGGGTTGACCGGCGTGTGGCGCCATTCGCCCGTCTTGCGCCCCCGGACGGCGAGCACCCGGGATCCGGCCACGCTGATGCCGAGACGGGTAAGCCCCGCGACGGCCGGGTTGAAGACATGCTTCGTGAACCAGCCAGGCCGCTGGTAGCGCTGCTCCATCGAAACCGTTCCCCTAGCGCTGCGCCGAGACGATCTTCGGACCGCCACCGCCGAGCACGGTGACGTAGGCGCGCTTGCCCGAAAGAGCGGTGGTCCAGAGCGTGCGATCGGCGCCGTGCGAGTAGACCGGGCGGCCGGACCCCTTCCGCCCGATCCTCTTCAGCATGAGTCGCTGGCGCAGCTTTCGGGGGTGAGTCGCCTGCGGCGACTCCGGGCCGCGGGAAACCTGCACATAGACCAGGTGCTTGCCGAGTGCCGTCGGGTTGAGCAGCTCGTCGGTGCGCGACCGAAGCACCGTCCCGCTCTTCCCCGACTTCAGGCTCCGTCGCTTGATCGAGTTCACGTGACGCCTCGAGAGCGCGTAGAAGACCCGCCCGCCGTCCACGCTCGGGTGACCGATCTGGGTAGGGCTCTCGACCGACGCGAGGCCCCGCGCCTTGCCCGGATGCGACGGGTCCGTGATGCCCCGGGACTTGAGCCTGTAGTGGCCATGATCGATCGTGAGATAGGCGAGCCAGCGGTTCGAGATCGCGACCGCCTGGACGTCCGGCGTCCCCACCGAGCCGATCACGTGGCGGTTGAAACGGCTGAGGATCTTGATCTGGTCGCCGCCGGAGATCACCGCCGCGAGCTTCCCCCCGACCGCGGGATCCCGGCCCGGGAGGTCGAGGTCATGGCCCCGAAAGCGGAGCACGCCGCTACGATCGCCTCGCTGGAAGGCCAGGGCCTTGCCGGCGACCGAGGGGTCGGCCCCGTTGGGAACCTCGGTCTGGGCCGCGGTCGCGACGCCCGTCGCGGTCAGCGCGGCGGCGACGACGCCGAGCGTGAGCGCATCGCCGAGCCGGAACGCCCGATAGAGGACCGGCTTCTCGGCCATCAGCTCGATGCACCGCACGCCGAGCGGCGTCTCCACGGCGGGAGCAACCACGAGCACGGGTAGGGCCCGGCCCACCCCGAAGGCGGCGCCGATCACCAACCCGGCACCCGGGTTGCCCAGCGCGAGGCTGATCCCGGCGAGCGCCCAGACGCCGAAGCTGAGCACGAACGTCGTGAAGCCGAGCCCGAGCAGGATCCCGTAGAGCCCGGCGGCGAGCGGCAGCGGCATCGTCCAGCGCCAGCCCTCGGGGAGCTGGCGGCGGATCTGCGGAGCGATCCGGACCCCGCGGGCCTCCGCGACTCCCGCCGCGACGGCGATAACCGCCGCGACCAGGTACGCGACCCTTCCGCCGGCCCCGTGGATCGCCCCGCCGATCAGAGACAGGAGACCGAACGTCGCGACACCGCCGGCGATCGCTCCCGGCGCGAAGGTCGCACACGCGGCCAGCGTGGTACGGCGCCGTCCGGGATCGCCGGCCAGTCCGATCGTTTCCACCATCGAGAAGCCGCACGGCGACCAAGCCCCGGTCAGGCCGACCGCTAGCGCCGCCACCGCGAGGCTGAGCTCGAGCGCGCTCATGCTCGTGTCGCCCTCGAGCTCAACATGGGACGTGGGTCTGGTAGTACTGGACGCAGAAGACCTTGCGGCCCCCGAAGCAGTAGCCCTTCAGTGCCGCATCGCCGTTGATTCTGCTGTCGTGATGGGCGCAGCAGTCCCAGAGCTTGCGCACCGTCCCGCCGCAGCACCGGTACCACGCGCCCTGCGGGTGCGCCTCGAACCCATAGATGTCACCTGTCTGCTGGCAGACCTTGGTGCGTGGCGCGGGCGGCAAGGGAACGCCGTCGGGATCGCGCAAGAGCTCGCCGTTGTCGTGGATCGGGCGCCCGGAGGCATTGATCAGGCGGCCGAGGTTGTCCACCGGGCGGCCGTCCGAGGGCCGGATGGGGAAGTCGCGCGAATCGACTCGAGGAAGGCCCAAGGGATGGATGCAGCTGCCCGTGGTGAACGTGTGGCCGCAGAAGTGGAAAGCATCAGCCTCTCCCGGCTTGATCGCCTTGGCCACGACTCCCCCTACCGTGGCAGCGAGCAGACCCGAACCGACCCGTGCGAGAAACCCGCGGCGTGACGTGTCCGCCGCCAGGGAGTCGAACGCCTCGCCGATCCGGTCGCGCTCGCGCATCTAGGCTTTCATCCCTTGCCCCGAGCGCCGCTGCTCGGCGGTAGCGAGCACGCTCTCGAGCTGGGCCAGGTTGTTGAAGAGCCCCTTGGCGAGCACCGTGCCCTGCGGATCAAGCGCAACCGCGAACGGGCTCCCAGGAATCCCGAGCTCCCGCCAGACTGCGGCATCGGCGACCTCATCGAAGGTCTCCACCGAGACTGCCGGGTGGTTGGCCAGGGTCGCGATCGCGGGCTCGAGCCCCCGGCAAACTCGGCATCCCTCCGAGGTGAAGACGGCGAGGCCCAGGCCGGACCCGGAGATCCCCTCCAGGCGCTCGACCAGCTCCACCCGCTCACCGACCGCCGGTCCCTCCTCGGCGATCTCCAGGGCGGACGCCGGGCCCAGACGCAAGCGCAAGATCCCAACCTCTCGAGCCAGCGCGAGCACCGCGATCGCCAGCCCGAGGCAGACGAGGAGCGCCACAACCAGCCCCAGGCCGAGCCACTCGTCGGTCGACAGGCTGCGTTCCGGCAGGAACGGAACGACCGCGAAGCAGGCCGCGAGCGCCACGTTGCGGCCCACCGCCCTCCACCCGACGATCGACCGGGCGCCGAAGCAGGCGCACGGAGCCCCGGCGCGCCCGCGGAGGATCGCGCCGACCAGCACCGCGGCGAACAGCGCCATCAGGCCGGCGGCAAGCCACGCCGCCTGGTCGCTGCCGGCGACGATGCCGGCGGCGAGCCCGAGCTCCGCGGCCACCAGCACCACCCAACCGACCCAGCGCAGCGCCTCGCCCTCGACGTCGAAGGTCGCAAGCGACGCCCGACTCGACGCCGGGCTGGCCAGCTTCAGCGCCGCTGACCCTGCCAGGACGAGGCCTAAAACCAAGCGGGCGATGAGCCCGAACACGGGCCCAAGCTATCACCGGCGTGGGGGCTGCTTCCAATGGGATGCGACGCAACGGCTAAGACGCCGCGACAAGCCGATCCTGGGAGTTACCTGGTCAGCCGAGGGCGACCATGCGCTCGATCGGGAGCCGCGCGCGCCGCGCGACCGCCTCCGGCACCTTGACCTCGAACTCGAGGTCGCGGAGCGAGTCCCTGAGCTTCGGCAGCGTGATCATCTTCATGTACCTGCACAAGGCCATGCGATTGGCCTCGATCAGCGTCGCCCGCGGGGCGGCCTGCTGGAGCGGGTAGAGCATCCCGGTCTCAGTGGCGACGATGAACTCGCCGTCCGGGCGCTCGGAGACGCGGCGCAGCATCCCCGAGGTGGAGAGCATCTGGACGCCATCGGAGTCGAGGTCGCCGGCCGCCACGTATTCCATCGCCTGGGTCGAGCACCCGCATTCGGGGTGGATCAGGAACTCGGCCTCCGGATGCTCCGCACGCATCGCCGCGATGTCGTCCGGCCGGATGCCGGCGTGGACGTGACACTCGCCGTCCCACACGTGAAAGCGCGCGTAGCGCTCGGGATCCTCGGTCAGCCCGAGCTCTCGCGCGACGAAGGAGCCCAGCCACATGTCCGGGCCGAACAGGATCTCGGTCTCGGCGCCGTGCTCGCGCCAGGCGTGCTCGACCACCGCGACCGCGTTCGACGAGGTGCAGCAGTAGTCGGTCTCCGCCTTCACGTCAGCCGAGGTGTTCACGTACATGATCACGATCGCCCGGGGATGCTCGGCCTTCCAGGCCCGCAGCTGGTCGGCCGTGATCGATTCCGACAGCGAGCAGCCGGCGTCAGGATCGGGGATGAGGACGGTCTTGTCGGGTGAGAGCACGGAGGCGGTCTCGGCCATGAAGTGAACCCCGCAGAACGCGATCACGTCCGCGTCGGTGCTGGCGGCCTCCCGGGAAAGCTGGAGCGAGTCGCCGGTGAGGTCAGCTACGTCCTGGACCTCGGCCAGCTGATAGTTGTGAGCGAGGATCACGGCGTTGCGGGTTGCGGCAAGCGCGCGCACCTCGGCGGACAGCTCGGCGATCTCCTCGCCGGAGAGCTCCGAAACTACGGTGGGCTGAACTGTGGGCAGTTCGAGTGCCATCCGTTCCTTTCGATGTTCGCCGGCCCGGCTGGCTTCCGCGGCCAGCCTCGAACCAGGCGAATGACTTCGGTCAAGTGTAGCCCGTGGCCGAAATGCGCCGGCGGCGCTCGCCGGCCTCCCTACGCTTAGTGGGCACCGATGCCCGAGCTGCCCGAGGTCGAGATCACCGCGCGCCGGCTCGACGCAGCCGTGCGGGAGGTCGAGGTGGAGTCCGCGCTCGCGCCGGGAATGGTGGCCCTGAAGTCGATCGACCCGCCGCTCGCCGCCGTCTCGGGACGCCGGGTGTCGAGCGTGCAGCGGATCGGAAAGATGCCGATCGTCGAGTTCTCCCCGAACGGCGAGCCGCCGGTGCCGCTCGCCATGCTGGTCCACCTGATGTCCGCGGGGCGCCTGCAGGTGTTCGACAAGCGCGCCTCGCTCCGCGACCGCAGCGCAAGGGTCCTGGTGCGGCTCGCCGAAGGGCGAGAGCTTCGATTGCGAGAGTTCGGGACCAAGCAGCGCGCCTGGGCCAAGCTGATGCCGGCGGACTCGGTCGGCGACGACGAGATGGTTACGACCCTTGGGCCGGAGGCGTGGCCCCCACCGGAGCTCGAGGAGCTGGCGCGGCGCCTCGACCAGCCGCGCCACCTGCACCCGATGCTGCGAGACCAACGGGTGATTGCCGGCATCGGCCGCTCGTGGGTCGACGAGATCCTGTGGGAGGCGGCGCTGTCCCCGTTCCGGCAGGGGTCCGAGCTCGAGGACGAGGAGGTCGATCGGCTGCACACCGCCCTCCATGTGCTGGGTGACGCGGTCGAGCACTACGAGGCGGTGATCGGCGATCAGGTGCCGGACAAGCTGCCGATGCCGCTCCAGGTCCACCGGCGCGAGGGCGAGCCATGTCCGCGCTGCGGCGCCACCCTGGCCGCCGTCCACTTCGCCGAGCACGTCACCACCTACTGTCCGGAGGAGCAGACCGGCGGGCGCGTGCTCAAGGACCGGCGCCTCTCGCGGCTATTGAAGTAATCAGGGAAGGCGGGGACGCCGAGCGTCGAACTTTCGCGTGTTGCGTCCACCCCCCGGATGCGAAACGCGAAGGTTGGCCGCTTGCGGTGTGGTCAAAGTGCCTGCTTCTCCTTACCGGCGAAGGAGCTGTCGAGTCACGGCTCGACCGATGGTCAGCGGGTGGTTGAGCACCGTCGCCGCCCGGCCGCCGATCGACAGGGGGTCGCGAGCGATGCCGAGCTGGCGCAGGACCGTATTAGCGTCGAAGTAGACGCGCTCGCAGACGAGACGATCCTCCTCGAACACGAAGATCGCGCAGAACCGCATCTCGAACTTGCGGCCGGTCGCAGGCAAGCCGCGGAATGGTCCGTCGTGGGTCCCGTACAGGTTGGCCTCGACGATCACCGCGTCGTCGGCGTGGTGGAGCGCGATCAGCTCGTTGCGCTGGTCCGGAAACGCGGTGCGGGTCTCCTCGAAGTAGCGCGCCACCTCCTCGGGGCCGTCGTAGACGTCGCCGGTGCCGATCAGCTCGTAGCGGGGTTGGTCGAAGGTCTCGATCGTCGCCTCGTACTCATGCCGGTTCTCGGACTCCATGTGCCGGGTCACGAGCTCCTCGCGCCTGCGGCGCAGGTCGTCTTTCATCCGCGCTTCATGCACTGGGCGTTTACTCACAGAGCTCGGTGTTCGATGCCATGGCCGCGACTCTATCCCGCCATACTCATCACCGGTTGTGATGGCGGGCCGTGCGCGAGGAGCCTTCCGCGATGTCGGCACGCCCCGAAGACTCGTGGCGCTGGCGGTCGCCGCCGGCGCGCTCGGCCTCGCCGCCCACGAGATCTCGGAGCTCGCGGAGGCGAACGGCAACGGGGAGCCCCGAGTGCTGGTGGCGACCACTGGCGACCATTCCGAGACGCGCAGGACGATCCCGATCACCCGCCGCGCGGGGGCGAAGCCGCGCGTCGTCATGTCGATGGGCCCGCACAAGCTCCCGGGCCTCGCTGCCGGGGACCGGCTCAGGTTGAGCGCCGAGCTTCAGGTCACGGTCAACTGCTTCCGGCCCGATCCTTCCTGCGTAGGGCCGCCCTACTTCTTCAATCCACGTGTGGGATGGAAGCTCGTACTTGCGGCGGGGCCCCGGATCGCGGGCGGCGAGCAGGCGCGGGCGGTCACCGGCCGGAAGGTCATCAGCTGCAAGGGCAAGCCGCTCGCCGACCGCCAGCACCATTGCGTGCTCGTCTTCAAGCACCCATCGATCACGATCCCAAGCGCTGCGGCGCTGCCCTGCCGGCCGAACGCCTGCCACGTCAACTTCGTGGTCGACGCGCACAGCCGCCGTGCCCGCGGCGGCGACCGGCTGATCATCGGCGCGAATAAGCCCAACGGTCACGTCCTCCAGGACAAGGGGCGGATCAACGCCATCCGCCTTCGGCCTGGTGCCCAACCTCCGGCCCCGGTGCTGAGGACGGGCAAGCGCCGGCACGCGAGGATTCCGCTCGACCAGACCCCTACGGTGGTCCTGTCCCGGCGCCTCGGCGGGCTCCGAAAGGGAACTCAGCTCGCGGTGCTGGCCAGGATGCGGACCAGCGTCTCGGGGCTCCCCTACAGCGCCAGGGTGACGACCCACCTCATCCTGGCCCGCGGCCGCCACGCCACGACCAGCGGCAGGAGGGTGGCGCGGATGGCCTCCCTGCACGGCGAGATCGCGGAGACGAACGGCTCAAACTGCACGCGTGTCCAAACCCCCTGCCCTTACACGAAGGTTGGCGTCCTGCGAATGCTCCGCGACGCCCGCAGCCGCCGGGGCCGCCCGATCCCCCTGTTCGTGAACCTCTACGTGGTCAGCAACCCCAAGCGGGCGAAGGCCCATCGCCATAAGGTCCTAAAGGTGCTCCCGCACGCCAAGATGCGGATCGCCCGCTACCGTCCGGCGCTGCTCGGCTGACCTCCCGCCTCCGCCGAGGGCCGAATTTCGTGAGACAGTGGCGCGGAATTCGGCCCTCGGCACCAGGTCGAGGTGCGCTCGTCCGGGACGGCCGGCAGCGGGCCTGGTCTCATCGTTCATCGCCTGACCAGCTCGCGCCTCACTCCGCCGGCTCCAGCAGCATGCTCAGGTCGAGCGCGGGCGCGGAGTGGGTGAGTGCCCCAACCGAGATGAAATCGACTCCGGTGGCGGCGATCTCGGCCGCGTTCGAGAGCGTGATGCCGCCGGATGCCTCGAGCGTCGCGGTCGGCCCGTGCGCCCTTGCGGCCGCGTCCCGGGCCGCGACGGCCGCGCGCAGCTCCCCGAGCCCCATGTTGTCGAGCAGGAGCCTGTCCGCGCCGCTCTCCAGGCCTGCCTCGACCTCCGCGGCGGTCGCGCACTCCACTTCCACCTGGAGCGTGTGCTGGGCCCCTTGGGCGAGCCGGACGGCGCGCGCGAGGCCCCCGGCGAGCGCCACGTGGTTCTCCTTGATCAGGACCGCGTCGTGGAGGCCCATCCTGTGGTTGCGGCCCCCGCCCGCCGCGACGGCCTGCTTCTCGAGCGCGCGAAGGCCCGGCGTGGTCTTGCGAGTGTCCAGGATCGTCGCGCCGGTGCCGCGAACCGCATCCACGAATCTGGCCGTGAGCGTCGCGATTCCGGACAGGTGGCAGAGGAAGTTGAGCGCCGTTCGCTCCGCGAGGAGCAGCGCCCGGGCCCGCCCGCTCACCGCCGCGACGTCGACGGGCACGGCGTCGCGCCACTCCCCCTCGGGCTTCAATCGCTCGAGTTCGCCCGCGCCCGCCTGCCTGAAGACCTCGGCGGCGATCTCGAGTCCGAACAGGACTCCCGGGTCCTTCTGGAAGATCCTCGCGGCCGCCCGTGCGCCGGGTGCGACCGTCGCCTCGCTGGTCACGTCGCCTGCCCCGACGTCCTCGGCCAACGCGCGGGCGACGAGGTCCTGGAGCTCCGTATCCACCAGACGATTTAGTCCCTGGGGAAAACGGCCATCGTCGCGGTGAAGCCGTGAAGGAAGTTGCTCCCACCGACTGGCCCGATCTCGCCGGCGCAGAAGAACCCCCCGGCCGGGACGCCCAGGGCGCCCTCGATCGCCATCGCGTCGTGATCGGGGACCTCGAACATGTGGGAGCCGCGCCCGTTGCAGGTGAAGACGAGGACCCCCGCGGCGGGCGAGTCGCCGAGCGCCGCCACCTGCGTGCGGAGAGCATCGCGCAGGTCCTCGTCGGCCGAGGCGCCGTCGCGCACGTGCATGCGAACCGTCTGGCCGATCCGCACGCGCTCGCCGACGGCGATCGTTCCCGCCTCGGTGTCCGCGCCGAGGACCGGGCGCACGAGGAAGTCGCCACGCCGATACTCGGGGCGGTTCTCCTCGATCACTATTCCCAACATCAGCCCCGCGGCGGCGAGGCGCTGCTCGCGGGGATCGAGGCTGCCGATCGCCTCCTGTAGTCGCTCGATCGCGGGCTTTGACGCGAGCTCCGCGATCACGTTGCCCTCCGCCGCGGTGATCGTCATCTCCGGGCCCACTGGAAGCGCGCCCTGCGATACGCAGGGCATCAGGGACACCCCCGACAGCGAGCACGCGACAGCTCCCCCGCCGACTACGTCACCATCGCGGAAGAGCGACGCGGACCCCGCGGCGGCCGCGCTCGCCAGGCCCCCGAGCACCGGCATTCCAGGCGCGAGCTCCGCGAGGCGCTCGAGGAGCGCCTCGGTCGCGAAGCTGTAGGGGTCGGCCAGGACGACCATCGCTTCGCCGAGGTCCTCGCCGTCCGGGATGCCGAGGACGCGGAAGCCGTCGCCCCGCTGCTCGACCTCGAAGTGATGGGTCGAGAGCTCGGCGCCCGGCATCGACGCCGCCCAGACCACGGCCGCGGGACCCTCCTCGATTTCACGTCCTGGGCCGACGACGCCGCCCGCCCCACATCCGATCAGACGCCGCGGCGCAAGTACCTCGTGCACCGTCGAGAGAATCCACTTGCCGTGGCCGAGGTGCGGGGCCCCGGCGAACACGAGGCAGAGGTCGCAGGGCGCATCGAGGCCGGTTGCCGCCTGCCCGGCCGCCTCCGAGAACGCCTCGACGGCGTCAAAGCTCTCCGACAAACCAACCGCGACCGTGACGGCCATGCCCCGAAACGTTAGGCGGTCTACCCGGCGGCGCTCTTCAGGAGGTACTCGCGGATGAATCCGTCCAGATCGCCGTCCAGGACCCGCTGCGCGTCGCCGACCTCGTATCCGGTGCGGTGGTCCTTGACCCGAGTGGAGGGATGGAGTGTGTAGCTCCGGATCTGCGAGCCCCACTCGGCGGCCTTCTGCTGGCCGCGCTCGGCCGCCAGCTCCTCCGCCTGCCGCCGCTCCTCCTCCTCCAGGAGCCGCGCCCGCAGGAGGCGCATCGCGGTCGCCTTATTCTGAGCCTGCGAGCGCTCGTTCTGGCACTGGACCACGATCCCCGTGGGTATGTGAGTGACCCGAACCGCCGAGTCGGTCTTGTTGACGTGCTGACCGCCCGCCCCTGACGCACGGTAGGTGTCAACGCGCAGGTCCTCCTCGTCGATCGCCACCTCGACGTCGTCATCCACCAGGGGCGCCACGTCGACCTGAGCGAACGCGGTGTGGCGGCGTCTGGAGGCGTCGAAGGGAGAGATTCGCACCAGGCGATGCACCCCCCGCTCCGCGGCGAACAGGCCGTAGGCGTTCTCTCCCCGCGCGATGAAGGTCGCGGACTTCAGTCCGGCCTCCTCACCCGGAGACGCCTCCTTCATCTCGACCTCGAACCCGCGTCGTTCGGCCCAGCGCAGGTACATGCGCAACAGCATCTCGGCCCAATCCTGTGAGTCCGTTCCCCCGGCGCCGGAGCGAATGGTGACCACCGCGTCGCCGGCGTCGTAGCGACCATTGAAGAGCCTTGCCTCCTCGAGCGTCGCCAGGCGCCGCTCGATCGACTCGAGCTGCGACTCGACCTCGCCCGCCAACTCCGGGTCGTCGGTTGAGAGCTCCGCGAGCTCCTCCAGATCGGCCAGGTCCGACTCCAGGGATCGAAAGGTCTGGAGCCGCCGCTGCATGTCCGCGTGCTGCGTGGAGGTTCGCGCCGCCCCATCGGAGTCGTCCCAGAAGCCGGGACGCTGCATGTCCCGCTCGAGCCGCTCTAGCTTGGACTCGAGCCTGGCCGGGTCAAAGGTAGTCCGCGAGCAGCGTCAGGCCCTCGCGGGCTGCCGCGAGCCGCGCGGACACGCTCTCTCGGGATACGGCCTCGGCCATCACACAGAGCTTAGGAGGTGTCGCGAACCGAGCCCGCGACGCGTCGCCGCTCCTCCTCGACCGCGCGGCGGACGGCACAGCCGGCGATGTGGTCGTTGACGAGGCCGCACGCCTGCATCAGCGCATACACGGTCGTCGGGCCGACGAAGCGAAAGCCGCGCCGCTTGAGCTCCCGGGCGAGCGCCGTCGATTCCGGGGTGGTCGCCGGAATATCGGATCCGCGGCGCGGCGTTCGCCGCCGCTTCGATGCGAACGACCAGACCAGACGGGACAGCGATTCGCCCTCGTCGCCCAAGCGCAACGCGGCCTCGGCGTTGGCGATCGCCGCGTCGATCTTGGCGCGGTTGCGGACGATTCCCGCATCGGCCACTAGCCGACGCACGTCCGCTCCATCGAATGCGGCCACCGCTTCGATCTCAAAATTCGCGAATGCCTCCCTGAACGCCTCGCGCTTGCGCAGGATCGTGAGCCAGGAGAGCCCGGACTGAAACGCCTCGAGGCACAGGCGCTCGTACAGCAGGCGGTCGTCCACCACGGGCCGTCCCCATTCGTCGTCGTGGTAGGCGAGGTATTCCGGCGCGGAGACCGCCCACGAGCAGCGACGGCGTCCATCCGGACCGCCGGCTAGGGACAGCTCAGCGGCCAGGGCTCCGGACGCCGCTCAGGCGCCGTGACACTTCTTGTATTTCTTGCCGGATCCGCACCAGCACGGATCGTTACGGCCGATCTTCTCGCGGTCTGCCTTGACGACCGTGGTTGGGTTCTCGCCCTGCGGACCCCCGTTGCCGGCCCCGTCCCCGGCGGCCAGCGGAGCCACGCCGGCGGCGCTCGCCGCGGCCGCGCCGGCGGCCTCCTGCATGGCCGAGGGCTGCTCGGGGCCGCCGCCCGCGTAGGTGAGCTCCTGCTCGCGGGCGCTCGGCTCCGGCTCGAAATCGGCCGGCTCGACGTTCACCTCGACGTGGAAGATGATCCGCGCGAACTCCTCCCAGATGGAGTTCATGAGGTCGCGGAACATCGTGAAGCCCTCGTTCTTGTAGGCGACGAGTGGATCGATCTGCGCGAAGCCCCGCAGGTGGATGCCCTCGCGCAGGTAGTCCATCTCATAGAGGTGCTCGCGCCAGCGTACGTCGATGATCTGGAGCAGGATCTGTCGCTCCAGATACCGCATCAGCTCGTCGCCCAGCTCCTCCTCGCGCCTGGCGTAGGCGGCGAGCGCGTCCTCGGTCAGCGCCGCGGCGATCGCCTCCCGATCCGAGACCGGGAACTCGGCCTGCATCACGTCAACCGACAGCGGCCAGAGCTGACCGGACTGGGTGACGAGCCCGGAGACGTCCCAGTCCTCGAACACCTCGCCCGGCGTGTACTCCTCGACCAGGCGCCGGATCACCTCGCTGATCTGCTCGCGCGAGACCTCCGACATGTCGCGGCCCTCGAGGATCTCGCGCCGGTACTTGTAGATCACCCGGCGCTGCTCGTTCATCACGTCGTCGTACTCGAGGACGCGCTTGCGGATCAGGAAGTTCTGCTGCTCGACCTTCTTCTGTGCGTTCTCCACCGTGCGGCTGAGCATCTTCGCCTCCAGCGGATACTCCTCGCCGTGCTCGTCCACCGGTCCGAGGCGGTCGAGGATCTTGTAGATCCGATCGCCGGCGAAGAGGCGGATGAGCTCGTCCTCGGCCGAGAGATAGAAGCGCGACTCACCCGGATCGCCCTGGCGGCCTGAGCGCCCTCGGAGCTGGTTGTCGATGCGTCGCGACTCATGGCGCTCGGTACCGCAGATGAACAGGCCGCCTGCGTCGATGACCTGCCGGCCCTCGGCCTGGCATTGCTCCTCGAAGCGGGCGCGGGTCTCCGCGAGCTCCTGCTCGTAGCTCTCGTCGCCCGGCGAGACGCCGAGCTTTCGCAGCTCCGCCTTGGCGAGCTGCTCGGGGTCGCCGCCGAGCCTGATGTCCACCCCGCGGCCCGCCATGTTGGTCGCGATCGTCACCGCGCCCACCCGGCCCGCCTGGGCAATCGTCTCGCCCTCCCGCTGCGCGTGCTCGGGCTTCGCGTTCAAGACCACGTGGTCTATGCCCTGTCGCTTGAGCTCCGCCGACAGCATCTCGGAGACCTCGACTGAGATCGTCCCGACCAGGATCGGCTGACCGCGCTCGTGCCGCTCCGTGATCTCGCTGATCACCGCCTTCCATTTGCCGTTCTTGGTCTTGTAAATCTGGTCGTTGTGGTCGTCGCGGATCATCGGCTCGTTGGTCGGGATGTCGACCACCGGCATCTCGTAGATCTTCATGAACTCGGTCGCCTCGGTCAGCGCGGTACCGGTCATTCCGGCGAGCTTGTCGTAGAGGCGAAAGTAGTTCTGGAGGGTGATCGTCGCCAGCGTCTGGTTCTCCTCGCGGATCTGCACCCCCTCCTTGGCCTCGATCGCCTGGTGGAGGCCCTCCGACCAGCGCCGCCCCTCGAGGATGCGGCCGGTGAACTCGTCGACGATCTTCACCTCCCCGTCGATCACCGCGTAATCGTCGTCCCGGTGGAACAGCGACTCGGCCTTCAGCGCCTGCACGAGGTGGTTCACGAGCGTTCCGTGCTCTGAGACGTACAGGTTGTCGACGCCGAGAAAGCGCTCGGCCTTCGCGACCCCAGGCTCGGTGGGAGCGACGGTCTTGTGCTTCTCGTCGTACTCGTAGTCGAAGTCGACGTCGGTCGTGTCCCGCTCCTCGCCCCGCGACTTCAGCTTCTCCTTCGCCGGCACGCCGACCAGCTGCTTCGCCAGCCGGGCGAAGGTGTAATAGAGGTCGGCGGCCGCCTCCGGAGCCCCGGAGATGATCAGCGGCGTGCGCGCCTCATCGATGAGGATGTTGTCGACCTCGTCGACGATCGCGTAGTCGTGCTCGCGCTGGACGCAGAACTCGAGGGCGCTCGACATGTTGTCGCGCAGGTAGTCGAACCCGAACTCTGAGTTGGTGCCGTAGACGACGTCGCATCCGTAGGCTTGCTTGCGGACGTCGGGCTCGTGGCCGGACTGGATCGCGCCGACGGAGACGCCGAGCGCCCTGTAGATCGGCCCCATCCACTCCGCGTCGCGCCGGGCGAGGTAGTCATTGACGGTCACCAGGTGGACCGGCCTGCCGGCGAGCGAGTTGAGGAACACCGGGAGGGTCGCGCTGAGCGTCTTTCCCTCGCCCGTCTTCATCTCGGCGATCGACCCGTCGTGGAGGACCATGCCGCCGATCAGCTGCACGTCGAAATGCCGCTCACCCAGGGTTCGCTTTGCCGCCTCGCGGCAGAGGGCGAAGGCCTCCGCGAGCAGGTCGTCGAGGGGTTCGCCGTTGCGCGCGCGCTCGCGAAGCCCGTCCGCCTCGGTGCGGATCTCCTCGTCGGCGAGCAGCTCCATCTCCGGCTCGAACCGGTTGATCGAGTCGACCCGCCGCTCGTACTCCTTGAACTGCCGCCCCTCACCGAGGCGCAGCGCCTTGTCGATCAGCCCCTTGGCCACGGCCTCCCAGGGTACCGGCCGCTCGACCTAGCTTTCCGCGGGTCGCCCTACGCGGTTCGTCGCCGCAGGTTGTCCGCGATGCGCCTGGTCTGGTGGCGCTTGCGGCGCTTCTCGCGGTGACGCTTCACCTGTCGCCGCAGGTCCTCGGCGATCTCGTGGATCGAGTGGAGCATCTCCGGGGCGGCCTCGCGGGCACGGAGGGTGGTGCGCTTGAGGTGGAGCGTCGCCTCCGCTATCTGACGGTCGGAGATCGAGGGGTTTCGCTCCTCGCTCAGCTCGACCTCGAGGACCGCGTGCTCGGAGACCTGCCTGCCGAGCCGCGCAAAGCGCTTCTCCACGTGGCGGCGAAGCTCGTCGGTGACCTCCGTGTTCCTGCCCCTGACTTCGATCCGCACGCTCCCTCCTCTCCTCGGGTGCAGCTGAACAGATCCTACGACCCTGGCGTCCTCCCGCCAAATCCCCGAATGGAGACGTCACCCGGCCCGCGCGAAGGTCAGGGCGACGACCCTGGATGCGCCGCCGTCACGCAGCGCCTCGGCGCAGGCGCCGACGGTGGCGCCGGTGGTGACCACGTCGTCGATCAGGATCGCCCGCTCCGGCGCCCGGCCGCGCAAACGCACCGCGGGCGGATCGGACAGCCGGTCGCTCCGCGGGCGCCCGACCTGCCGGCGGCCCGGGGAGCGCCTGAGGCACCGGCTGACCGCGAGCCCGGACCGCGCGGCCACCCCAACGGCGATCGCCTCGGCTGGGTCGAACCCCCGCTGCCGGCGACGCTCGGGGGCCGCCGGAACCGGGACCACGATCCCGGTCAGCAGCTCGGGCGGGGCCCGCTGGACGATCGCCTCGGCCGCGCGCGAGGCAAGGCGTAGGCGTCCCCTGAACTTGAGCGTCACGACCAGGTCGCGCGCAACGCCCTCATACTCCGACGCAGACCACGCCTGGTCGAGCCCCCGGAGCGAGGCGTGGCGCGGGCGCCGCGCCTCGAGCCGCGACTCGCAAGCCTCACACAGCGCCTCCCGGGCCCCGCAGGCCGCAGCGCACAGCGAGCAACGGGGCGGCGCCACCAGCCCGAGCAGTTCGGCCAGCATCGCGGCGATCCTCGCGTTCGCCGACGCGCGCGTTGCGCACGGATCGGGCCGACTTCGTGACTAGGTCGACGCTCGTAGGGAGGCCGCCACGGCGCGGTCTCGCCCGGTGCGCTTCGCCTCGTACAGCGCGGCGTCGGCCCGGCCGACACGGCGGCCGCCGCGGCCAGCACGTCCATGAGCGGTCCCAGGCGAGGCGCGTAGCTCGCTACCCGGCGCCGCCACGCGACCACCAGCACGCCGATCGCCGTGCCCTGATGGAGGACCGGGTGCCAAAGCGTGGACACGGCCCGAGTCCGACGAAGAAAGTCGCGGTCGATGTCGATCTGGCTGTCGGCATCGGGGGCGAACACGGCCTCCGCGCCGGCGAAGGCATGGGCGGCCCGCGAGCGTTCGCCCGCGAACGGCACCAAGAGACCGCGTAGGTTCGCCCCGAGCGACACCGACACCGCCAGCCCACTGCCGTCGGGGGTGGGCTCCAGGAGCGCCGACACCGGCGCGACGGCGACCGTTCGCGCCCCCTCGCAAACGGCGGTACGAGCGGCCGAGGGGCTCGCGCTGGCGGCGAGCGCCCGCATCGCCTCGGAGAGGGCGCCCATGTCGACGGCGTCTTGTCCCAGGTCGACCGCCATCGCTTCTTGATCGGGTCGTCCGCCTGCTCGGCTGAGCGCGGCCGCGTCCGAATGGCCCTTTGAACGACCGGTTCAGGTCACTCGAAGACGGCGCGCTCGACCGCGCCGACGTCGGCCTCGCAACCGACCACGGACGGCGCCTTGCCGAGCGCCGTGTCCGGGTCCTTCAGGCCATGGCCCGTCAACACGCACACCACCGACGCCGGAGCTTCGCCGCCGTCGGGCGCCGGCAGGCCGTGGGCGAGGATTCCGGCGACGGAGGCGGCCGAGGCAGGTTCGCAGAACACGCCCTCCCGGGAGGCGAGCAGCCGGTATGCGTCGAGGATCTGCCCGTCGCTGACCGCCGCGATCCGGCCGCGCGAGCCGGTGACCGCCTCCATCGCCTCCTCCCACCGGGCTGGATTGCCGATCCTGATCGCCGACGCGACCGTCTCGGGGCTCTCCACCCGTTCGCCTCGCACCAGCGGCGCGGCCCCCTCGGCCTGAAACCCGTACAGCACGGGCGCCGCGTCGTACTCGCGAAAGCCGCGCCACCAGGCCGTGATATTGCCGGCGTTCCCAACCGGGATCGCGAGCGCGCCCGGCGGCTCGCCCAGCTCGTCGCAGACCTCGAAGGCCGCCGTCTTCTGACCCTCGATGCGGTACGGATTGACGGAGTTGACGAGCTCGACCGGATGGCTTCGTTCGAGCTCGCGCACGATCTCCAGCGCCCGATCGAAGTTGCCCCTGAGGGCGATCACGCGGGCGCCGTGCATCAGGGCCTGGGCGAGCTTCCCGATCGCGATCTTGCCCTCAGGCACGATCACGGCGCCGCGCAGCCCCGCCCGCGCGGCGTACGCGGCGCAGCTGGCCGCCGTATTCCCGGTGGAGGCGCAGATGATCGCCTCGGCCCCCGCCCCCTTCGCGCGGGATACCGCCACCGTCATCCCGCGGTCCTTGAAGCTACCGGTCGGGTTGGCGCCCTCGAGCTTCAGGTAGACCTCCGCCCCCACGCGCTCCGAGATCACCGGCGCCCTCACGAGCGGCGTTGAACCCTCGTTCAGCGTCACGACCGGGTCGCCGTCCTCGAGCGGCAACCGGTCGCGATAGCGCTCGATCAGGGGCAGGGGCACCTAGGACACCTAGACGAACTCTTCCTCGATGACGCGAATCGCCCGCGGCTGCGAGCGCAGGAACTCGAGCGGCCTGAGCTCCTCGAGCGCCGAGAAGAATCGCGTCTCCGCACACTCGTGCATGACCATGACGAGGCGCGCGTCGTCGCCGAGCCCGCGCTGGACGACGCTCCGCACCGAGACCTCGTTTCGCCCCAGGACGTCTGCGATCCGGGCCAGGACGCCGGGTCGATCGGCCACCTCGAGATGGAGGTAGAAGGACGAGCTGATGTCGTGGACGATCTCGAGCGCGTTGCGGGCCACGTGCACGGGGGCCCTGCCCGAGAGGATGGAGAAGACGTCCCCGAGCACGGCGGAGGCGGTCTCGACGCCCCCCGCCCCCGGGCCCGACATCGTGATCTCCGTGATCGCCGGCGCCTCCACCATCACCGCGTTGAACGGGCCCTCGACCGGCGCCAGTGGATGGCCTGGATACAGAAAGCAGGGAAAGACCCGGACGCTGATCCCCGCGTCGCGGCGCTCGGCGATGCCCAGCAGCTTGAGCGACAGCCCGAGCTCCTTCGCGTACGCGATGTCGTCGGGCTGGATCTCGGTGATCCCCTCGTAGTAGACGTCAGTCAGCGCCACCGGGGCGCCGAACGCGAGCCGGGCGAGGATCGCCATCTTCGCCGCCGCGTCGGCGCCACCGACGTCGTCCGTGGGGTCGGCCTCGGCGTAGCCGAGCTCCTGCGCGCGCTCCAGCGCCTCGGCGTAGGTGGCGCCCGTGCTCGTCATCTCCGAGAGGATGAGGTTGGTCGTCCCGTTCACGATCCCGAACACCTTCGAGATCTCCGTCGCCGCGAGACTCTCCTGGATCACCCTGATCACCGGCACAACGCCGGCCACCGCCGCCTCGAAGCGAAGCTGCACACCGGCGCCGCGGGCGGCGTCGAAGAGCTCGTCGCCGAACTGCGCGATCAGCTGCTTGTTCGCCGTGACCACGTGGCGCCCCGCCCGAAGCGCCCGCAGCACGTAGTCGCGGGCTGGATCCGTGCCGCCCATCAGCTCGACCACGATCTCCGACTCCTCCAGGATCCGGTCGAACTCGCCCTCCCCGCGCCGCAAGACGCCGACGATCTCGGGACGCCGTCCGGCGGCTGCGGCGATCGCGTCCGCGCGTTCGTCCACGAGTCGAGAGAACGCGCCGCCCACCGTGCCCTTGCCGAGGAGCCCGATCCGGGCCGGATCAGTCGGCATCGCGAGCTACGAGGTCGTCCCAGGTCTCACGGCGCACGACCACCCGGGCATCGCCGTCCCTGCAGAAGACGACGGGAGGGCGCGGGGCGCCGTTGTAGTTCGAGGCCATCGCGTATCCGTAGGCGCCGGTGGCCGGCGTGACGAGCATGTCGCCCGCTCGCGGAGCGGGGAGGGTCGTGTCGCTGATCAGGATGTCGCCGGACTCGCAGTGCATGCCGGCGACGGTGGCGAGGGTGTCGGGGGCGTCGCCGGCGCGGTTGGCGATGATCGCCTCGTAGCGGGAGCCGTAGAGCATCGGGCGCAGGTTGTCGGACATGCCGCCGTTCACCGACAGGTAGGTACGCACGCCCGGGATCTCCTTCACGGTCCCGATCTCGTACACCGTCACCCCCGCGTTGCCCACCAGCGAGCGGCCGGGCTCGATCAGGATCCGCGGGACCGGATCGAACACCCGCCGCACCCCCCGGACCTTCACGTCGACGTAGCTCGAGATCGGCGGCGGTGCGTCCTCGGAGGTGTACGCGATGCCCAGGCCCCCGCCCACGTTCAGGATTCGGCATTCCCATCCGCCGTCGACCAGCGCCGCGAGGGCCTCGATCGCCCGCGTGTACGGCTCGAGCTCGAAGATCTGCGAGCCGATGTGGGCGTGCAGCCCGACGAGCCGGAGGTGGCGCGATGCGCGCACCTCCCCGATGGCGCGGGCGGCGAGGCCGTCCTCCAGCCCGAAGCCGAACTTCGAGTCCAGGCCGCCGGTCTGCACGTAGGAGTGGGTCGAGGCCACGATCCCCGGTGTGACCCGGATCAGCACGTCCTGGGGACGATCGAGGAGCGCGTCGAGGCGTGCGATCTCCGCGAACGAGTCGACGATCAGATGCCCAATTCGCGCCTCGATCGCGTAGCGAAGCTCGGCCTCGGTCTTGTTGTTGCCGTGGAGGTAGATCCGCGCGCGATCGAACCCCGCCCGGAGGGCCATGTGCAGCTCGCCCCCGGAGGCGACGTCGACGGACAGGCCGAGCTCCGCGCACAGGCGGTAAATCGCCGTGATTGGCGCCGCCTTGCTCGCGTACAGGACCTCGAAATCGTCGGTCTCGGCGCGAAAGGCGTCGAGGTAGGCGAGCGCCCGGGCGCGGATGTCGTCCTCGGCGTACACGTACGCGGGAGTGCCGAACGCGGACGCCAGCTCGACCACGTCGCACCCGCCGATCTCGAGGTGTCCCCGCTCGTTGACGCGGCTGCCGATCGGGTAGATCGGCGAGCCCTCGACGATGGATCTCTCGCTCGTCGCGCTCATGCGGGCGTCCATTGTGACGGGGACCCGCATGCCTCGACCCCGCGCGCGTGTAGCTTGAAAGCCGCATGGTGCGCGCGTCCCCGAAGGCGCCGGACGACATCGGCGTTCACGAGAAGCGCCCGTACATGCTGTGGCTGCCGGAGATCGAGCCCCCGTGGCCGGGGATGGTCATCCTCCACGGGGCCGGTTCGCGGAAGGAGAACCATGGCGACTTCGGGCGGGCCTGTGCCGCCGCCGGGTGGGCGGCGATCGCCTTCGACCAGCGTGGCCACGGCGAGTCGCGGGACCCCATGGCCCCCGCAGCGCTCGGCGACGTCGTCATGATGGTCCGCTTTCTCGCGGGGCTCGAGGGCGTCGACGAGGGACGGGTGTGCGTGCGCGGCTCGAGCATGGGCGGTTTCCTCGCGATCCTCGCGGCGGCGAGCTCGGAGGCGATCGCGGGGGCGATCGCGATCTGCCCGGCGTCCTCGGGCGACCTCGCGCGCGGGTTGCGGTCGGAGACGCTGGAGATGCGGATCGATCGGGAGTCCGAGGCCGCGCTCGCCGCATGGCTCGCCGAACACGACCTGCGCCAGGCCGTGGAGCTCATGGGTGCAAAGCCCCTGATCCTGATTCACGCGCGCGGCGACGAGCAGATCCCGGCCGAATGGTCGGAAGAGCTGTATGGGCGCGCCGCCGAGCCCCGGAAACTGATCGTGCTGCCCGGCGGCCATCACCGGGCCGCTCAACACGACGCCGAGCTCCAGGGCGTCGCCCTCAGGTGGCTCGGGCGGGCGCTGGCCCAGGCCGGCGACCGAGGGCGGCGGAGGCTTCCTTAGGGCTGAGGGAGGACCGAGCCGGAGCCGCCGCCCGACCCACCGCTGAGCGTGCCCGTGACCTGGTTCAGCGTCTGGTCGACCGTGTCCCCGACACCGCCCTGCCCAACGGCACCACCGACGTTGTTCAGGGTCTGGTCCACCGTGCCGCCGGTCTGGTCGACCGTGTTGTCGAGCTGCTGGGTGACCCCGCTCGTGGTCTGAGAGAGGCTGCCCCCGGTTGGATCGGTCTGGTCGACGGTGTTGGTGATCGGGCCGCCGCTCGTACCGGAGGTCGCCCCCGGGCTGGTCGTGGTCGACGTGCCCGTCGCGGCGGGGTCGCCCCCGACCGGAGAGCCGGTCGTGGTGCCCGTGCTCGTGCTCGGTCCTCCGCCGCCCCCGTGGTTCGCCCCGGAGACACCGACCGCGCCGGCGGGCGCGCCGCGTACCGCGGACGAAGCGACCTTTCTCGGCGCGGCCGCCAGTGCCTTCGCCGCGGCCTCCGGTGAGCCGGCGGGGTCGGACCCCACGTAGGCGTTGCCGGAGCTGCCGCCCACGCCGCCGAAGGGCAGGCCCCTGAAGGCGACGAAGGCGGCGAGCGACAGGAAGACCACGACGGTGCCGGTGATCAGCGACCCGGTCGCGCCGGTCCCGGCGAGGTAGGCGCGGAGGTGGCTGAGCCGGGTGGTCGCCTGAGGTTGCGCGGAGATCATCTGTCCGAAGACTGGCATGTCAACCAACCGAGCAAGCGGTCCATCCACCCTATAGGCGTCCGGATCGAGCCGCTTTAGCGCTCTGCAACTACCCCGTAAGGGTAATGACAATCGCGTTGATTTGGGAAATCGGGTCGCGGCGACCGCCTCGCCTGGGGAGGATTGCGCCCTAGGGCAGGTACGCCATCGGGTCGGTGACCTGGCCGTTCACCCGGACCTCGAAGTGGAGATGGGGCCCGAAGCAGAGGCCAGTGCAGTCGCTCAGGCCGATCACCTGACCCTGGCT